>CALFRH010000291.1 GCA_937919225.1 uncultured Parvularcula sp.
TCGAGGGGCAGGTGGTGGTCATCTATGACGTCACCTATGGCGGGGCTGTGGTGAACGCCCGTATTCTATCGTCCACAGATGATTGCTTTAACAAGGCGGTCTTGCGGGCGGTGTCAAAGTG
Organism: uncultured Parvularcula sp.; assembly: GCA_937919225.1. Taxonomy (GTDB): domain Bacteria; phylum Pseudomonadota; class Alphaproteobacteria; order Caulobacterales; family Parvularculaceae; genus Parvularcula. The sequence continues at coordinate 122 of CALFRH010000291.1, forward strand.
GAAATACTCACCGGGCCTTGGCGACTCCGGCGCCATTCGCGCCACCGGCTTACAGCAGGTGATTAGCTTTGAGCAGCCGGACGGGGAATAAACGTCCCACCAAAAACATGCCCTCCGCTTAAGGCGGAGGGTCTACTTAAAACCAATAATGCAGCGCCGCTGATAGGCGTCGTAGAGCGGATGCGTGGCGGCGGGCGTGCTTGGCGCAGGTACCACCTCGACAAGATCCTTAAAGCCAACAGCATGCATCAGATCTAGTAGGGCGTGATAGGTTGGTTGGTACTCGACATTATACCGGCCCTCTGCATGGTGTTGGTTATTTTTATTGGTCCGCTGAATGAATGCAGAGACGGGCGCCAGATGCGTGATCGTGTCAACGACGGCGAACTGTCGACAAGTGTCGTATGTCTTCGCGATCAGAAGATAAGGGTCTGTCACATGGTATAAAAGGCCAAGGTTCAAAACCACGTCAAATTGGGTGTCGAGCTGATAGACATCTTCGCATTTGAAGGATGCATTTTCGATCTCGAAATGCTCTTTGAGCAGTTGTGCTTTTTTGATATTGGCCTTGCGAAGGTCGCATCCAAGGGTTTCTTTGGCTCCATCAAATGCGCATTGTAATCCAATATATCCGTGATTGCAGGCCATATCGAGGACCGAATAGTCGGCAAACGACTTGCCGGCGAGCTGTTTGACGGCATTACAAATAAGATGCGCACGGTATATTGTGTGTTCAGAATTGAGCCCGCTGCCTGTGAGCACGCCGTCTGCCAATTGGATAACATAGCCGCCCCAGGGGATCAGCGCTTGTACCCTCGCCAAAAGATCTTTCTTCTGATCTTCATTGATGTGCATCTTTGACTGCATCAATGCGGGGGGCTCATTGGGAACGGGGACTTCTAGAAGCGGGATAAGCCGCTCTTTAGGAAGAAGCTCATTTTTTCGTTGAGAGTGCAGCCACTCATCATACCGTTTGTGGCTGTCTTCCAATTCGAATCTAGATGTCATGACCCCCTGCCCATCAATATTAGAGCATCGCGCCGAGAAGTGTACTCAGGTTTCGGCAAAAAGCGATGCGAAAACAAAAAACTATAGCGAAGGTGTGAGTGCAAACGAACGTCCTTCGCAGTAGCGGCGTTGCCCGGTAGGGCATCTCTAAAAGTCCATAGCGCGTTGCACCCTTATCCGCATGTCCCTGCGCCTACGGTTTGGAGGGGTGCAGCGCGCTGAAATCAAAAAGATCAGGGTCAAGCAAATGGCTTGGTCTTGCCGTCGCAAGCGCTCGGGCCATTTTCTCTTTTCGGCCGGGGTGAGCTGTCTCCCACGCCTTGAGCATGGCTTTGACTTGCTTGCGTTCCAACCCCTCTTGATTACCGCAAAGGGTGCACGGAATAATTGGAAAATCCATCAATGCTGCGTATTTCGCGATGTCGGCTTCACTGAACAGGGCGAGGGGGCGGAGCACCAGTAGATCGCCCTCCTCATTCAATAGTTTTGGGGGCATGGTCTCAAGACGACCCCCATGGAAGAGGTTCATGAAAAAGGTCTCTAAGATATCGTCCTGGTGATGACCAAGGACGATAGCGTCGCATTTTTCCTCGCGGGCAATCCGATAGAGGTTTCCTCTGCGCAATCGCGAACAAAGAGTGCAGAGCGTTTGGCCTGGTTTGGTTTTCTCGATAACGGTGGAGTAGGTATCGCGATACTCAATCCGGCGGGGGATCCCTAGGCTGTCGAGCCATCGGGGCAGGATATCCTTCGGAAACCCTGGTTGTCCTTGGTCAAGGTTGCAGGCGATAAGATCTGCTGTGAGGCGGCCTTGGGCCCGTAGGTCCAGCAAGGTCGCGAGGAGAGTGTAGCTGTCCTTGCCTCCTGACAGGCACACAAGCCAGCGAGGGCGGTGACCCGGTTGAGCCATCCCATAGGCGGCAACGGCTTCCTCCGTTGCTCGGGCGAGGCGTTTGCGCAGTTTACGGAAGGTGACACTGTCTGGCGCGTTCCTGAATAAGGCGAGGTCATCGGGGGCAGTTTGGGTCTTGATGCTCATCGCTCATGACTCTGTGCTGGTATGATGGGCGACGTCGAGGCCAAAGGCCTCCATCACATCGTCGCCAACTCGGCGGGGGCGGCCTGTCGCTTTCTCCAGCATCACCCAGGTGGTGACCGCCTCCACGGAGGAGCGGCGTGCGCCCACCTTGCGGATATCGGTATGCCGATCAAACCGCGCGCCATGGCGCACCCCAAGCCAAGTGCGTAGCTCTACCTCTTCGCCTGGCAGAACGGGTAGGCGATAATCGATTTCGTGACGGAGGCAGATCCAGACGAACCCGTCTTTTAACGGGCCGTCGGTCATTTTGTACCAATGGGCGAGGGCCGCATCCTGTAGCCATCCAACGTAGACGGCATTGTTTACGTGGCCGAGCTCATCAATGTCTGACGCTTGGGCGGTGCGCCGAAACTGCATCGCGGTTTCAAACGAGCGGGCACCAAGGCCCGTCTGGCGGGGACATTCTTCCATAGCGCTGGTTACCGACCCTTTGTCTGAGGGGCAATATTATAGGACCCGCAGACCAAGGAGCAGGGCTGCGAGAAACGCCAGTTCCATCATGACGGTGAGGGGGACTCGCACTCCTAAATACCAGGCGGGAGGGCCGGCACCGCGGCGGGTGGCTCGTAAATCGTCGATGAGAAGGATGGGAATGGCCAGTGTGAGGACAGCCAACTGGGTGACGACGCCTTCAAGGGGGAAGACCGCAACGGCGAGCATGAGGGGGACCACGGCGCCCAATAGTTGCGGGAAGGTCGGTCCGGCGGGCTGCATCACCGCGATGCCCCAACGCACCCCGCCAAAAAACCCAAGGAGTGCCACGCCGTAAATCGCCATCCACCCCAGCACCATGGGTCCTAAATCCTCAGGCCGGGCCCAACCAAGGATTGCGCCGGCGATGAGGGGAAGGGCGCCAGCGTATGCCACGGCGGCGGCGGCAGAGCTCATCCCATTGGTGTTTTGCGTATCTCCTGCTGCGGGGGGCGGTGGGCTGGTGTCCAGCGATGTCGCATCAAGGGTTTGCGCGGTCATGACATCCTCTCCAATCATGATGATCTGAATGTAGGAAAGGTGATGTTCCGAAAAAGAGGGATGGGTGTCTTTTGTGCGGTCCTCAAGCGTCTCCTCCTCAATTGGAATGAGGGAGACGCTTTAAGTGTTTGTTCTTTCGTATTTCCGGACGGCCAACCGCGCACACTTGGCCTGGAACTGCACTAGGTCTCTTCCCCGAACCGCTCGGCGACCAGATCGCACAAGGCGTCTACCGCTGTGTCCGCCTCGGCGCCTTCGGCGCGAAGGGTGATGGTCGAGCCCTTTCCTGCGCCCAACATCAGAAGCGCCATAAGGGAGCAGCCGCCCACCGTCATGCCGTCTTTAGAAACGGTGATGGATGCCTCAAAACGCTGCGCAAGGCTGCAAAATTTTGCAGCTGCCCTCGCATGCAGGCCCCTGACATTGGTGATTTCCGCGGTGCGGACGACTTCGCTGGTCATGCGCTTTCGCTTTGGCCCGCCAAAACCCAGGAAGCGACGGAGATATATTTGCGGCCCGACTCATGGGCGGCTTTCACTGCCTCCTCCAGGGTCATGCTTTCCCGCGCACTGGCGGGCGCAATCTTGATCAGCATCGGCAGGTTCACGCCGGCAATCACTTCCCCCTTTGCCCGGCCCATGACGGCGATGGCGAGGTTAGAGGGGGTGCCGCCGAACATATCGGTCAAAATAATCGCGCCATCATCGCCGCCGGCTTTGGTCACCGCATCGAGAATATCCCCACGGCGTTTTTCCATATCGTCGTCAGGGCCGATGCAGACAGCCTTCATCCCCGGCTGCTCACCCACCACATGCTGGGCCGCTGCGATGAGTTCTTTAGCCAGCTGGCCATGGGTGACGACAACAATGCCGATCATGGGCAATCCCTTATGACGAGCGTTCGAGTGTGTCCCCGTTCGCCCGTTATGCAACCTACAGTACCGGCGTTATGGGTATTTTTTCCCGGCCGGAACGCTATCGAACCCGCCTAGAAGAGAATGTCCAGTCAAAAGCGACCGGATCAGCAGTCGAAGGGTGCCACCATTGTGCACATGCAACAGGGGGAGGGTGGGGCCCCTCTCCTGAAAAGGGGGCCATGTTCGGGGGGTGGGGACGTTTGGCATGCTCGCCGTCAGATGGGTTCGCTCCACGGCAAAGCGAACGGGGAGGGCGGCGCCACCCGGCATCGCGTTCACGTGAAGGAGGGCGTTGCCCCGATAGTCGATAGCGGGTCCTGCGCCGTGGGAGGCGGTGGCGGGCGCGGCGGCAGTGATGCCGGTGTCTGTTTGGTGAAGGACCACGGCGTCATCCGCCACCAGGGAGGTTCTACCATAGGGGCAGGCGGCAATCGCTTCGAGGGCGGTAAGGCTTTTCCCGGTTCCCGGATCGCCCACAAAACAGACGCCGCAAAGTGGCCCGTCCGGGTCGACGGCGAGCCCGATGGCGGTGGCGTGGACGACAATACCGGGTCCTGCCACGGCTAGTTCCTTCGTCTTAAGGGGAGGGTGACGGTAAACACCGCGCCAATGCGTGCACTACCGTCCGCATTCATCCTGTTCTCAGCCCAGATTTTCCCGCCATGGCTTTTGGCCACCTGACGGCAAATAGCGAGGCCGAGGCCGGAATTGTTGCCAAAGACAGCCCCCTCAGGCCGCTTTGTGTAGAACCGATCAAAAATATGGTCGAGATTTTCGGGCGGGATCCCCGGGCCATCATCGGCCACGGTGATCTTCACAATAGGATCATCGTCCGCAGCGTCCATCCCCACGGCGACCCTGACAGTGCCGCCTTCGGGGCTGAAGGAAAGGGCATTATCGATCAAATTACGGAAGATTTGGCCCAAGGTCGATGGTGAGCCGAACACGATAAGGGGCTTTGCCTGCTCTTTGCCAAGAAGCCGGACTGGCACATGGCCATCTTTTGCGGTGGTATTATAAAGGCTGACAATGTCTTTCATCAGCTGACCAATATTCACCGGCTCGCGCATCTCTCGCGCGAGGTCAGCATCAAGGCGTGAGGCATTGGCAATATCGGTAATAAGACGATCCATCCGGGCAACATCGTTTTTGATGACGCCGAGGAGCTTAACGCGCGCCTCTTCGGTCTTTGCCAGGTCGATGGTCTCGATCGCGCTGCGGATCGATGTGAGGGGGTTCTTCAGCTCATGACTGACATCGGCGGAGAAGCGGTCAATTGTCTCGATCCGATCATAAAGGGCGTGGGTCATCGACCGAAGACTGTCGGACAGTTCTCCGATTTCGTCGACGCGGCTCGGAAACTCAGGGATCCGCATCTTGCCTGTGCCGCGTACCCCATCGCGGACCCGATCCGCTGCGGCGGCCAATCGTCGGATGGGGCCAGCGATCGTCATGGTTAGGAGGAAAGAAATAAAGATGATCACCACAAAGGCGACACCCAGAAAGGCGATGAGCGCCCCGCGGGCCTCGACGATGACCGCGTCAAGGCCACCGATCTCGGCCGTTACGACCCCATAGACGGCCTGTACCTTACGGATGGGGATTGAGACGGAGGCAACAATCTCTCCTTCCTCATTATACCGAATTGAGGAAGCGCCGGGAGTAGGCTGGGTCGCAGACGCAAGAAAGGCGCCAATCAGTTCATCCTCTAGCGTGTTACGGCGCACCGAAGGCCGGAACCCACCGTCGATGAAAAAGTCGACAAAGTTATCGGTGAAGGTTTGGAGCATCCGGGCAGGCAGCGGCGCGCGCCCCTCCCCATCAATATCTGGTAGCTCGCTGATCACAAGCGTATCTGTACGGAGGTTTTTATCCTCTAGGAGGAGATCGTTCGCATTCGTCAGGCTTGAAATGTCATAACCGGGCGGGGTTGAGAAAATCCGGACACGCCCCTCAAAGCTTGGAAAGACCCGGGTGAAAATCGTGTTCACATTGGTGTGGTCAAGGCTCACAAGACAGGGGGCGGAATTGTCCCCTTCGGCCACAATATCGCATTCTGTGTCCTCGGCCGCCACGGTCGCGACGAGAGACGCCATCACTTGCGCTTGGGCGCGGACAGCCTCGAACTTGGCTTCAATCAAGCCATCGCGATAGTGGGTGAGGCGGAATGACCCTAGGATTAACACCGACAGACCAAAAAAGTTGGTCAAAAAAATTGTGATCGTCAGTCGGGAGATGGGCAAGCGGCCCGTCTCATCCCTCAGGCGCGACAGCCAGGAGAAGCGGTTCTTTGAACGGTGGGCAGGGCGTTTTGAGCGCACGCCAATGCGCTGCCCCCATCGTTTGAACAAGGAGGGAGATTTATCCTTCTTTGTACTTGTATCCAACACCGTACAGGGTCTCTATTTGGTCGAAGCTTTTGTCGACCATGCGGAATTTCTTCCTTATGCGCTTAATATGGCTATCGATCGTGCGGTCGTCCACATAAACCTGGTCGTCATAGGCCGCGTCCATGAGGGCATCGCGAGACTTCACAAAACCGGGTCGTGTGGCAAGAGATTGGAGGATTAAAAACTCCGTGACCGTTAGGGTCACATTCTGTCCATTCCACATACAGGCGTGGCGGAGGGGGTCGAGGGTCAATTCTCCCCGTTTGATGATTTGGCTTGTCTCTTCTTCGGTGCCGGGGGCAATCGCGGCGGTTCGTCGGATCACCGCCTTCACGCGCTCCAAGAGAAGGCGCTGGGAAAATGGTTTTTTGATGTAATCGTCCGCGCCGAGGGTCAGCCCCAGAACCTCATCAATTTCTTCGTCCTTTGACGTGAGGAAGATCAGAGGCACCTCAGATTGCCGGCGCAGTTGGCGCAATAGCTCCATTCAGTCCATGCGAGGCATCTTGATGTCTGAAATGCAGAGTTCGGGCCCGGATGCGAC
>CALFRH010000292.1 GCA_937919225.1 uncultured Parvularcula sp.
GGCGGCCTTTGCGGGGGCGGCACTGGTGACGGCCAAGCGATACGCTTTGGGGTTTTCTGCCATCGCGTTCAGTGCGATCCTCAATGTGGTGCAGGTGGGTGTCGGCCTAACGCAATTTGGTCCGTTCAGCGCCGCGGCCGAAGTGAACCCTGACCTCGGTGAGGTGGCCTTCTCCGTCGTCGCCTTCTCGTTTTTTGGCTACAACGCTGCGAAAATATTGTTGGGCTTGGCAGCGTTCGTTTTCGGCATCGCGAAAATGGGTGAAGGCGGAAAAATTCTCGGCAGTGTGACGATGATTGTGGGGGCTGTCGCTTTTGTGGCCAACACTTTGGTGATGATGTTTGGTATACAGAGTTTTTTACCATCCCCGGTCGCAGGCGCTTCGGGGGTGATGGCCACGCTCCTATTGGCTTTTTGCCTGTTCGGTGTCGATAGCGAAGCGGTACGCGGTGAGTAAGACCACTAACGTAGCTTTTGTCGCTACGCCAAGCTCCATCTTGCTATAAAGCGACATTTATGAAACTCAACATCACCACGGTGGACTATGCTCCCGAAGATTTATACGCTCAACTGCCAATTTGCGTTGAACTCATACGTGAAATAGCCGGAGAAGACAGGCCTGATTACTGGATTGCCCGGGCTGATGAACAGATCAAGTGGAACAACCGCGGTACGCATCAGTCAGTTGACTACCTCGTTTTGTGCGCAAGGTATGCAGGAGAGAATATTGAACTTTGTACTGATGGATTAGCCATTGGTATCGCGTATGTGCTTGATGAGAGCGTTCTTAACGATGAGACGCTTGTCTTCGACAAAATTCAATATGTTGCTATTGGTTTAGCATCTAAAGAAGACTTGAATGCAGGCAAGAGGTGGGCCTCAAAGGATATTGCCGGATATATAAATGCTGCGTTTGGGCTTGGAAAAAAAAGACGTTGATTGAATGACTTCCCTGTGAGGATTTTTTACGTTTTAACCAAACTGCCAAAGACGCTCCTTGATAAAGCTGTGGAAAAGGCCGCGGGCCTTAGGTCTTCCCCTTTTGTTCTTGGGTCGCTAGCATCTTCCCATGAGAACAAGTCGCCCGAATATTTGCTGGTTAGAAACGATGCGATTCCATGGACATCGCGTGGTGCTGGACCCGTCGGGCGCCATGATCCTGCCGGACAAAAAGCTCATGGTGGTGTCCGATCTCCACTTTGAAAAGGGGTCGTCCTATGCGCGGAAGGGGGCGTTTTTGCCGCCCTATGACACCGCGGCGACGCTGACGACCTTAGAGCATGTGGTGGCCCGATATCAGCCCCAGCGCATATTGTCCTTAGGCGATGCGTTTCATGACCCCCACGCTGAGACCCGTATGGCTGAAGAGGATGCTTCGCGTCTGTCAGCCCTTTGTGCGGCGGCGGACTGGATTTGGGTGTTGGGCAATCATGACCCTTTGCCGCCGGAGCGGTTCCGCGGGGTTGCCCACCAAAGGGTGGAGATTGAAGACCTCTTGTTCGTCCACGAACCAGGGGAGGTTCCCGGTTGGCACGTGGCGGGGCACCTGCACCCGTGCGCCGTGGCCGTGCGGGAGGGGCGACGGGTGCGCCGTCCGTGTTTTGTAACGGATGGGGAGCGGCTGATTATGCCGCCCTTTGGCGCTTTCACCGGGGGGCTCAACGTGCTGGACCCTGCGGTGAAGGAAGCCTTTCCCGGCGCCGTTGATGTCTACATGATGGGGCGCGAGCGGGTCTACCAAATGCCGCGGCGCGCGCTTAGCCCTGATGGGGCGGGGCGTTCTTTGCCCAAGGCGAAATTGGGGTCGAGTTAGCGCGCCGGGCGATCTCATTGGATCGGGGGAAAGCTGGCTCGCGCGCGAAAAACAAAGACTCTATAATATCGGGCTGATTCAATCAGAACACCCGATGTTATAGTGTGTTCCATCGGGGCGCATTCGTTCGTCACCCCGGGCACGTCGCGGCATGAAATGCTGCTGCGTAGATCCGGGGTCTTTCACAGCCAGCCGTGTAGATCCCGCATCTACCGCGCATCACTTTGTGCTGCGCGGCGTGCGGGATGACGATAGAGTTGAACGCCCTTTGATTTGTTTTACTCGGATGGCAAGACTTAACCCACGCCCAACACTGTCAGCCCCAGGAGGATAGAGACCCCTGTGGTGAGCCGTAGCCGCAAGGTCTGATACCAGGAGGGCAATTCCCCTGACCGCACTTCAGCCGCAAAGAGGCCGGCGAAGGCGATGATGAGCACAATGAGCCGTGCTTGGATGGAGATGCTCCCTCCAAAGAGGAGCGTGTCCGGCACTAGGGCCGCCCACCCGATAAGGGCAGGGGTGACCGCGGGGATAAGCCGTCCGCCTTCCCCCTTTTCAACGGCAAGGCCCCAGCGCCCGCCGGCCATAAAAGATAGGATGATGGCCCCGTAAAAGAGGCACCACATGACAAGGCCCGGTGCGATGGCCTCGTGAACCACGCTGCCCGCGCCAAAGGCACCAAGGGGCCCCAGCAAAAAGGGCAGAAGGCCCGCATAACCCAAGGGCTCGGCCAGGCCGCGATTAGGCGCCGCTGTCATCCGCGCCCTCCTGCGCCGGGGAACCAATTCTCGCGGCAATGAATCCGTTCACTGATGGGAATATCGGGCGTGAGGCTGGCCTCCAGCACGGTCCACCGGCCCATGGTTTCTAAGGTTTGATAAGTATTGGCGGGGACCAGCCATTTGGCCTCCCCCTGGGGGCCCAACCGGATGCCGTCCGCGGTGACCCCATCGGAAGATTGGGAGAGGACGAGGGGGTCCCCCTCCTTATACTGCCAAACCACCTGGGCGGGCAGGCGATGCCAGGGCACATGGGTTCCCGCCGCGATGAGGAGGTGAAAGTTGCGGGATTGCCCCCGCTGGTGGTCCGTCTCCTTGAACCATCCTTCAAAGGGATGGGGGGCAAGACCCAATCGGGCGATAGCGTTTTTGACGCCTTCGGCCATTAAAACTCATCCTTCCGTCGGCGGACATCGGCGAAAACGTCTGTGGGCGCTGCACCTCTCAAGCCTACAGAAGCGGCGAGGGCCGGGTCGTCCGCCCGCAGGAACGGGTTGGTCTGAAGCTCTTGAGAGAGGGTCATGGGCACGGTGGGCTGCCCCTCGGCCCGCAGGCGTTCAATTTCTGCGGCGCGCTCTTTTAAGGGGGCATGGTCCGGCTCGAGGCTCAGCGCGAATTTGGCGTTGGCGGCGGTATATTCATGGGCGCAATAGAGCACCGTTTCGGGGGGCATGGCCCGCAGCTTTCCAAGGGAGGTCCACATTTGCGCCGGCGTGCCCTCGAACAATCGGCCGCAACCGAGGGAGAATAGGGTGTCCCCCACAAAGCCCACCTTCTGATCCGCAAAGTGGAAGACAATGTGCCCTTTGGTGTGGCCCGGCGTTTCCAGCACTTGGGCGTTAAGCCCGCCGAAGGCTACTTGGTCGCCGTCGACCACGGCGCGATCCCGGCCGGGGATGCGGTCATCTTCCCCTGCGGGGCCCACAATGTGGGCGCCGAAGCGGGCCTTGAGGGCCTCATTCCCGCCCGTATGGTCGGGGTGCCAGTGGGTGTTGAGGATGAGGTCGAGGCCCCAACCCCGCTCGTTAAGGGCGGCGCCAATGGCATCTGCGTCGGGGGTGTCCACCGTTGCGACAGTGCCCGACCCTTCATCCTTGAGCAAAAAGGCATAATTATCCTGAAGACAGGGTAGTTGAACGACAGTGAGTGGTCCGTGGCGATTTTCCATAGCGCTTTGCTGGCGCAACACCGCCATAAGTGCAACCGGCCCCAAAAGGATGAGACCTAATGCGCACCCCCATGTCGGACCTTGAGGCCTTTTATGACGGTGAGATGGGGACCCTCGTGGCCCACATCGTCGCGGAAAAGCTGCGCCAGGCCTGGGGGGAAGCGAAAGGCCTGCGCGTGGCGGGGTTTGGCCATGCCGCGCCTTTTTTGTCGCCCTTCACCGCGGCAGAGCGGTTGGTGTCCCTTGTGCCCCAAGGGATGGGCGTGCGGGCCGGGGGGGACGTGCCCTCCTGCCTCGTCGCCGATCACCACTGGCCGTTGCCCGATGCATCGATTGATCGGCTGGTGCTGATCCATGGGCTTGAGGAGGTGTCAGGCCCAAGGCGTCTCATGCGGGAGGCGTGGCGGGTGCTGGCCGATGACGGGTTGTTGATTGTTGCCGCGGCCAACCGGCGGGGCCCCTGGTCCCTGGTGGAGACCAGCCCCTTTGCCGCGGGTCGGCCCTATTCAAGGCGGCAGCTTGACCGCCTTCTCGGCGATTGCCTTTTTCAGCCGACCGCCCACGCGACAGCATTGCATTTCCCCCCGGTGGCGAGCAGCGCGCTCCTGCGGCTTGCGAAAACCTGGGAGCGGCTGGGCAGCTCGGTGGAGGGCCTTGGCTGGTTCTTTCTGCCGAACCTGGCGGGGCTCAACCTGGTGGAGGCGCGAAAGTCCACAGCGGTGCCTATTCGCGGGTCAAAGGCCGAAGTCTTCCGCCCCGGGATTTTAGCGCCCAATCCCGCCGCGGGGATGCGGGCCCATGGCCGTGATGCAGGGTATCAGGCGCGGGACAAAAGAAACAGCGCCGCTTCGGATAGGAGGTTCGCCAACTCGCCCTTGCCAGGGGGGAAAGCGCGCGGCGCCTCAGAGCCTGAAAGGCCGTAGGCCGCCTTGATCGCAAAGCCTTGATCCTTTGCGAAGGTCACAAAATCTTTCACCGTACAGAGATGAATATTGCTGGTCTCATACCATGTGTCAGGCAGCGCGCGGGACCGGGGCATGGTGCCCTGGAATGCTAGGTGGGCCCGGACCTTCCAATGGCCAAAATTGGGAAAGGTGACAATGGCCTGCTTGCCCACGCGGACGGCATTGCTAATCGCCTCATCCGGACGGCGGAGGGCTTGGATCGAGTTCGATAGGATGACGATGTCAAAAGCGCCATCGGGATAATCGCTTAAGTCCGTATCCGCATCGCCTTGCACCACCGAGAGGCCCGCGGCCACGGCGCGGCTCACATCTTCGCCATCGATTTCGAGACCATAGCCTTTCACGTCTTTTTGGTCGCGGAGACGGCGCAGGAGGGTGCCATCGCCGCACCCAATATCAAGGACTGAGGCACCATTGGGCACCAGGGAGGCGATGAGGTCGAGATCCTGGCGGGTGCTGAAGATACTCATAGACCTGCCTCCCGCCCGGCGGTGTCTAAGAACCCGCGCAGAATGTCGTGGAAGTGGGGCTCGTGCAGCAAGAAGGCATCATGACCCTTGTCGCTTTCAACCTCAACAAAGGAGACGGCGGCCCGCGCCCCGTGGAGCGCCCGGACAATCCGGCGGCTTTCTGAGGTGGGGTAGAGCCAATCGGAGGTGAAGGACGTTACCAGAAATTTTGTCTGTGTGCCGTCAAATCGGGTGGCAAGGTCGCCGCCAGCGGCCACATCGAAATAGTCCATCGCCCTTGTGATATAGAGATAAGCGTTGGCATCGAACCGGTCGACGAAGCTTTTCCCCTGGTGCCGCAGATAGCTTTCCACCTGGAAATCGGCGTCAAAGCCAAAGGCCGGCGCCTGCCGGTCTTGCAGGTTGCGGCCGAATTTCTGCTCAAGGGCGGCTTCGGAGAGATAGGTCACATGGGCGGTCATCCGGGCCACGGCGAGCCCTTTTTTCGGGCTAAGCCCCTCGCGGTAATAATCCCCCCCCGCCCAATCGGGGTCGGCCATCACCGCCTGGCGTCCCACCTCGTGGAAGGCGATATTTTGCGGCGTATGCTGTGCAGCAGCAGCGATGACCGCAGCAGCGCGCACGCGTTTTGGATAGTCCGCCGCCCATTGCAGCACCTGCATCCCGCCCATGGAGCCGCCAACCACGGCGACAAGGTCTTCGATCCCTAAAAGGTCAAGAAGGGCCGCTTGGGACCGCACCATATCGCCAATGGTGATGACCGGAAAGGAGAGGCCATAGGGCTCATCGGTTTTGGGATTGATGCTGGCCGGACCCGTACTGCCCATACAGCCGCCAAGAACATTGGGACACAGAACAAAAAACCGATCTGTGTCGATGGGCTTGCCGGGGCCGATGATCGCCTCCCACCAGCCGGGCTTGTCGGTGACGGGGTGGCGCCGCGCCGCGAACTGGTCCGCTGTTAGGGCATGGCACACAAGGACAGCGTTCGATTTGTCGGCGTTCAGGGTCCCGTAGGTGTCGTAGGCCACCGTCACCCCGGGCAGCGCTGTCCCCCCGTCCAGCGGCAGCGGCTCTGGCAGGGTGACAATCTGACCTTCCCCCTCAGGGAGGAGGCCATGGGCGGAAAGCGGGGCGGAACGACGTGCGGCCAACGGGGTACCTTCATGGATAAAGGCGATGAACCATCGCCGAGCGACGCTATATGCAAAACCCTGGGCGAGAAGGCAAATCGGGTAATCGTCCCCGTTCGGGGAGGGCTTGCCATCTCCTCGCGGAGGTGCTTTGCCGCTGGTCTTCACCATTTTCAGTAAAGGATCGCCTCCCGTGACCAAACCTGTCCCCCGCCCGGGCCTTATGGACATCACCCCCTATAAGCCGGGGAAGTCCACGGTTCATCAGGGACCGGTCTTTAAGCTATCGTCCAACGAAAGCGCGCTGGGCGCGAGCCCGAAGGCGATTGAAGCCTATCAGGACGCTAGCAACAGCCTTGAGCGCTATCCCGACGGGAACGCCACGGCGCTGCGGACGGTGATTGCGGGGGTGCACGATCTGCCCGTTGATAATCTTGTCATTGGAGCGGGATCGGATGAAATTATTCAGCTTCTTGTCCGGGGGTATGCCGGAGAGGGGGATAATATTGTTCAAAGCCGTCACGGCTTTTCCTATTACCATCTGGCCGCGGCGTCCGCTGGGGCAGGGACCCGCTATGCGGATGAAAAAGACCTAACCGCTGACATTGATGCGTTGGTGGAGGCCGTCGATGAGAAGACAAAGCTTGTCTTCCTCGCGAACCCCAATAATCCCACCGGCACGGTTCTGATGCGCGATGAGCTACAGCGTCTTCGCCGCGCCTTGCCCTCCCACGTCATTTTGGTGCTGGATGGCGCCTATGCTGAATATATGGCGGATGATCGCTATACCGATGGCGCGGACATGGTGCGTGAGGCGATTGAGGCTGGGGCCGACAATGTCGTCATGATGCGCACCTTTTCGAAGGTTTACGGCCTTGGCGGCGCGCGCGTTGGCTGGGCCTACGGGCCTGACAGCATCATCGGCCTTTTGAACCGGATCCGGGGCCCCTTTAATGTGAGTGCCCCGGCGCTGAAGGCCGCGGCCGCCGCCATGGCGGATCAGGATTTTGTGGTGGAGAACCGGATCCACAACGCAGCAGAGCGCCAGCGGGTGACGGGTGCCCTTGAGCATTTGGGATTTGTTGTCACCCCCTCATACGGCAATTTTGTGCTGTTCACCGTCAAGGGCATGGCGGAGGATCAGGCCGAGACGGCGTCCAAAATCCTTGCCTTTTTAGAGGATCGGGGGGTTCTTATCCGTGCTGCGGCCTCAAGCCAGCTGCCGACCCATTTGCGAGCCTCAATCGGTAGCGAGGCGGCGAATGATAAGTTCCTTGAGGGGATGACCGCCTATGCAAAAGAGGTGGGGGTGCCCGAGGTCTCCTCAGGGTGAGGGCCCGTCCCTATTGTCGAACCTTTGGTAACTCTGC
>CALFRH010000293.1 GCA_937919225.1 uncultured Parvularcula sp.
TCGATTATCTCTTTCGCCGGAGGTGGTCGCGAGCCGTAGGGCGGCCCTAGCGGCCCTGGCGAGCCATGATGGCGAGGTCCCCCTGGTGGTGGTGACAACGGTGGGCGCGATGGTCCAGCGGGTGCCCGCCCGGACCCTTGTTGAAAAAGCGACCTTCTCCGCCGTGCCGGGGGCGGTGGTAGAGATGGATGCCCTGGTCGCCTACCTTGCCGCTAACGGCTATGCCCGGGCCTCCACCGTGCGGGAACCGGGGGATTTTGCCGTACGCGGCGGATTGGTGGATCTTTTCCCTCCTGGGGCGAACGAGCCCCTGCGCCTCGATTTCTTTGGTGATACGTTAGAAAGCATTCGCGCCTTCGATCCGGTCACCCAGATGACCACCCACCAGCGGCGGGATATCCATCTGGCGGCGGCGTCTGAGGTTCTCCTCACCGATGAGACGATTTCACGGTTTCGCAGCAGCTATTTAAGCCAATTTGGTGCACCGGGGGATGATCCTGTCTATGAGGCGGTGAGCGCTGGGCGCCGCCAGGCGGGAATGGAACACTGGCTGCCTTTTTTCTATGAAAGCGTCAGTACCCTGTTTGACTATATGGATGGGGCGCTCATCTTTCTCGACCATTTGGGGGAGGATGCCGCGCGGGAGCGGTTTGATCAAATTACCGACTATTACGAGGCGCGGGCAGAGGATCAGTCGGCGCATGAATCGGGTGGGCTTGAGATCGTGCCCTATCGGCCACTGGCGCCGAACCTCCTTTATCTTACTCCGGATGAATGGGCGGGGGCGTTGGGACAGGAGGCCATCCGTCACTTAACTCCTTTTGGTCCGCCCGAGGGGCAACAGGCCTTTGACTTTGGCGCCAAGCAAGGGCGCACGTTCGCGGCCGAGCGGGCGGCGAATCAAAACGTGTTCGAAGCGGTGGCGGGTCATATGGCCGACCGGCGTCAAGAAAAGCAAATTGTGATCGCCGGCTGGACCACGGGGTCGGCGGAGCGATTGCGGAGCGTTCTGGCGGACCATGATGTCACGGGGCTCACCACCATCACCTCCTGGTCCGATATGGACAGTGTTCAGGAGGGGCAGGTGCCGGTCGTCGCCCTTGGCCTCGAAAACGGGTTCGAGACGGCGGACCTTACCATTATCGCGGAACAAGATATTCTGGGGGACCGTCTCGTCCGCCGCGGAAAAACTAAACGAGCGGACAATTTCCTTACCGAGGCAGCCTCTTTGTCCGTCGGTGATTTGGTGGTGCATGTCGACCATGGGGTCGGGCGCTATGATGGGCTGAAAACCCTTGAGGTGGGCGGGGCGCCCCATGACTGTCTCATCCTTACCTATCATAAGGGTGACAAGCTTTTCCTCCCGGTAGAGAATATTGAACTCCTAAGCCGATTTGGTTCGGATGATCCGAACCACCCCCTCGACAAGCTGGGCGGTGGTTCCTGGCAGGCCCGTAAGGCAAAGATGCGTGAGCGCATCAAGATGATGGCCGAGCAGCTTATCGCCATCGCGGCCAAACGCGCCACGCGGAAGGCGGGGATGTTGACCCCGCCCGCGGGGGCGTTCGATGAGTTTTGCGCACGCTTTCCCTATGCGGAGACGGAGGATCAGTTAAACGCCATTGACGATGTGGTGACCGACCTTGGCAAGGGGCGGCCGATGGACCGCCTTGTCTGCGGCGATGTGGGCTTTGGGAAGACAGAAGTTGCGCTGCGTGCGGCGTTCGTGGCGGCGATGAACGGGCGGCAGGTGGCCTTGGTGGCGCCGACAACGTTGCTGGTTCGTCAGCACTACCGCAATTTTAAGGAGCGGTTTGCAGGCTTCCCGCTCAAGGTGCGGCAGCTGTCTCGCTTTGTGTCCGCGAAGGAGGCGAGCGCTACGCGCGCAGGTCTCAAGGGCGGCACGGTGGATATAGTGATTGGCACCCACGCCTTGCTCGCGAAGACGGTTCAGTTTTCTGACCTGGGCCTGCTTATCATTGATGAGGAACAACATTTTGGAGTGAAGCATAAGGAGCGGCTGAAGGAGTATCGCGGTGACACCCATGTGTTGACGCTCACCGCGACGCCTATTCCGCGGACGTTGCAATTGTCGATGACCGGCATTCGGGATCTATCCCTTATTGCGACGCCGCCGGTGGACCGGCTTGCCGTGCGCACAACGATTGGGCCCTTTGACCCGGTCGTTGCGCGGGAGACGCTCTTGCGGGAGCACTATCGCGGGGGGCAGAGTTTCTATGTTGTGCCGCGGGTCGCCGATTTGGCCGGGGTGGCAGAGTTCCTCGACGTCCAGGTGCCGGAGGTCAAATACCGTGTCGCCCACGGACAAATGGCGGCGGGGGATCTCGAAGATATTATGAACGCCTTTTATGATGGTAAGTTCGACGTCCTTCTCGCGACGACCATTATTGAAAGCGGCATTGATGTGCCGACAGCGAATACGCTGCTCGTACATCGGGCGGATATGTTTGGCCTGGGGCAGCTTTACCAAATTCGCGGGCGGGTGGGACGCTCCAAGCAGCGGGCTTACGCATACCTCACCACCTCGGCGAAAAAGAAGATGACAGACGGCGCGCAAAAGCGGCTGAAGGTCCTACAATCTCTCGACACGCTGGGGGCGGGGTTCACCTTGGCCAGCCATGACCTTGATATTCGGGGGGCAGGAAACCTTCTGGGGGAGGAGCAGTCGGGCAATGTCAAAGAGGTGGGCGTCGAGCTTTACCAGCATATGCTGGAGGAGGCGGTCGCCACCATGAAAGAAGGGGGAGACGGCTTTAGCGATACCTGGTCGCCGCAAATTAATATTGGGACGGCGGTTCTTATCCCTGAAACCTATGTAACTGACCTTGACGTCCGCATGTCCCTCTACCGCCGTCGTTCTGACCTGTCGGAGACGGAGGAAATCGAAGCCTTCGGCGCGGAACTTATTGACCGGTTTGGGCCTCTGCCGTCGGAGGTCGATCACCTCCTTCAAATTGTGGGGATTAAGTCCCTTTGCCGTCGGGCGCTGGTGGCCAAGATCGATGCGGGGGCAAAGGGCGCTGTACTGAGTTTCCGAGAGAACCAGTTCCCGAACCCAGGCGGCCTTGTGGGGTATCTTGCCACCAGCCCCCTCGACCTTAAGCTGCGTCCTGATCAAAAATTGGTCTTTAAACAGACATGGCCGAACGAAGAGCACCGGCTCAAAGGGTGCCGCAAGATTTTGGCTATTTTGGCTAAGATTGCGGAAAGCGAAGGGGTTTAGCCGGCCGGTGGTTTAGCCTATGGCTCGCTGCCGCCACCCGCGCTTGCCATTTTGTTCTTAGCGCGTGAGCCGACTTTCACTGATCCAAGCAGCTTGTCCGGCGCGCGAGAGCGTTTTCCGACCAAGTGGGTACCGGTTGGTCGTAAGAAAACGCGATAAATCAATGATCTAGAGCACGCGAACGATTCAATCTGTTCGCAAAGTGCTCTAGGGTCTGTGGGGATTCATTTTGAGTTGATGATGGCGGCGCATGCATAG
>CALFRH010000294.1 GCA_937919225.1 uncultured Parvularcula sp.
GGCCACCAACTCCCCTAAATGTTTCAGACTGTCGATCTGTGCGAGCTTGAATTTAATCAGCGCCTCACGCGGGATCCTCGCCTCTAGCGCCATGGGGGAGAGAGAAGCCAGCTTCATCACCACGGGTTTTTTGAGCGGATAACGAAGATAAGCCTCAATGACGCTATCCGATGTTAGAGGGTTGTCCATCAGCTTCAACGCGGCCGCAACTTCTTCAGCCCATTCCCCTAGATGATGATGCAGGACATTGAGGAATAGCTCTTCTTTAGTCTGAAAATATAGATAGACAGTTCCTTTAGCGATATTGGCTTGCTTGGCGATATCAAGCACCGTCGGCAGCTGCGACGTGTCGCTCAAGAACAGTTTTTCGGCCGCAACAAGTATAAGGTCAGCGCGCGCTTGTTTTGCTAGAGTTGACCGAGCCCGGCTTCGAGGGCGAGCTGGCGTCTTTGTCGCTTGTTTCGCAGTTGCATTCATAATCCGCCGATAGCCCAAACTTACCCGCCAGAAAAGCCCCTTACCGTTTCTCACTGACCCTGGGTCAGGTAATTTCTATCGATCACATCCCCAATTCACGTGCCGGATGCCCCCCCAGTGAGGCCGCTCCCGCGATAACATCGCTTTCTGTCCCTAGTTGTAGTAAGCGAGGCGAAAAAGGCGTGAGTTGCGAGGGCATTTTCGAAATCGGTATTTACGTGTTGGCCATATCGCTGGTCAGCAATTGACCTGATTTCGGATCGATGCCTGCACCGATAAGGGCGTTATTCAGCCTACCCGACGCCCACAACCAAAGCATGCGGTAGTCGCTTAAGTAGGACCATACCGGGTACTTGAATGCCGCGGGCTTATTCTTTTCGACGAAAAAATGGCTGACCCACGCATGGCCATAGCCAATGAAAACCCCCACCGGGATTAACCACCATGCGCCATAAATGAGGGCCAGCGGGATCATGCTCGTGCCCAGAACAGTTCCGATGTAATGAATATGACGTGTTGTCCGCTTGCGATGTTCCCTCAAATAGTAATTGAAGAACTCTGCATAGCTGAGACCATCGGGTAGCGGTTCATGTCGTCGGCTCATATGGCTCTCCTTGCGCGTCGTCATCAAAGTTCAGCGAATAGGCTTGCATCGCGGTGAAGTCGGCCCATAATGACCCCTGGTCAGTTAAAAGCCAAGGTGGTTTGTTCTCCTATTTGAGGGTCAAGCGCCGCCTCATAAAACCACCGTTGAAGGGGATGAACGTCAATGAAACCAAAATGTCTTGCAGCCAGCCTTTGCACCGCCCTTCTTAGCGGCGCTAGTTTAGCAGCGTTACACGTCGGCGCCGCAAGCGCTCAGACCGCAGCATCACCCGATGGCGACGTTATTGTCGTGACAGCGCAAAAACGCGCCCAAGCGCTCGAAGACGTTCCTATATCATTGACCGTATTTGGAGAGTCAGAGCTTGAACGAGCGAACATTGATGAATTTGCTGATTATGCCCTTCGCACGCCCAACGTTAGCTTCGTCAATCGGGGTACGCGGTCCCAGACACGTATCTCTATTCGCGGCATCTCCCCGATTTCGACATCCGGGTCGGCAAACCTAACCGGCATATTTGTCGATGAGTTTAACATTGCCCCGAACATCTCCACACGCACCGCCGACCCGCAACTATTCGACACGCAACAAATTGAGATCCTCCGTGGGCCACAGTCTACATTCTTTGGACGGAATGTTGTTGCTGGTGCTCTGAGTATTACCTCAAAGCAACCCAATCTCGAACAGGCTGAGGGGGAGCTGTCTGTTGAGGCGGGGTCTTTCGATTTTTATCGGGTACGCGCAGCCGGTTCAGTTCCGCTCAGTGATACCGTCGCGGTAAGGGGCCTTGTCTATTATGACGAAAATGGCGGCTTTCTGGACAATCAGGGCTCAGGCCCAAACAATGGCGAAGAAAATTTCGGCGGGCGTTTCACAATCCTTGCAGAACCAACCGATCAACTCACCCTCAGCGGTTCGGTCTTTTACACCAGCAATAAACAAGACTTGCCAAGCCTGATCCCAAGCGGATTTTTGAGTGAATCGGTTGAACTTCTTCAGATTTTCACGCCGGAAGGAACCATTCCTGTTGCTGATGTCCCGTTCTACCCGGACAATACAGAAGATATTTCCACCGACATCGGCCTTCCTAGCGAAAATGAAACACTGACCCTCATAGGGCGAGCGTCCTACGACTTTAAAAACGATATCAACCTCACCGTTATCGGCGGATACATTGACAATGAATTCCGATCAGAGGGAGAAGGTGATTATACAAACCTTCCGGCTTTCACTATTCGTCGCGACGAAGATGTGTCCGCACTCTCTTTTGAAGGCCGGTTAAGCGGCTCCGGCGACCGACACAATTGGATGGTTGGCGCGATTTACGCTGAAGATGATTTCTTTACGTATCAAAACTCTATTCAACAAACGCAAAACCCCCTACTCGACAACTATAATTTGGCATTCTCGTTCCTCGGCGGCGCCTTGTTCGGTCTCGACCCCCAAGCGCCAGCACCCGGCGACCTGCCCGGCTTTGCCTTCTTTACGCCAGGCGTTGATACCTCAGCCGGGTTCTTTGAGAATGTTGAATTCGAAGTCGAAACGAAGTCTTATGCATTCTTTGCTGAATATTCTTACGATGTAACGGATCGGCTAAATATATCCCTAGG
The DNA here is from genome assembly GCA_937919225.1 of uncultured Parvularcula sp. Taxonomy (GTDB): domain Bacteria; phylum Pseudomonadota; class Alphaproteobacteria; order Caulobacterales; family Parvularculaceae; genus Parvularcula. The sequence continues at coordinate 2,692 of CALFRH010000294.1, forward strand.
CGGACGTTATTCCAATGATGAAATTAGGGGCGAACGCAGGGAACTTCCCTTGATGGTTGGGTTCGCCCCACGCCAGTCCACACCAGAGCAAGAAGTCTCCTTTGACGATTTCTCGCCGCGGATTGCGGCTACCTACGAAATTAACGACAGGAATACAGTCTACGCCGTCGCATCACGTGGATATCGGACAGGCGGGTTTAACACGAGCCCTGGCGATCCAGCTTTTGACGCCGAAAGCCTCTGGAATTACGAGATAGGCATTAAGGGCTCTGCCGCCGATCAACGGCTCCGGTACGGCATAACGGCGTTTATGATGGACTGGGAAAATACGCAGGTCCGGGCACAGGATCTCATCACCCAACGCCAGTTCATTCTCAATGCTGAAGGGTCAGAACATAATGGTGTCGAGGTGGAGCTTGGACTCACCCCGGTCGAGGGACTCGATATAGAACTCGCCTATGGTTATGTGGACGCCACCTTCAAGGACTTTGCCAATGCCCGGACCCTCGACGGGGAGGACATAGACGCCACTGGTTTTCAAGTACCCTTATCACCGGAAAACACATTCTCTGCCCTTGTTCAGTATGAACGACCATTGACGGAGAATCTCACCGGGTTCGTACGCAGCACTTATTCCTATGTGGACGAAACCAGAGAGGATGTGTCCCTCAATGATCGCCGCCTGAACCCAGCCTATGACGTCACGGAGTTCCGACTTGGTGTCGACAGTGAAAGATGGTCATTGCAAGCCTATGTCGAAAATGCGTTTGATGAAGAGTATCGTTTTGGTACGACCAACCTCGAAACTTATCTGTCTGGGGCACAAGTGATCATCGGGCAGCCGCGTAGCTATGGCGTTTTGCTCACCACACGCTTTTGATCAGCTGGATGCTTTTCCCAAAAGCGTTCCCTCGTTGGCAAGTCGCGTTACACAGCGCGATCTCTCCACAGGTGGTGCAGGATTGGGTGTACAGCCTATCTGACGCGGATCCTTTAGAGCATCGTGCCGAAAAGCATGCCCCCGCAAAGGCTAGGATTTACTCAGGTTTTCGGCGAAAAGCGATGCGAAAACGAAAGATCATAACGAAGGCGTGAGTACAAACGAACGTCCTTCGCTACAGTTGAGCGAACAACAAAAAAGGTCTTGGAGCGGGTGGCATGAATAAAATCTCTCGGAACCTTGTTTTAGGGGTCGCGATACTCAGCACAATTGTGATCGCGATCCTTTCCACTTTGGGCCTACGGTTAGAAGCATTCTCGTTACGGAACTTCGACCGCAAGGCTGCTATCGAAGCGGCCGCGGCGTATCAGCCAACCATTTATCGTGATGAATGGGGTGTGCCGCGCATTACCGGTGACACCGATCCAGGACTTGCCTTTGGGTTTGCTTTTGCTCACGCTGAGGATGATTTTGCGACCATTCAAGAGGGCCTGCGTCTTTCGCTCGGCCCCGACATGCTAGCGCGGTCCGAAAGTGAAGCACAGATCGCCTACCTTATTCAGGCACTCGATATTATATCTCTTTCTCGAACGGGTTACGAAACGCAGCTTAAACCCGACACACGCGCGTTTCTTGATGGGTATGCGGCGGGCCTTAACTATTTTGCCGCTCTTAACCCCGATGAGTATGATCGTGACCTGTTCCCCGTCAGCGGCCAGGACGTGGCCGCGCTAGCCGCTTTTTCAAGCCCCCTATTCTTTGGAATGAGTCGAACGATTACTAATATCGTCAGCCCAGACACTGAACGCTCTATTTCAGAAGGCCAGAGCCTACAAGTCTGGTATGATGCAGTAGCGGAGATTGAGATGGGCTCCAATGCTTTTGCAGTGGCGCCAACACGCTCTGATGATGGTGCAACAAGGTTGATCGTCAATTCTCATCAGCCTCTTGAAGGTCCGCTCGCCTGGTACGAAGCGCATTATATCTCAAATAATGGGTGGGAGTTCACAGGGGGCGCCTTCCCCGGTGGGCCATTCATACATCTAGGCGCCAATCAAAATATGGCGCAAGCCGCAACAGTGAACAGTCCAGATTTAATTGATGTATACAAATTACTTTTGAATGAAGATCAGGATCGTTACCTTCTTGATGGTGTGAGCAGAGAGTTTGAAACCAGTACCGCCACGATACTCTTTGACTTGCCTGGCCCCTTTGCCTGGCGCCTCAAACAACCGATTGAGCGGAGCGACCATGGCCCTGTACTCCGTGCTCCCGGCGGTGACGCCTACGCCATTCGATATGCGACACAAGGATCACTTAAAGCAATCGATCAAACCTTTGATATGATGCGAGCACAATCTGTTAGCGAGTATGAGGACATTATGGCGCGGGGCGACCTTGGGGCGACCAATCGTTTTGTATCCGATACGTCGGGCCGAATTGCGCGCTTTTACAACGCCCGTATGCCAAAACGCTTAGACGAACCGAATCTTGATTGGGAAGAATATTTACCAGGCGATAGAAGCGATCTCATTTGGGACGCATTTGAGCCATTCGATCGACGCCCTCATATGATTGATCCAGCAGCTGGATATGTATTGGATGCGAACTCTTCACCATTTCAAATCACTCTTGGTCTAGATGATCCAAAAGCTGAAGACTTTCCAGTGACATTTGGTATCGAAACTCTTATGACAAACCGCGCATTACGCGCCACAACATTGTTTGCACAAGATGAGGATGGCTTCACTTCACGGGAAGAGTTGATCGCCATCAAGCATGATGGCACTTATCATCCCGATAGCCTCGCCCTTCAGCTACGCTCACAACTTCTTGCGATGAACTTTGAAAACGAACCTCAACTCGCCAAGGGGCTGAGCGTCATTGAAGCCTGGGATGGCGCAACGAACCTTGATAATCCCTATACGGCATTATCGATAGCGACGTACCAGCCCATAGGCGTTGCTTTTTTCCTGGGGCAAACGCCGCCGCCCCTCGAACAATCTTATCGCGATGCCTATGCGTACATGATGAAGCATCATGGCAAGCTCGATCCACTATGGGGCGATGTAAATCGGCACCAGCGTGGCGGGGTTGACCTCAGCATTGCCGGCGGTCCTGACACACTGAGGGCAGTGAATTCCTCTCCCAACGGCAAAGGTGCTCTTGTTATGAACTCAGGTGATGGTCTTCATTATCTTTGGGAGTCGTACCCGGATGGTCGGGTTGAACTATGGGGTGTACACCAATTCGGTAGTTCCAATCGAGAGGAAAGCCAGCACTATACAAATCAGATGGAACTATTTGTGAATGAGAAGTACCGACGCATTCCCCTAGGCGTAGAGGCAGTGAAGACCGCAGCAACCGAAACCTACACCCCCGGATATCGGTCCAAAGGGCTTTAGGCGTGTAGACGAATTTGACCTGCCACCCGTCTTTGGGGCACTCGGCTGGATGACTTTCTGGGTTTATGGATGTGCGAGCTTTTAGTTCGACAATGATTTTATGAGCGCTATCGGCGGCTTGTTAACGCACTGTTTTTTCTTTATTTTCCCCGATGATAACCTGGTTTTTTGGCCTGGTCAAATGCGTTGCGCCGAACTCGGACGGTTCGTACCCCCGTTCACGCAGATAGGTATCGCACTTCAATAAAGCTGTTTTCACGTACTTTTCTACTGCACTGACGCTAATTCCCATACGGACAGCGATTTGTTTAAAGGCAAGGCCTTCCACTCGGCGTAGTAAAAAAGCCTTACGACATCGAGGTGGCAACTGCGCAACAGCCTCTGTCAGCACCATAATTTTTTGTCGACTATCCAACCAATCTTCAGCACTCGGCCGCGACTCATCTAGCACAGTGTCTGCACCACCAAAATCCTCCAGCGCGGAAGTCGGCGAAGTCTTGTTTTGACGCAGAATGCTTATCGCAATGTTGCGTGCTATCCGATAAAGAAACCGCTTTGGTTCGCGTATCTCGGACTTCATTTCAGCGGCGAAGCCCTTAATGAAGGTCTCTTGAACGACCTCATCCACCTCGTGGGGCGCAAGTGAGAACTTAGCCAGGGATCTTTTGATGCCGGACTTGTTTTTCAGAAAGGCTTCCAAAATTCTCGACATTAAGCAAAAATACCCAACACATCCCCCAAACAGCGAACACGGCCCCGGCTACACACCTTACGAGGCGCCGCCCAGCACCTCATTCCGCCCGCCGGACTCTTATTCTCTTTGATATCGGCTGCGATACTGGGAAGGTGCGGTTTAAACATTCGCAGTCGTCGGTAAGAACCTGCAACAAGCCGCATCGCACTCATTTCTTTACTGATATCGACCAAAGCCACCCAGATGGTGGTGATAAGCCCTGACTTGAACGGATAGTATGAAGTATCATTGTGCCAATTGATTGGTTCCTCAGCACCCAAGTCCTTAGAAAAAATCTCGGTCATAGATAGAGGAAGCTGTTTAGCCTCACACAGATTTGCAACCTGACCCGCAAAACCGGACCACCAGCAAAAATCGCGAAAGCGATCATCAGCAAGATGAAGCGAAGGAATGACTTTGTAGGGATTATCAACCGACTTCATCGTCACCCGAGCGCCAGCCAGAAATCTTCCGATATGCTCGGGCTCCACAAAGCGACCAAGCTTCACACAACCGTCGGCGCCGAAAACGCGCTTTTGTTCTTCAGTCACCGGTCGCGGCATCAACATATCCTCTCGGTTGCAATTAGATAGTATGCTGCCTTTTATTAGGAAGTATAGTTTCTAACTATTAACTCGTCAACTCCCCGCAAATTTGTTGATCAGAGTAGTTCCGTCACCATCGGGCCCTCAAGTAGAATGATATCAATGATGTAGAATCGCTCGCTGTCGCTGCCAAAAATGTAAAGAAATGTCGGATCATTCTTGGGAGATAGTGGGTAACGTCACCTCCCGCAAAGGTAGATCATCAAGACACTCGCTTTATTGGGTTTGCCCAGAAACAATAACGCCATTCGTCGCGACATACTCATCCCACCGAACAATCAATCTTTCGAGAATCTCTGGGTTGACCTGGGCCAGGTCATTTGCCTCAGACGGATCATCTATTATATCGTATAATTCCCATTTTCCCGTACCAGTAGGCGGAGCCATCCATAAAATTTTCCAACGCCCCATCCGCAAAGCACGCTGCCCTAGAAATGCCCAACCGATGGTGTCGTTTTCATCCCGCACGGACCGCGCTCCTTCAAACAAAACAGGCTTCATCGATTTGCCGGTCATCGCTTGAAGACCTAGCGTTTCGGGCTTCGGCGCCTTGGCAATATCCAAAAAAGTCTGTGTAATGTCGGTCACATGAAGAACAGCATCCGAAACCGTGTCCTCCGGAACGTTGGGGCCTGTGATGATCAGTGGTACCCGAATACCACCTTCCGCAGTGGTCCCTTTAAAGAGTCGTAGATGGGCAGACCCGGCCCGCGCCCAGTTTATATTGTAAGACGTGAACGACCCTTTACGCCACAAATTCTCAACACTATTGTCAAACTCATCTCCCGTGAAACCGTAGCCAGCAAAGTTACTTGGAGAGGCGCCATTATCCGACATGAAAACAATGAGAGTATTTTCAAGCTCGCCTGACCGTTCCAACGCTTCGATCAACCGGCCGATTTGTCGATCCATCACCTCCACCATTGCGGCATAAATCTCCATACGGCGCGCTTCTTCACGCTGTTGCTGAGCGGTAAGGCTATCCCATTTTGGCAATTGCGGAAGAGAACCGGCAGAGAAGGTTTGGGGCATTAAACCAAGCTTCTGCAACGCTGATAGGCGGCGATTACGGACCTCTTCGTAGCCGTTATCATATTGTCCCGCGTAGAGGTTAAGATCCTTATCAGGAACATGCAAGGGATCATGAGGTGCGGTAAACGCAAGGTAGCCGAAGAAGGGTTTGTCCGGCGTCTCCTGAGTTGCACTGGCAATCCAATCGATAAGATGATCGGTGTAGCTTATGGTCGAGTAAAAATCATCTGGAAGCGATACTTCCTCGTCATTGTAGGTATATATTGCTGGTTGCCACGGCGCTGGTAGAACCCAACCATCGGAGAAATGGCTAGCACCACCATTGAGTAACGCGAAAGATTTCTCAAAACCGCGAGCATTCGGACGCTGATTTTTCTCAAGACCTAAATGCCATTTTCCAGCCATCAGGGTGCGATACCCCGCTCTACTCAATAAATCAGCGATAGAAGCAACTCGAAAGTTCATATGCCCCTCATACCCAGGCTGCCCTCGCTGAAGGTCGATCAACGCTTGGAAATCAGGTGGAAGCAATCCGTCTAAGTCTAAAAACTCCTGCATAACGCCAAGACCAGCAATATGGTTATCAACCCCCGAGAAGAGCATGGAGCGGGTTGGAGAACAGCCGGGCGCCACATAAAACTGGGAAAAAGTCATGCCAGTTTCAGCAAGCCGGTCAATATTCGGGGTTTGAATCTCGCTACCAAAGGCACCAATCTCTGCAAATCCCAGATCGTCGGCGACAATCAACACGAGATTAGGGCGTGAGTCCGAAACGGCTTCAACTCGTTTCGACGCTTCTTCGGAGCATCCCAAATTTAATACGTATATGAATAATATAAGATGAAGTTTGACGAGGAAATTGCTCATGAGATTATCTCAGATTGTTTGCTGGTGAGTCGAGAGTATAGTCGGAGCCATCCATCCTCATATGTAAGGAAGGTTGGCCCCGAAACTTTACCGCGGATCAGCTCACCCGCGAGAGATGGCTCTTAGACTACTTCCCAAACTTGTACGTCAGTCGCGCACCGAAATAACGCGGAAGCAAACCTATCCGATTACCCATCGCATTCGGATTGGTCCCAATAACGCCGATCGGCGTGACGTCCTGCGTCACGTTCTCCGCAAATAGAACGAACCGCACCGCTTCGTTCTCGACCCCCAAGCGAAGGTTGACGGTCTCGTAACCGTCAATCTCGGGATCTGTCGGGGTCACGATACTCGCCGGACTGGCTTCACCCTGCCGCAAATCAGTAAAAAAGTCGTCTCGGTAGGTTGCTTCAACTCGGCCGAAAACATCCAAAGAGTCTGTAAGCGGTCTATTATACTCTACAGCCAGATTCGCCATAAGCGGAGAAGACCGGGGTAGATCGTTGCCGGAGACATCAACACCGTTAGGTCCGCCCGCAAAGTTTGGATTCTGATCTGGAATCAAAATCCCGCTACCAACCTTAGTTTCGTTAAAGCCAAACCCACCATTGATAGTAAGTTCATCCGTCAATGAAGCAACGAAATCGACTTCAACACCATAGCTCTCAGCGCTACCAACACTTCTGGTGGCAAGTTCGACCTGGTTGACTGATCCTGGTACGATCTCAAAAGTGAAGATCTGCAGATCGCTCCAATCCATGTAAAAGGCCGCTGCGTTAAACGAGAGCTTACCGTCAAAAAGGGCCCCCTTCATACCAGCTTCGTAGTTCCAAAGAACTTCGGTGTCATAGGTCGGCGGGATGTTGGGGTTAGTTGTCGCCCCAAGATTGAAACCACCCGGCTTCGTACCCCGCCCGATCTGTGTGTATACGTTAACACTATCTGTTAACTCATAAACACCTGCCAGACGTAAGCTATAATTATCATACGTACCTGAACCAATTTGGGTAGGCGGCACAGCTAACTCAAAGAACCCTGGCCTATTCTCTCGCGACTCGGTGACTTCGTCTCTTGAATACCGAATACCAGCTGAGAGGTTCAACCGGTCTGTTGCCTGGTAGTCGAAATCAGCGAAAATACCGAGTGACTCTGTTTTTTGCGTGTCTGTCGTATCGAAGTTCACGATTTCATCTGGCAGTGCAAAGGGCAAAAACGCCTCGAATCCATCGGTGAAGTCTTTTTCAAGAATCCCTACACCTTCGAACTCCTCCTCGTCCTCCGCATAAAGGAAACCAACTAACCAGGACCATGCGGCATCCGTATTCGATTGAAGACGACCTTCAATACTATAGGATTCAAGTGTAAACGGACCAGTCCGGCTGACGAGGTCTAAGGGAGAGAAATCGAAGTCGCCTTCGCGCGTGGTGGAATTATCGATATAGCCAGCGTTTAAAACCCCGAGCACCGCCCCAAAATCGTAACGCGCTTGCGCCGTCGTGAGCAGCAGTTCTCGTTCTTGACTGATAGAGCCATTAACGTTCACTGTATCAGTGTTTTGTGGGAAAAATCCGATCGTTTCATAACCGTTCGGGACGAACGGAAACACGGAAGGGTCCACGTAATTCAACGCTAAGCTTTGATAGAACTCAGTAAAGGTTCCATCAGGCAGACTATTCCCATAAAGCCCTGAATCATAGACTGAGTAAGCAATAGATGCATCAAGCGTCAACGCGTCACTCGGCTCAAAGCGGGCTGCAATGCGGCCGCCATACTGCTCTAAGAAATTACTTTCCGTGCCAGTTCCAATATTGTCAATAAAGCCTTCGGAGTCTTCATAGTAACCATTTACACGCACAAAAAACTTATCGCTGAGCGGAACATTCACTGCGCCTCGCACCTTATAGGTGTCGTAGCTGCCATATTCTGCGGAGGCGTACCCCTCGAACTCATCGGACGGCTTCTTTGTCGTAATGCTTATGGCACCACCAAGGACGTTTCGGCCAAACGAGGTGCCTTGCGGACCGCGCAGCACTTCAATGCGTTCAATATCGTAAAGATTGCTGTCGTATGTGTCGCTTTCAGTTGCTGGCGAAACGTTAAACTCGTCAACATAGACACCTACAGAGTTCACAGCACCACCAAAATTGGTCACACCCCTGATAGAAATTTCGACATCCGCGGGTGTTCCGAAATCAACAAAACCGAGATTCGGTGCAAGGTTTGCAAAATCAGATAGCGACTCAATTTGATAGGACTCAATCGCATCTTCGGAGAAAACCGACAGCGACAACGGGACGTCTAGGATACTCTGCTCGCGGCGTTGCGCGGTAACGACAATGACATCATCCTTATCATTTTGAATACCGTCATCGCCCTGCGCGGCGCCGACGCTTGGCGAAAACACGCCCACAATGAAGGTTGATACCCCCGCCAATAGTGATTTTTTGATCTTGTTGTCCGCCACATGTACCTCCCGGCGTTTCGCGTTTGCTGCATCGGAACGTGTGATAAACATCACACCATTTTCCGAGAGACCGCCGGAGAACTGCGTATCACGGAACATAACGCTCAACGCCTCATCAAGCGTGTACCGCCCAATTACGGGATTAAGCCCCACTTCATCGACTAACTCGTAGGGGAAAAGCACGTTTTGCCCAGTCTGACGCACTATTTCAGCAATCGCCGGCCCAAAAGCAGTTTCCTCGATACGGAAATCATACCGTGGAATCACACTTTGAGCGTGTACGCCCGACCCGAAAAACATGCACAACACCAGGCTGATGCAGGCTGCTATACTCTGCTTCACAGGCCAGTTATTCCCCATCGTTAGCGTAACGATAGATACGCGCCCGCACATTCTCACCAGTCTCATATTCTACGACGCTGAGGAGTTACAAACCCGCACATAACGGAGACAATTAGTATATTCGTCATTTTATAACCTGAAGCTTGGTGCGATGAGACCAACTTTCCACCTACCTCAACCGCGTGGACTAAGTTGCAATCCTCTCCCCCGAAACGCCAGCTATCAACCTTAGCCCCCTAAGACGCCTTTCTAATTTGCACATGATCGTCGCTGATACGGTCAACAACCAAACCAAAATTCAATTCCAAAGACTCAAACAGCTCGTCCACGTCATCGACCTTAAAATACCCCCCGATAGGGCGAGCACGAAGCGATGGGTCAGAAACTTCAATAGTAACATTCGTGTAGCGACTGATATCCGCAATAACGTCTGACAAGGGTTCGCCCGCATAGGCCAAAACCCCCTGGCGCCAAGACAACTTACGTGTCACTTCGGCCTGCTTAAGCTGCGCGATTTTTTTGATATCAGCATTGTAAATGGCGTTGCCGCCAACCGACAGGTGTTGAGCATCTTTCGCGAGAGCGGTGTTTTGTTCAGCATCAACAGCGTCAGGCGCCAGCACAACGCGCCCCTCCTCTACCGTCACCTCAACACCAACACTGGGCCGCAAGCGAACAGTAAACGCAGTGCCGACCGCCTCAATGCGGCCTCCACCAGCGCGAACACCGAACTTACGACGGCTGTCCTTGGCGACTTCAAAATGCGCCTCACCCCTGTAAAGGGCTACGTTACGAGCGCTCGGTGTAAAGGCAATAAGTAACTCAGTGTCCGTGTTTAAATGAACAACGGATCCGTCAGACAAGCGCACAATTTTTTGCTCCCCTACGGCAGTTCTAAATTCACCTTCCTGAATCTGTTCAGCTGACCAACGTGTATAAAATGTCGCCCCACCAAGCACGGCAAGTCCCGCTGACGCAGCAACTCCCATTAGAACACGCCGACTAATCTTGTCTTTAGACAGATTACTCATTTCGGCAACGGACGCCGCGTGATCTTCAAGAACTGTTAATGCACCAAAATCATCCCATAAGGCTGAAAGCCGGTCAAAGGCGCGCCGGTGGCGTACGCTCTGCCGGAGCCAGGCCTCAAATTCTCCTAGGGTGTGGCCAGACACATTCTCCCGGCTGAGTATCATCAACCAGTTTGCCGCCTCATCATCTACCGTTTTGGCATCTCGTAGAGTGATAACGCGATGATTGTCGGGTGGCGATTGGGTCATATCATCCAGCGGTTTTCATAATGCGACGATTTTCCAGCGTCGTCGGCTTGCGTCAGCACTATAAATTTTCACAACTATCTAGCCAACCGTCTGGCTTTTGGCCGAGTTCACTTAATACGACGTCCGCGCTGCCAAAATCCTCAAGCGTCGCCATGGGCAACGTCTTAGATTTTCGGAAAATAGGCGCGGAATGATGACCTGACGCAAGAGCGCTCAGCTCTCCGCGAACTCGCCAGTAAGATGAACCGACAATCACAGAACACCCCCGCCCCGCAGAAGTATTTAATCGGGTGATATGTGGGTTGGAGAAGTCGACGCGTCTTTATGTCTAAGCCGGGAATATAGCATTCGGAAATTTTAAAAATATTGTGAGGTGCAAATGGCGTCGAACCACAACCGCATTGTTCATTTTATTGGAAGCGTAAACCTGGAGTCGACTGACGCCGTATTTGAAGCGATTGGTCGCCACCTTGGTGATCGAGCCCCCCGCATTCCTGACGGCGAGACCGGCGAGCGCGCTGACTGGATCGTCTGGCAAAAGCACATCTTTGAAAATAACCCATCTTTTGACAAAGTGACGGCGGTGGAAAACGAAATACGGCCGGACCAACCCCTACATATTTACGGACTAAAATCAGGAGTAGCACCTACTGACGTTTCTTTCCCGCCTTTGGGGTACGCCGATACAGCGATAAAGTCCTTTGAGAATTTCTAGAAAGCGTAGTCGGATGGACATATTCCGGCAGACGCGAAGTTTATGATCGCGATCCCTTCTGCGCCTGCGATCCCTGGCGTTATGATTGCGGGTGCATACGAACAGATTACTGCTTGGCTTCCTGTCTTCGAAACGCTGCTCATCGCCGAAGTCGAAGCCATCGCACAGGCGTTGCCCGTTGATGAAATCTCAATTCAGTGGGATGCAGCATTTGAGATGTACGCGAGCGATAGTGCTGGCCTAAATTTATTCGAGCCGCTCTCTGCAAGCCTCGCGACACTCGGAAATGCAACGCCGGACGAGGTGGATTTGTGTTATCACTTTTGCTTCGGTGACTATAATGGCAAAGGCATGCCGACAGAAACCGTGGCACCAGCGGTACGCTTCGCGAACACGTTGGCTGAGCAGCTTAATCGCCCGGCGGACTTGATTCACATACCAGTACCTGGCGATGCGACGCGCGATTTTTTTGAACCGATTAAGACTTTGACGACGGACGATCAAGCGCGGATTTGCCTAGGCCTGGTTCACGAGGGCAATGGCCTAGAGGGGAACGTTGAGGTGATGCGCGCTGCTCATTCTGTATGGCCCGATTTCGATGTTGCCGCGGCTTGCGGTTTAGGGCGGCGCCAACAAGAAAAGATTCCTGAGATTTTAGATCTACTCAAGGCTTGCGCTCAAACCAATCTGTGATTGGTTTGAAGCGGGTTGCCTAGAGTTCATTGAGAGCTAGAGGATCACGCCGAAAAGCATGCCCCCGCGAAGGCTGGGGTGTACGCGGTTTTCGACGAAAAACGATTTAAACTCGGTTCTACCGAACGGAGTGTTGTTCGCTTTGCCTTGACGGACACCCAAAGGCTAAAGATAGGGTCGTACCGTCTGCGCAAGCATCAAGCGTAAGAAGACGAAAAGAAACCTCAAGTCGATGGCCTTCGCATGTACTGCTTTCGTAGTCTTACAGAAAAACTCTGTGCACCCCTTTTTCTAGATCTGTCGGTCCCTCAAAGGCGTGTTGGCTGCGCGCTTTATCTTCGTTTGAGATTTTTCGATTTCGGTGGCTTTGGATACAATCGTGTCACGCACGACAAACAAAGGCTTTAGCTCGTGGATTCAATTTAACCATATGATGATGGCAGCGATGAGGACGAAACC
>CALFRH010000295.1 GCA_937919225.1 uncultured Parvularcula sp.
GGCATCATTTCCCGCTTGCCGGTTTCATAATTTGAAATTGTGGTTCTGTCGCCCCAGCCCAGAAGTTTGGCAACTTCCGTTTGTGAGAGGTCTGCCATCTCTCGGCTGACCTTGACTGACAATCCTATCCTGCGCCGCAATCTACCTTTTTCGGGGAGCGGCGCTTCACACCGTTTGGGCATAACACTCTCCCCCTAGGCCTAAACCATGAGTTATAAAAAACAGGCTGACAAGCAGGAATCTCAAGAATCACAGGAATCACAGTTGAAATTCCCGTTCTAAGACAGGTCGTTACGAGCGCCTTCGCTTTATTGGGGTAATACGGCACGCAAATCGGCGTCAGGCCAGTCGGCACCCGCGCAGATTGCACCGTGTACGGCCATTCGATAATTGGCCTTAGGATAATCAGACGCCATCAATCGGGCGACGATCGTGTCGAGTGCGGCGTCGTTTTCACTGCTGAGGCGTACCGATGTTATATGTGGCGGCTTTGCAAAATCAGCATCAATGGGACAGCATCCCTCTTCTAACTTCGCAAGGACGTGTTCGGGGTCTGCAGATGTAACGGGCAGGGCGGCTTCGTGGCTCGGACATCAGCGGCCCTTCCACATTCACTGCACCCGTGCGTGCAAAGTCTTCAGACAATCCTGAAAACAACTGGCGTCGATTAGCCTAATCTGCCTCGTCGTAGCATTCACTCTCCACCCCATCTCATTCTTGAGAACCAGTATCATAGTTAATTGTGCTGCGCTGCATGAATCGCATGCCAAAACCGCAAAAACCTATCTGGGATTGTGTGGAAGCACGTTGCGCGTAGGGGTAGTCGTAAAAAGTGAAGGTGCCGGATTGTCACCCGAGTGTTTCAATACGTCACATTAACTTAAACCCGAAGTAGTAGACGTGCGCTGACATAGCTTTGTTTATTTCAGGGTCAATGTGACAAAAGTAAATGTGAAGGTGACGCATTGAAAACATGGAGCTAAATTGGCTCCACTTAAACTATCTATTACTTCATTGCTTACGAATAATATTTGGATTTGGATTTCTCCTGAGGCGTCGATCCCCGTCGCCTTTTAAGCAAAGGAGATAATCCATGAACCCAAATATGCTCTCCCTACAGAGCGAACAGAGAGTGCAATGGGCGGCGTTTGCAATGCTCACCGCTTTCGCACTTCTCTACGTCGCGGCGGCGCCTGCTTTCGCAGGGGCTGACACGACCTTCGACACGGCTGTCACGACAGTGTCCGGTTATATCAACGGCTCGGCGGGTAAACTCGCTGCTCTGGTATCGCTTGGCTATGGCGTCATCCGTATGGCGACCAGTGGTTGGTCCCTCGGACATGTTGGCGTTCCGATCGCCGTCGGCACTGCTGCCGGTATTGGCGGTCCCATCGTCCAGTCATCCGTGACTGCACTGATTTAGCCCAACCCTTCAATCTTCAACCAAAGGAGCATGATTGAACACGTCTTGAATGAGCAAACGACAGGTCCGGGAAAGGCAGAACGGACCGACGTCGCCAGCAAGACCAATCATCAGACTTAGATATGGCGCAGGCAGACCGCACTCGTATTCCAGCAACGCTTGATGATCCTGAAAAGCTCGCCTTTTGGACCGTAGACGAATTTATCGTCCTGATCGGTGGCTTCATGATCGGCATCCTTTTGTCGAGGTTCGTTGAAGGCATCATTGCCGGTTTCGTCGGTGTCTACGCCCTTAAGAAATTCAAGCGCGGCGAAAGCCTGAACCTGCTCCGCTACGCGCTCTATTGGATTGCGCCCTCCGGCCTCTTTTCCTTTGAGCGGACGCTCCATTCCTACAAACGCGATCTGGCGGGGTAAGTCATGGACCAGGCTGTTTCCTATTCACGTCTAAAAACAACGATCCGGCAACGGAATGTCCTTGCCGTCGTGACTGTGATCCTCGCGCTCTCGGTGCTGCTATTGACCTACTTTGTCACGGCGCGAGAAACACGCGTGATTCTGACACCGACCTTGCTGTCAGACACGGCAATCTCATCAAACAAACCCAGCCCCGAATATATGGAGCAAGTCACCAGGGATATGGCGGGCCTGTTCCTCAACCGCCATCCACACAATCTTTCTTACTTTAGAGAGAACATCCTGCGTCTCGCGCACCCGGCAACGCATGGCGAAATAGAAGCCGCTCTGTTGCAAACCGAACGCAGGCTGATCGCGACTAAGACCTCGACTGTTTTTTATCCCGAAGAGATCTTCGTCGACCCGGTCGCGCTCTACTCGGAGATTCGCGGCGAACTGCACACCTATCTCGGCCCTGAACGCGTGGCTTCTGAGAAAAAGATATACGCTGCTGATTGGCGCTTCGACGCGATGCGGCTGTGGCT
>CALFRH010000296.1 GCA_937919225.1 uncultured Parvularcula sp.
TACGTTGCCAAGCGCGGGGGGGCGGGGAGGATTTGGGCATAGGCTGATAGGGTACGTTTTCAAATAGGAACAATCTGTCGTTCACCACGGCTTGTCCGTGGTGTCCATGGCGTCCAAAACGCTTTTGAGGCCAGTGGATGCCACGGACAAGCCGTGGCAAACGCAAAGGACGATCAAAGCGCTCTTTCGCAAAGCCTAGTTCGCCCGGACGATCACACTGCCCGCCGAATACCCTGCGCCAAAGCCTGAAATCACGCCAATCTCTCCGGGTGCCATGCCGTCCCGGTGTCTGTGATAGGCGATAATAGATCCTGCTGAAGACGTGTTGGCATACTCGTCAAGGACAACAGGCGCTTCCTCCGCTGACGGATCATGCCCTAAGATCCGCTTCGCGATCAGCACATTCATCGACAGATTTGCTTGGTGTAGCCATAGGCGGCGCACATCACCCAGCGGAATGCCGCTGTCTGCCAAATGGGTGGCAATCATCTCGGAAACCAGGGGCACCACTTCTTTGAAAACCGACCGACCTTTTTGCTTGAATAGTTTGTCGGAGTCCGGATCACTAAGATCGATAATCGTGTCGGTGCTGGGGTCTAAGAAGCCCATATTGTTACGGATATTGTTGGAGAACCGAGTGGCAAGGCGGGTGTCCAGAACATCGAATTGCCCGGGCGTCGCATCACCGTCGGGCGTGCCGATAATAACGGCAGTGGCCACGTCGCCAAAAATAAAGTGTCCGTCTCGATCTTTAAAGTTTATGTGCGCGGTGCAAATCTCCGGGTTCACCATCAGCACCCGGCGGGCGCCGGTGCCCAGAAGGCCAATGCCTGTTTGAATGCCAAAAGCAGCCGAGGCGCAGGCCACGTTCATGTCAAAGGCGTAGCCATTGATCCCGAGCGCACTTTGGATCTCTACCGCCATTGCGGGGTATTGACGTTCCATGTTCGAGGCGGCGCAAATAACGGCATCGATATCGTCGGGGCCGAGGTCCGCTGCCTTCATCGCGTCGCGGGCGGCCGCCACGCCCATCTCCGCCATAATGGAGAGTTGGTCGTTGGAGCGCTGCTCTAGTTTGGGCCGCATACGGTTAATGTCGAGGATCCCCTCTTTATCGAGACAGAACCGGGACTTGATGCCCGATGCCTTTTCGATAAAGGCCGCTGATGAGCCCTCTTTTGGCTCTTTATCGGGGTTCTCTGCGTTCCACTTTTCAACGAAGGCGTTATAGGCTTGCACCAATTCTTCGTTTGAGATGGCGTGGGGAGGGGTGAACAGGCCCGTCGAGAGAAGGCGGGCGATAGGCTGTTTCATATCAGCGCTCTTAAAATATCGAATTACCGTCAAGTGAGGTCTCGCACTTTGCGCCCGGTGGCTGCCGGACGCAAGCCGCGTTTTCAGCGAAAGTGTGTGCCCGTTTCTGGTTTAAAATTACTCCAAAAACAAAGAGTTATCGCACCAGTTGCTGTACCTCTTTGTGGCGCGGGCAGCTGACTAAATGGTCATTCACCATGCCCACCGCCTGCATGAAGGCGTAGACGATGGTCGGCCCACAAAATTTGAAGCCCCATTTTTTGAGCGCCTTTGACATGGCATCACCCTCTGGTGTGGTGGCGGGCACCTCGTCGATGGTTTTCCACGCATTTTGGATGGGCTTGCCGTCCACAAAGGCCCAGAGATAATCGCTAAAGCCCTCGCCGGTGTCCATCATTTCGCACCACAGTTTGGCATTGGTAATGGTCCCTTCGATCTTACCGCGGTGGCGAATAATACCTGCGTCGCCGAGGAGGCGGGTGACATCCTTCTCCCCCCAGCGGGCAATCTTCTCGGGCTGAAATCCCCGAAACGCTTTGCGGAAATTTTCCCGCTTATAAAGAATGGTGCGCCAGGAGAGGCCCGCTTGGAAGCCGTCCAGGATCAGTTTTTCAAACAGGGCACGATCATCATATTCGGGTACTCCCCATTCTTCGTCATGGTAGGCGGCATAAAGGGCATCCTCCCGCGGGGCCCACGGACAATAGGTGGTCATCGGTTCAAATACTCCGGTTCGTGCAAGGTGGCCGGTCGCCCGTCAGGTCCAGTGACCGGCAGGCCGTCCTTCGCTTTTAGGCGATCAAGACGGACCATGGCGAGGGCATTTTGCCCATCGCTGCATAGAACGGTACCGACCGTTGTGCCGTCGATGGTCAGAGATGCGTCCTTTTCAAGACCGTCCCCAACGACGATCCATGTCCGTTTACGGATTTCCCCCTTTCGGAACATGCGGCTGGCCACTTCCTGTCCTACAAAACACCCCTTTTTATGGTCAATGCCGTGAAGGGCGTCGAGATTCACATCGAGGGGGAAGACATCTGTCTCCCCAAATGCGTCACCAAAAGCGGGCACGCCGTGGGACCGCTCATGGAGGGCGAACTGACCATCGACGTTGGGAAGCGCGTCCGTTTCTGCCGCTGGCGACAACCATCGGGGGCCAAGTGCATCTAGCCGCGGGTCCGCGGCGCTCATGAAGGCCGCTTCCGGCGCCTCTCCCACACCGACGGTCAAATCAGTGGTGGCATCTGCGATATCGACCTTAGCGCGCAGGCGATACAGCATCAGTTTTTTACGAAGGCCCTCGCCTCGGCCAGTCGCGACATCGAGATAGAGCGCGTCTGCCCCTTGGCTCAGCATCATGGTGTCGATGATTTTACCTTGGGGCGTGAGCAGCGCGCCATGCCGCATCATACCGGGGGCGAGATCCTCCACATTGCATGTCAGCAAACCCTGCAACAGGGAGGATGTGTCCTCACCACTGAGTTTTATGACGTCTCGCGTCAGGCATCCGGCGGGGGGAGGGGGCGTATCAACCATGCTCTCCCATAGCGGGGCTTTCGGGAGCTGGCGAGGGGCGGGTTTACGCTCGGCGGGCAGTAGCCTTTGGTGCCGTCGCCCGCTCCAGCGCCGCCATCAGGGCGTCTGCCCCCACGGGCTTTGAAAGATAGTCCGTCATCCCG
>CALFRH010000297.1 GCA_937919225.1 uncultured Parvularcula sp.
GCCCGGCCATTCCAAAACGCGTCTTCAAATTCTTTGGCTTTTTTGCGCGCCCCGCCAATGGCGAAGTACTTTTCGACAACGACCGCCCAGGACCAAATACTCGCGATCACCAATTATATGAGAACCAGTTTCACGACCGGGTCAGCAGACATTAAGAGCTCAACCATGGAAAGCGTGCCTTCAGCCGTCACCTCTCCCAGCGCTTGTGATTCCATATGGGTGTTCCATCTCTCTGATGAGCGGGTCTCGCCGCCCTAATACAAACTCGTGCTTCTATCGGTCGAGAATCAGGCGGAAACGTGACACGAGACCGTCTTATCTGCTGAGTTAATGGCATTGCCGCGATTGGGTTAAAAAATCCTCGATATCGGTAAACGTGTTTCCGCCTAGCCTTCTGGAATTTCGTAGCTATGCTCAGCGCCGGGGTCAGGAGGGAGAAACGCAATGAGCGGTTACATCCTGTTTGGCAGTGAAATGAGTTATTTCACTGGAAAAGCGCGCGCCTACTTGCGCTGGAAGCGCATTGAATTCACTGAAATCGCGCCGACGCCAGATCGTATGAAAGCGGAGCTACTGCCTGCGATTGGCTGGCCCGTCATACCCGTTTTGAAAACCCCAGATGGCGAATACATCCAAGATACAGCCGATATTATTGGGCACTTCGAGGCGAGAGAAAGCACCCCTAAAGCTCTGCCAGAGACGCCGCTGCAACGCATGGTGAGCTATCTCATTCAGCTGTTTGCAGATGAGTGGCTGACTCTGCCTGCCATGCACTATCGATGGAACCACAATGAGGAATGGATTTATTCAGAGTTCGGCAAAAATGCCGCGCCCGATGGCAGTCCAGAGGAGCAATACAAAGCTGGCAAAGCGATCGGGCAACGCTTTCGAAGCTTTGTCCCAATGTTGGGCATCACACCAGAAACGGCCCCCGGGGTCGAAGCCGCCTATGAGCAATTCCTTGCCGACTTCTCACGCCACTTGAAGAGCCTGCCCTATCTCCTCGGCACACGCGCCAGCTTTGCTGATTTTGCCATGATTGGTCCGCTATATGCGCACCAGTATCGCGACAAATCCACTGGTGAGCATATGAAAAAGACTGCTCCAAACGTGGCGCGATATGTCGAACGTGTGATCGCCGGCGAAGGCCAGGACGGGGCATTCGTTCCAAATGATGATCTGCCACAAACACTGTTGCCGATCTTGAAGGTCGCTTTGGACGAACATTTGCCCGTTCTCATTGCAAGCTTGGAGCGCTACGCCGAATGGGCGCAGACGGCAGAGCCAAAATCTGACGTCCCGCGGGGGTTCGGCAGCGTCCCATTTACGACAGGTGGATCGTCCGGCATGATCTCCGCACGGTCGTTCTCACTGTACCGACTGCAAGATGCGCTCGATGCTTATCAGATGATGTTACCGTCTGACCGCAAACGCGCGGATGCCTTTCTCAGCCATATCGGGGCGGAGGTGGTCCAGTCTCTTAGGATTGATCCGCGACTAACGCGTCGCAATTATCGATTGGCACTGGCATAGCCGGTCCACCCTTTAATTCAGCGTAGACTCTCGCTATTTAGTTGCAAACGAAACTAAAGGGGATGCCTTATGTCAGCGGTTCTTCATCTCGCCATTCCTGCAGGGGATCTGTCCAAGACAGTCAAATTCTATACGGAAGTGCTTGGCTGCAAGCTTGGCAATCGCGAGGAGGGGCGCTGGGTTGACGTCAATTTCTGGGGCAATGAACTCACCCTTCATCAAAGCGAAGAGCAGCTCCCATCGGTTCGACACGATGTGGATATGGGCGCCGTTCTGGTGCCGCACTTCGGCATCCACCTCACCCAGGACGACTTTGATGCGGTTAAAGACCGTATCGCCGCAGCTGGCCTGACCTATCTCGATGATCCCTATCGCCGATTCAAAGGCGATGACTATGAGCAAGAAACCTTCTTCATTGCTGATCCCAACAATAATGTGTTGGAGATCAAAACGATGAAAAACCCCGAGGTGCTGTGGCCGGACAATTAAGTGTGAACAGCCGCTATTCCGGCAAACGATTCAGCCAGTCCGCCATTGTTTCGTAATACCCGTCGCACGCTGGCGTATCCTCGGGCAAATTTTCGTAAATGCCGCCGGTAACGCTCTGTTGCATCGTGTGATTGCAAGTATCTAAGAATACCAGACTGAGAGGCAATTGCCCTT
>CALFRH010000298.1 GCA_937919225.1 uncultured Parvularcula sp.
CAAGGCAGCCTCGCGCCTTGCAGCCTTCTCTGCCTTCTGCTTCGCGAGCTGGTTGGCCCGTTCCTCCTGTAACCTTTGGTACTCCTTGATCTTCCTGAGCTCTTCAGCGACTCTCTCAGCCTCCCGGCGCCGCCATTCTCGACGATCGACTGACCGAACCTGACCTGATTATCCGTTGGCTGGTTGTGCCCGGCTTTAAGCTCCAATCCAAACAGCCCATCGCATAAGAAAAGAAGGTCACTGACCCCCGAAACGCCGCCCATTGCCTTCCAACGAAAGCGTTGCTCCTTGCGCGCCTTCTCTTCATTCTTCGTATACCACATTTTGACTTTTGGCTTCAAAAGGCGAATTCCTGTCTTTGTACCTAGCAACCTCGCGACAAGGGCAATTTGGAGGTCTGACTCTGGGTACGAGTTTCGCTTCTTCACTGGATAAGAAGCGCGATAATCTTCGGCGGAAAGACGAGCGGTCACGCGCACAGCCTCCCCGTTGTCTGCTCGCCGATGCGCACGGCGTCTTCGTCAAAGTCGCCGGGCATGATCGGGACGGTTGGGCTTGACGGTGCACGAGTGCCGAGGCCCAATCGCCGGATCTTTTGACGGACGGCACTCGCACTCACAACAAAGCCGGACGACGAGACAATCACCGCCACCGCATGATGTGATAAACCGCGGCGTGCTGCCAAACGCAAAGCCTGAACAGCGAAGTCCGGCCAAACACGCTGACCCTTTAAAAGACCCAGACGAAATCTCTTTCCATTGATCGCCTTCGCAGTGAAAGGGCGATCAAAAAGGACGGTCAGAACGTTGGCAATAGCCGTGTCTGATGCGCCCAGGCGCACGAACTCACGCATTAGATGGGTGGATGGTGCGCACCAAGACATCACCGCTCTCCAAGGGCGGCGAGGTAGAGGTCTAGGACGGCCTCCATTTCTTGCCGATCATGGGATTCCATCCGTCGTAAACGAATGACTTGGCGCATGACCTTCGTGTCGTAGCCTTCCCCTTTGGCTTCAGCAAAGACCTCTTTGATATCCTCAGAGATCGCAGCTTTGTCTTCTTCAAGCCTCTCTATCCGCTCAATGAATGACCGCAGCTTATCAGCTGCCACGCCTTCGGTTTGAGTCATGTGGCGACCGCCTTCCTAGATTGTTCAATAGGTTGATATCGGGAAGGCAGACCAAGGATGATATGCAGCTTTATGTAAGCTGTCGGCCCATCACCTCTTCGCAGTGCCCTTGATGCGGCGATGAGAGCGTTTTGATCGATCTCGCTCTCGGCATACGGTCGTGCGGTGGAAACCTCTGAAAGCGCAGCGGCAAGGTTGCCTGCCTTGATGCACTTCGCCGCGGATCTCGTAGCCTGAAGCAGGGCCTGAGACGCTCGCACGGGCTGCGGCGCCATCGTCAAGACTCCTCCCCACAACCGTGGCACGAATGACCGCTTGCCTTTACATTATTGACGGCGTCCGGCTTGTCTGTGCAAATCGCGGTATGTCGCGATTTATTCACATCGACTGTTTCACTCTCCTCGATTGTCTCATCGCGCTCAATTCTATCCAGCGCGTCGACCAAACGAAGGACGGTATCGTGCAAGGGATTAAAGGTTTCGCCATCGCGTCCAAGGGGGCGAAGCGTCGCCTCGCCAACCCCAGAAGCTTTGGCAAGCCGACGTTTGTTACCGCGCGCTTTTCGGACAAACGCATCAAGGCGTTCAAGATCAGAAAGACTCATTCGGTCATCCTAATCGCGCCAAGCCACGATTCCAACAATTATTCGCGTTATGGCGCGATTGAATTTATCCACCGAACAATTCACGAGTCGTAAGGCTCGGCGGGGGCGCGACTTAAGAGGGTGAAATGGAGCGACTTTTCGTAAGGGGATCTGCACGGTCGCTGGCTGCTCAAAAGCCTCGTGCATACCACAGCAACATATCTGGCCGAGGAACGGGGCGCGATCGAGTGCGCGCTAAAACCCGGATTGCCGCGAATGAATTTGCTGCTCGTGCCTCAACGCGTACGGCCGGCGCGACGCCTCGCCGCGACGATAGCTGCAGCGTGACTTTCACATCACAACACGATCAAACGGGTGGACTAAAGGCGGTCGCCCTCAAGGAGCCATTATCATGACAACCCCTTCGCCCTCCGACGTGTTTCGGGAGAGCCTGCAGGCGCTATTGAAATCCAAGAGGATTACAGTAGCAGAGCTCGCACGTCTTAGCTCTGTGAAGGACAGCACCCTGAGAACAACGCTAAAATCAGGGGCTATTCAACTCGATACCGCCACCGCGATCGCACGGGGTGTTGGAACCACTGTCAGCACAATGACGGGGGACACCCATGGAACACTCTCACCTGGTTTACTGGCAGAGATCGTGACGCACTATTTCGAAGCTCTTGATGTTGAGGGGGACCTTATTCCCCCTTTGGCAAGATCCGTCGCGCAAGCGTATCAAGTCGCTCATGAGCGGGGCCTTCAGCCTGATGCAGACGCTGACAAGATTGAGCTCCTGACTCAGCTCTCAGCTTCTCAGCTTCGAACCGAATAGCGTCGGAAACGATGGCCGCAATGGCAGCTGATTGGCCAGAGGGTTGATGACGCAACGTGCTTGCAAGCGGCACTGCCTCCACTGAACGATGCTTTTTCCGACCAATCAATCGACAAAATGAACTGACCCTCTTTCGGCAGTCCATTTTTGCCCACAGTCCAGCTGGCTTTAGCGTCCCTGCATTTCCTTGCTTTGCGCTTGTGACACATGACGAAGCGTCACTTTCTCGGTCGGCAACCATGCTCCTCACTCCCTATGTTGAACCAACCAGAGATCACTGGTTGATCTGATCCTCAGAGCACTACTCTAACGATTAAATAGTACGTGTGAAGACCACCATTTCAGGGGTAAATTTACCACCAATTTGGATGTCACCTTTGGTGGGTGATCGACTTGGCTAAAGCCGCGAAAGGCCTCGATCAATATTGCGCAGCTGGGTCATGATGCTCTCGGTATCGCCATTTTCTTCCTCAAGAGCTTGAAGGATTACCGCCGAAATGGCCTGCCAATAAAGGTCGTTGGGATCCGGAGATCGTCCGTCATCGCCGAAAATTTTTGGGTTTTTGAGGGCGCGCTGATGGGTAACGCTGGCTGCGTTAGCGATCGCCTTTGTCAGCCTCTCGCGCACAACCGGGTCCTTGAGCGAAACTTTGGACTTCGCTTCATCGCCAAAACCCAACACCATGTTGGGTGTTGTGCCGATCGCTTTGCATAGCTTGACGAGGCGAAGCCAAGAACTGGTTCTCTCTCCGGACTCATAGCGTTGGTAGCTATTTAGCTTTACTCCCATCGCCTCTGCGGCGGCGTCCTGGGTGATGTCGCGCTTGTGCCTCGCAGCTTTGACGTATTGGCCGATCGCTTCCTGAGTAACTCTCGAGCGGCCTCTCGGATCCTTAGGCACACGCGCATCCCTGACACTTAACCGTCTCAAATCAAAGAACAAACCTCCGATTGAAGCAAGTCAAATCAGGCTGGCGGGCAGCTGTATCTCCGCTGCCTTTTACCACCAAAACGGGAGGAAATTACCTCCATTTTGGCATAAGCAGAAGTGTGCAACGCAAAGGAGAATGTCATGCACACTTCACAACAGCTGGATGTGACCACTGCTCAATCCAAACTGGTGAGCGCAGAGAAGTGTCTCTACAAACAGCCCAAATACATTGGTAAAGCACTTGATAGAGGTGACATCGCTGATGTGTCGCGTCGCCTTGATGCGATCCGAGACAGGTTTGTTGGCCTCCGCGATATCGCAAAGGCCTTTAATGAATCCAAAGCGCTGGAGCGCTTCATCGGTCGAATCGACGACATCAAGCGTGTGGGCATTAACGGCACACGGGCAGAGTTTGCCGATGCCTATGAAAGTCTTTTTGAGAGTATGATTAGTACCCACGAGAGCTTGATGGATTGGATCGATTGGGTCTCCAATCCTGGGGGCAATAGATCGGGTCGTGCCCGGCTTGCTGCGCGTCGGTCAATTTCGTGGATTAGAGCCTAGCAGGCAAGCGGTTGCGTGTAGCCAGAATCCATTTCTCAGGTAAAAGGACTTTGTGGAATGGAAACCGGACATATACGCAACCGCCTTTATTGCCGCCGGTGCTCTTGCTATTGTTTTAGTCTTGCGGTCTGGCGATTGGCGCCTTCAAGTTGTCGGTTTCAGCATCGTGCTCATTCAGAACGTTGGCTGGCTGATCGACCCGGCTCAAGAGCTTAGAATCGACACAATCTTCGCCGTACTCTTATGCTTCTTTCCCGTCTGGGCAGCAAAAGACCTTCGTGACGATGAAATTGCATTGACGATGTATCCGCCTTGGTGGCTGGTACCTGTCAGCTTAGGGCTGGGGGTGATATTCATCACCACACTGACGCTCCATTTGTTTTCGCATGATACTTCGTGGCTCATCATGAACATTGCCTACGCAATACAACTTGCTGCCATCATCGTGACTAGCATACGGCGGATCGTTGCGCCGGATCATCAGTTTGCAGAACTCCCAGATATAGCCGAACTGGAACGTTAGGGAGCACAACCCGCCCTCCCCTCAGAGCCTCGCCCGCACAGAAACGTACCCGTACCGCCCAATGACGTCATAGACATCCGACGCAGTGTTGGTGCCAGGCAAGTCGCCATTCACGCCTTGCCCCAGAAGGGGTGGCTCTTCGTCGAAGACGTTATCCACGCCCAGGGTGAGATCGAACTGATCAGTGACAGCCCAGCTGAGATTTATGTCGTGGTAGAAATAAGGGTCGATCTTGCCACCTGCCTCGGGTGGTCCGGCCATCGGGTTCTCATTGTCAATGTTGACGCCACTGAGGTAGCGGGTGGACCAGCTGGCTCTGAGATCTCGCCACTTACCTGTGAGGGTGCCGTTGATGGTCCAGTCCTGCGACCCGACCTCACCAGTATCCTCAATCCGCTCACCACCCGCGAACGGCAGGAACGTTTCCTTGATACGGAAGTTGCCCGCCAGGTTCGCGGCCAGATCCACTGGACCCACGTCAAACGCATAGTCCACCGCGAAGTCCACGCCCTCGGCCCGTAGCTCGGCGACGTTGATGGCCAGGGCGTCAATGGTGCGGATAAGGCCTGTCGAAGCATCGCGTGTGATCAGGCCGCAGAATGGGTTGTCAGGGAAGTCCGGCTGACGAAGGCACTGGTCCACCGTGTCCTGGGCGGAGAATGTACTGATCGCGTCCTCAATAGTGATGGTGTAATAGTCCACCGTGACGTTCAGGCCGGGGACTCCCGAGGGGGATAGCACGAGCCCAAAGGTGTAGGTCTCTGCGGTCTCCTCATTGAGGTCTGGGTTCCCTGCGGAGATGCCTCCGGCCGTGAAGATATTGAGCGCGCCTTGGTCGAGAGTGGCTGTGCCGGGTATCGCTGCGCAGCGGGCCTGCACCTCTGCAGATTGGGTCGCGTAGGTCGTTCGTCCATCGCTAGAGAGACCGCCCCTGCCTCCCAAGTTGCAGGGATCTCTATACGTCCTAAAAGTCTCAAAGCCCGGATTAAACAGCTCTGTGATAAACGGGGCACGGACCGCTGTGTTAAAGCTGCCGCGCACCGTCAGATCTGGGACGGGCCTCCAGCTGGCACCCAGCTTGTACGCCTCTGTGGCACCAATCGTGCTGTAATTGGCATACCGGATGGCACCTTCTATCCCGAGGTAGTCCGCCAACGGTTTTTTCTTAAGAAGGGGAACCTGGGCCTCCACGAAAAACTCGGTGACGTCATATTCGCCCCTCTCGCTGGGCAGAACGTTGGCCGTTGTCAGACCCGACGCTGCGAGAGGATCAGAGATGAAAGCTGATTCCTCTGACCGGTATTCAAAGCCTGCGGCGATGCCCAAGGGCCCGGCGGGCAGCTCAATCAGGTCGCCCGTCACCGAGCCGGCGATAACTTCCTGAACCATGCGTGCACGGTGGCTCGCGCCAACCTGCACATAGGCCAGCGCTTCCGGAGACACCGACCCCGCGCCAAAAAAGTTGATCGGTACACACCCATCGGCCCTTGCGGCTGCGTCCGCACATTGAAATCCGCCCGTGCCATCGGGCTCAGTATCAAGTGCATTCACGACATTCAGCGTATTGGCAATGCCGCCATCGTCCTGCTCTTGGCCCAGACGACCATACTGATAATAGAGATCAAATTCGAAGCCATCCGCCCATGGCAGCTTTCCCTCCAGCCCGAAGACTGTTCGCAACGTCTCGCGCTCAATATCGCTGGTGCGAAAACCCAACTCGGTGAATCGGCGAAGAAAAATGACTTCCTCCGGTTGGGGAGAAAAGATGAATCGGTTCGTCAGCTCACCAGGGAAGAACGCATTCGTGGTGGGCATTCGGATGTTGGCGAGATCCCCGACAGATGTCCCTTCGCCGATCTGAGTGGGCTCTAAACGCTGATAAGCCTGCACCGTGCTGTACCCCACCTCCGCAATGACGGTGACGCTCTCGGACAGATCTAGCTTTGCCTGGGTGTTGAATTGCCATCGTTCTGTTGGCGCCCTGATGGGCCTGTCGGGGTTGCGATTCTAGCCGTCCTCGGGAAGGACGAAGCCCTTATTGAACAGGCTCGTCTCAGCGTCTTGAGTGAATAAACCACTCCCTGGGATCACGTAGGCACCGGCCGCGCCAAACGGAGAGCGCTCGATATCGTTCGCAGAGATATCTCGATCCTTTGACTGAAGAGCGCCACGGTCCGAGTAGCCAAGGTGCACGACGATGTTACCGCGGTCGTCCGCAAATCCCGTTCCCGCAATGATGCTAGCGTCGAAATCCTCCGCACCGCCTGCAAAGCTGTCGCCATATCGAATATTGGCTTCGAGGCCTTCATACTCATCGGCGAGGATGAAGTTGACGACCCCGGTAATGGCTTCCGAGCCGTAGACGGCCGACGCACCGCCGGTGACTACCTCTGCTCGTTCAATGAGGGGTGTAGGAATCATCGCCAAATCGACAACAGGCGAGCCCGGCAGACCGCCCACATGTCGCCGCCCATTGACAAGGACAAGGGTGCGCTGGTGGCCAAGGTTTCGCAGATTGGCTTGGTTCACGCCCCCACCAAGGGTGTTGAAGTTGGAGTTTGTGTCCGTCAGCCCCGGCACACCCGCCTGTGGTAGAAGACTGACCAGGTCTTGGGCAGAGTTCGCGCCCGAGATGTCTATCTGATCACGATCAATAATCAGGACCGGCGACACAGACTGGAGGTCAGGGCGGGCAATGCGTGACCCCGTGACATAGATCGTCTCGTCATCCGCATGGGCTAGTGACCCCAGCACCGATAGAGAAACTCCTGCCACAAACAACGTACGCATGCCTGTCCCCGCCCAAATTCTCAATCTGAGAGCAATATACATGGACGATTGCATCGACCATTCACCCCCAAAGGACGACATCCAATTTGGTGGTAAAGCGGGGAACTCTAAGCCGGCAGCCTAATCACTTTCAGAACGCTTAGCGGCCGGATCAGTGTACCGCCGATCATAAGCTTTTTGCATTCCAGCAAGCGCTGTTTCCCCCGTCCCGACATTATCGT
>CALFRH010000299.1 GCA_937919225.1 uncultured Parvularcula sp.
ATTTTCTCCTTCAACCCTCGGATACGAGATGAAACAACCCTTTATGATGTTTTATTCTGACCATGACATCATGTATCAAATGCTGCTCGGGAACGATGCAGATACAGAAGATCTGGCCAATAATCATTGGCTATACGATCTCCATTATGAGGATTTTGAAACAGCCGGTCTGAGAACCGATATTCATCGCATAGAAATGTCGCAGGTTACTCATACAGGGCTTACTGACTATCCTTTGTTTATGCGTCGCCCCCTTCGCAATCCAATTCTTGGCTCCGCCCCCACTGATCTGATTATGGGCTCGCAGATCGACTTAATAGTAGGTTTCGTCGATACGTAGCTGCGTGTTAGTGAGAACTGCTTCCCTCTACCTCAGATTGATGCATATTCTGATTACATCGAACGTCGGGATGTATCCCACGTACGTGAATGGTGGCTTTCAAAATCAGAAAATGAACGTGCACTTATTAAAGAAGAGATCGCAAAGGTAAGACGGTAAAGCCCGATCAGCATCATTTAGACGCCCGTCAGTACGTCTCATTAGATGCGCGTCGCGGATAAGTGGTTCCGGTTTATCCGTATAAGACGCGCGATAAAACAATAACTTACAGCGATTTCGCGATTCCTAAGAAACGCGAACCGCCGTAAAGTAACACAGTTCTTTGAATGTGTTTCACGCTGCGCACAGCCCCCTTCAAGAAAGAGCATTTCATGGTGAACTTAACACAGATCGACAATATACCCGTGAGACCCTGACCGTTTCCATCCACGCCGAGATGAATGGTGGGGATGTGTTAGAAGCGTTGTATCCGCTTCTCCTCAAGCACGGGGCCGCAGTTCATTCGCTCCGATAACGGCCCAGAATTCCAAGGAGAAGCTTTCAAAGCTTGGCTCAAAAAGGTCGGTATCCAGCCTATTCATATCTATCCAGGTTCTCCGTGGGAGAACGGATATAACGAGCGGCTCAATGGGACGCTAAGACACGAAGTCCTGAATGCAGAATGGTTTACCACGATCGATCAGGCAAGGACAGTTATCGGAAAGTGGATCAAACAGTACAATACCGTCCGCCCCCATCACGCTTTAGGCATGCGTCCACCAGTTGACGTGCTTCCCAAAAACTGGGGCATTTGAAGCTGGAATTTTCTAATTTAGGCTGCCTTTTTGGTGGCGGAGAGTTCCATGAAAAAATCCAAGTTCACGGACGCGCAAATCGCGTTCATTTTGAAGCAAGCAGACGAAGGAACGTCGGTTGCTGATGTGTGTCGGAAAGCTGGCGTGAGCCAAGCGACTTTTTATAATTGGCGGAAGAAGTATGCGGGCTTGCTGCCGACAGAGATGCGGCGCCTGAAGCAGCTAGAAGACGAGAATAACCGATTGAAGAAGATCGTTGCTGACCTGTCGCTGGACAAAGAGATGCTTCAGGACGTCATCAAACGAAAGCTCTAAGGCCTGCTCATCGTCGCAAAGTTGTTGATGGGATGATGGCCGAATGGTCTGTCAGCGAACGGCGAGCGTGTCGTGTGCTGAAGGCACCACGATCTACTCAGCAATATCAACCAACGCGCGATGATCAGGCCGACCTTAAACGACGTATCAAAGAGATTGCTCAAACCCGCGTTCGTTATGGATACAGGCGTATTCACGTTCTTCTGAGACGAGAAGGAGTGAGGCGGAGAAGAAAACGATCCAGTGAATCGTTTTCCCGCCGAACGATAAACGCGAAACGCGTTTATCGACTTTATCATGAAATGGGGCTGCAGCTGAGGAATAAGACACCGAAGCGGCGGGTAAAAGCGAAGCTCCGTGATGATCGGAAAGAGGCGAAAACGGTGAACGAGACTTGGGCCATGGACTTCGTTCACGATCAATTGGTCACCGGACGTAAACTGCGTATCTTGACCGTCGTCGATACCTTCTCCCGTTTCTCGCCGGTGATTGATGCCCGGTTCTGCTATCGGGGCGAAGATGTTGTTCGAACGCTGGAGGTGGCGTGCAAATTTTTTGGCTATCCAAAGTCGATCAGGGCTGATAATGGCCCAGAGTTCATCTCGCGCGATCTTGATCTGTGGGCTTATCAAAATGATGTGACCTTGGACTTCTCTCGCCCAGGTAAGCCGACGGATAACGCTTTTATCGAGTCGTTCAACGGCAAATTTAGGGCAGAATGTCTGAACACGCACTGGTTCATGGGACTTGATGATGCCCGCTCAAAGCTGGAGGATTGGCGTAGAGACTTGTGTGGATGGCCCCTGCGTTGCAAGAACTTTCTTCGCTTGTGGCAACCTTAGTCGGAAGCTGACTTGTGTCCGGCCTATTTTCGCAGTGATGTTTCTGCTGGCCATGATGGTTTCCGCGAACCAAGTCCCATTCTACAACACGGACTACAAAATCCTCGTCTCTACGCGGAGTGTCTCGGTTCCCGGGCGACCCGGTTTGCCATCAATTCTGATCGTCCTTACAAATCTGAACTCGTCCTACTCCTTTTTCAAAATTAAACAGCCTGCGTCTGGAAAGATTCGTTTCTCCTAAGCACGGCCCAAATGACCCTTGCGGTTTTGTTCGCAATCGCCACTGTCGCCAGTCTGGCCGGCTTTCGCTCGAGAATGCGGAGCACCCAAGGATCTGTTTTCTCGGGGTTCGATCTTGCCGAAACGATCCTTGAAGTCATTCCGACAACAAGTAGTTTTCTGAGATATCGATCACCTTTCTTCGAGATACCACCAAGACGCTCCTTTCCGCCCGATGATTTATTGAGAGGTGTCAAACCGATCCATGCGGCCAGGTCCCGCCCACTTTTGAAAGTGTCGGCCGAACCAACCGTGGCTATGATCGCTGATGCCGTAATCGGCCCGATGCCTGGGATCGTCTTCAACAGCTTAATCCTGGGGTCGCTCCGACCCGCTGCCAGAATACTCCTCTCAAGGTGTTTGATCTCTCGATTGAGCGTCAGCAGCTGACCCGACAGAGACTTGATCACATCCAGCGCGACCTCCGGAAGATCGGTCTTTTCTGCATCTCGAATAAACTCAGCGTACTCCAGAACATATCCTACCCCTTTGCGTATGGTGATTCCGAACTCTCCCAGCAGCCCCCTGATTGCATTACTAAGTTGCGTTCTTTGGCTGACGAGAAGCTCTCGCATCCTGTGTTGACATAGAAGCGCCTGCTGATGTTCCGATTTGACCGAGACAGTTCTCATTGTCGGACGGGTGACAGCTTCGCAAATGGCTTCAGCGTCAGCCGCATCTGATTTGCCGCGCTTCACATATGGCTTGACGTAGTTTGGAGGCATCAGGCGGACATCGTGTCCGAGTTTGCGGAGCTCACGGGCCCAATAATGGCTCGTTGCACAGGCTTCCATACCGACCAAACAGCTGGGCTGCTGCTCGAAGAAGCGGATCATCTGGGCGCGACGAATGGGTCGGTTAAACAGCACCGTTCCATCGCCGGATATTCCGTGAACGTGAAATACATTCTTGGCTAAATCCAAACCTATTGTGCTGACTTTCATAAGGGGGTTCCTTTCTTCACGGCCTTGCGTAGGCCTCACTCTGCCGCGAAATTGCGGCGGAAGCAGGAGCCATCCACCCTATCTATAATGAAGTAAGACCCCATAGCGCTATAGGTAACAAACCCCCGATAACGCTCATAAACCCCGTGACGGACCAAAGTCCGACACACCCTTAAACCCGGAAAATCCTCCAGCCGGGTGGCCCAACAATGGGGTGCAGGTCACAGTGCCTGAAACTCTACATCAAAATGGCACTGAATGACGGGGCTGGACAGCTTAATTTAGAAATTCGAGCATTAGCTCGTGTTTTCGGCTGATATACTTCAATAGAATGCGCTGCCTATACCCCGATTTTTAATAATCGTTTACGAACGATTTTTTGCTTTTTATCCGTAAGAGGAAAACGCCAGATTATGTAAGAAGCTATAATATATGGCAAAATTGGGACAGCCAGGCACACAACCTTCAATGCTTGCAGGCCTTCATCCGTCACATTCTGGGGATCAAAACCAAGAACGCCCAGCATAGGGAGTGCGATACCGACACCAACAGCGGATGTCGCCTTCTGTATCGTGTTCCATACCGCGAAATACTGTCCTGCTTCCTGGCGTCTCGTTTTCATGGCTGCATAATCAGAGACATCTGCGAGCAAGGACGGCGATAGAGACATGGGCGCCGCCGCAAATAAGCAGTATAACTCGAATAGC
>CALFRH010000300.1 GCA_937919225.1 uncultured Parvularcula sp.
GATTTATCGCGTTTTCTTACGACCAACCGGTACCCACTTGGTCGGAAAACGCTCTGACGCGGCTATCGGTGAGAGGGGACATGAAATGCTGGTGCTCATCATGGGGATCGCCTCACTCCTCGCCCCAACGGTCAATGGCCTTGAGTGTCAATATGACGAGAAGGGCCTCTCCCTCCGCTCGCAGCTCACCGTGAAGGAGTATGAGGTGCGGGGCACCCGGCCCGAGGTTGCCCTCGCCATGCTTCGGGAGAGCTACAAACCCTATCAACCCTTAGGACGAGATACGTTGGGTGCACACGCCGCAGAGTGGCAGGTGCGGTATCATCTTTCCGCCGAAGAGGGGCGGGTGATTAAAGCCTGCTTTCACACCCAATATGTCATCCACTTGCCCCGGTTCACCGATGCGGCCATGGCGCGCTGTTTTGAGGATTTGGTGGATGCGATTCGCGTCCATGAAGAGCGACATCACAAACTGACCAAACCGTTGGTTGATCAGGCGGGCCGATTTCTGATCGGTTTGCAGGAAGATGCGTTAGAGGCGAAGCTCACAAAACTGCGGGAGACGGTGAATGATCAGAACCAGGTCTTCCACGACAGCCCTGAAGGGCAGCCGATCATCCTCAATCCTTATTATCGTCGGCGGTGCAGGGGATAGGTCGCGCTAATGCGTCCAGGGTGCCCGGCGGCGATAGGCGAAATTGTCGGAGTAGGCCTTCATCACCGGGGCGGGATCGTCCCGCTCGATCACCTGGTGGGGCAGGTTCCGTTCTTTCGCGTAGGCGATGGCGGCCTCTTTGGTTTCAAAGCTGAGGCGCACCTGATTCGATTGCATATCGGAGCCGGAGGTCCAGCCCATGAGCGGGTCGATGGTACGGGCTTCACGCTGTTCGAATTCGAGAACCCATTTCTCGGCTTTGCTTTTGCCCGACTGCATGGCCGTTTTTGCTGGCCGGAAAATGCGTGCGAACATTTGGAAGCCTCCTTTAGGGGTCTTTCTCAGCGCCAGCTCTATCACCAGCGGGGCCGAATGGTCGGAGCGGCAGGATTCGAACCTGCGACCCTCTGGTCCCAAACCAGATGCGCTACCAGGCTGCGCTACGCTCCGTTCCTTAAGGCCGTCTTACGACGAGCGCCGCGGGTAGCACCAATTGATCTCGAATAGAAGGCCTGATTTGCGCGCTTTGGCCGTCTTTTATGCTGGTTTGCCCGGGGAAGGGTGACCTTTGGCGCGGATTGGCCCAAACCATGCTTCAACTCACCCCTTAGCGTCGCGTTCGGATACCCCCGGAACTTATGGCAAGCTCTTATCTTTCCCTTCTGATGGCTCGGGCGAGCACTGTGTTGCCAGGCTCGTTCATTGGGCGTTTGCCCGCGCGGGGGAAGTTTGTGGCGGCGGGGCTCAAACACAAGGCGGCCCTGGCGCCCCTGGTGGACGCCCCCGAGGGGACGGCGGCCCACACCTGTTTTACCCAAGACCCAGTGATCCTTGGTCTTCTCATTTGGCCCTATCAAAGTGCGATGTGGGAGGCGGAGACGCGGCTTGAACGGCTGGTCAACCATTGCGGTGTTGTGGATACCCTTGATGTCCCGTTCCATTTCTCCCTGCACGAACGGCTGGTATTGCTGGAGCTGGAGGATATGTTCCCCGGCCTGCGCCTGGTGATGGATCAGCCCAAATGGTTCCGGCGGGAGGGGCATTTGGTGGTGAACCTCTTCCTTGATGATTTTCGGGCCTTTTGCATTGCCTTTTCCTTTTATCGGGAGGCGGATGGATCCTTGACGGCGGTGATTGGGGGCACCCAGGGGCGTAATCGTGAGGATGCGCTGACGCTCTACCGCGATCTGACCAAGGCGTTGCATGGCTTGCGGCCCCGGGACTTTTTGTTGGAAGTGTTGCGAATGGTCTTGCGGGCTGTGGGGGTGACGCGCCTTCTGGCGGTGACCGACGGCGCGCGGCATCATCGGCACCCCTATTTCGGTGGGGGGAAGGGGGAGTTTACTCTCGACTATGATGAGATTTGGCAGGATCGTGGGGGTGTTCGTCTGGACAATGAGTTTTACGAGCTGCCCGTGGCGCCGGAGCGGCGGAGCTTTGACTCCATCAAACCCAAAAAGCGGTCGCTTTACCGGAAGCGGTTTGAGTTTTTGGATCGGGTGGAGGCGGACCTGGGGGAGCGTTTGCCTCACTTAACGCCTGTGGAATTTGAGGATAGCTAGAGTCTATGGCAATTCCGGGTGCAGGTAAGAAGATTATTGGCGCGATGGCGGCCATGCGCCGGGCTGAGGCCGGGGGTGGGCCCGGGGCGAAGCTTGCCCTCGCCATGGCGAAGTTGCGACACCGTGTGTGGTCGGTTCTGTCGGCGTCAGACATTAATCGCAATGCGGATATTCACCTCTCCGTTTCTTTTCCGCATCCCACGGGGGTGGTGGTGCACCAAAGCGCGGTGGTAGAGGCGGGTTGCATGATCATGCAGCAGGTGACCCTCGGCCAATTGGCGAAAGGCGGTGCACCTTACGTGGAGGAGGGTGTCTATATTGGCGCGGGCGCCCGGGTATTGGGGCCCATACGGATTGGAAAAGGCGCCCGTATCGGCGCCAATGCGGTGGTCCTGAAGGATGTGCCTGCGGGTGCCACCGTGGTGGGGATCCCCGCTAAGGTGGTGAGGGGCTTCCCTCAGCCATAGGGGGCCGCTTTGATGCTCTGCCGTTCTGCTATCCGATGATACCAGTCCTTGAGCGCGGGGTGGGTCGTCCGCCACTCAATGTCTGGGTGGCGGAAGTCAAGATAGCCGAGGGCGGCGGCGTAACTGATGTCTCCAATGGTGAACGGGGTCGCCGATCCTTGAAGGCTATGCGCCATGTCTTCGAGGCTTCTTTTGATCGCCGTCTGCCAACGATCGATCCAAAACGCAGATTGTTCCGCATCCGTCCGTCGATTTTCAATGACGATATTGTAGGCGGCGTCAATGACCCCGTCGCCAAGGGCGTGGGCCCGATCCGCCTGCCACCGGCGTTCCCCTTCCCGAGGGAAGAGCGATGGCGCGTCCCCAAGGCTATCAAGATACGCACAAATAACGGGACTGTCGAACAACAGGGAGCCATCTTCACGGACCAGGCAGGGCACTTTGCCAAGAGGGTTCCGAACGAGGTCAGCTGCGCCATCCGCTACGGGGTTGGCCTCGATCATCTCGACGCGATCACTCAGGCCTTTCTCAAGGCGGACAATGCGTGTTTTCCACGCGTAAGGAGAGGTGGGGGAGATGATCAGCTGCATCTACAGGCTCCGGTTAAGGGTGAGGAACGGGGGGGATGACATCTTTTCGCGCGAGGTAAACACCAAGGGCCATGAAGGCGAGACCGAGCAAGCGTTTGGGGGTGATAATAGAGATTTGCGAGCCCCAAAGGCCGAAATGATCAATGATGGATGCACTGATCAATTGGCCAAGAAGGACGTAGAACACTGCGGTTCCAAGGCCAATCTTCGGCGCAGCGAAGGTGATGGAGCCAATATAGAGCACAAAGAGGGCGCCTGCGAAAAAATAGATGGGCGGTGTGGTGCCGATGGCGGTAAGGTTGGGGCCGCCGGAGATGGTGAGGCCGAGAACGGCAATAATCATTGCGACCAGGGTGAGCACCAGCACGGCACCCATGGGGCTTTGAAGGTGTTGGCTCAATCCTGTATTGAGGGCCGCCATGACGGGGATACCCATCCCGGCAATGAGCATCAGGCTGGAGAGAAAAAGGGTGTTTGCGGACATTAGGAACCTCGCATGGGGGTATGGGTGGTTCTACCCCTAGAGCAATGTGCGGTAAATCTGCACCAGCACTTTGCTCTAGGGCTTGTTGAGAATCGGCAGGGACCAGGTGTTTGCCACGGCTTGTCCGTGGCATCCATCGAGTTAAGCATCCAATTTGTGGTGCGGTGGACCCCACGGACCAGCCGTGGGGAACGGAAAATCCGTGTATCTCAACAGACCCTAGAGCATCGCGCCGAAAAGTGTATTCGGTTTTCGGCAAAAAGCGATGCGAAAACAAAAGACTATAGCGACAAAGTGAGTACAAACGAACGTCTGTCGCTATAGAGTCTTTATTTGGTGCGAAGCTTTACAGCATCGGACTGTCTGGTTGAGTCATGCTGATGCTGTAGCACTTTTGTTTTTAGCGCGTGAGCCGACTTTCTCTGATCCAATATGATCGTCCGGCGCGCTAAGGCACCCGCCGATCCTCAACGCTTTCATACACCGGCGCCTCGCCGGCTGCGACGGCATCGCGGGAGGGGGCCGGTTCGTTCAATCGGTCCCGATACACCCAAATATTGGTGAGAACGGTTTCGACAAAGTGCCTTGCCTCGGAATTGGGCACGCTTTCCAGCATGAGAAGCTGATCGTCGATGTTCGTCCGCGCCTTCCAGCGGCTATAATTCCCTGGGCCCCAATTGTAGGACAGGGTCATCGCGAAAAGGTCGCCACTGCCCTTATTATACCGTGTCAGGAGTTGGTCCACATAGGATTGACCCAGCTGCATATTATAGCCGGGATCATAAAGCTTGCGCGAGGCACCGGGCGTGCCCGCGACATAGGACGCCGTGCGGGGCATCAGCTGCATTAGGCCCTTTTCACCCACCTTCGAGGTCGCCTCCGGCATGAATTTCGATTCTTGCCGCATCAGCCCGTAAAGAAGAGCGGGGTCCAAAGTGAACCCCCCATTGGGGGCATAGTCAGGGATCGGATAAAGGCCAGCGCGCAAATGCGCATTCTTGGTTTTGTCCGCGCCTGAGGATTGCGCGAGCACCAGTTGAGCACTTGGCAGGCGGAGCGCCGCGGCGAGGGCGGCCAAGGCCGCATCGTCACGGTCCGCCACCTCGCCATGGGCCCATTTCATTTCTTCCTCGGCGGTGGTGATCTGCCCCACCTGGGCGAGCCCCACGGCCCGCTCAACCCGCGGCGCGGTCTCAGCGATATGATTATAGTCCGCCTTCGTCAGTATGGGAGGGTTCCAGTCGATCCCGGCATCCATCCCAAGCTGTCCCAGGGCCAGCTGGCCATAAAAGGTGAGGGGGTACCCGCTGGCCAAGGTGAGGAAATCTGTCACCGGTTCAGTTTTGCCGGAGGCGAGTGCCGCGCGGGCCGCCCAAAAGGCAGCGGCGGCGCGTAATTCTTCCTCCTGATAGGGAATGTCCGCCTGGGCTGCGAAATGCTCATAGGCGCGCTCTGCATCATCTTGCCGCCAGGCGACAAGGCCCGCAATCCAATGGGACAGGACAGCGCTATCCCAGGAGCGTTTCAGCGCCTGGTCCGCCACCCGCTGGGCCCGCCGCAAATCACCATCATAATAAAAGCTCGCCGCAATCCAGCCGCGGACACGGTCGGTTTGGGCCGCGGTGAGGGCGTTGAACTGCTTCCGATCGTTTAGATAGTTGAGCGCCTGGGCTGGGCGATTATTCCGTGTAAGGTAGCGCAGGCGGCGTTCGATGCGCCGCACATCCGCCCTACGGGAGCTGTTCGCATAATCTGCCGCCAGTTTGGGGTGCAAGGGCGTCTCATTATCTTGCCGCCAACGACGGCCGGTGGGGCGACGGGGGGCAAGGTTTCGCGCCTGCCGCCGTTTGGCGAGGCGATAAACAGGGGCGGCATTGGTGTGATCGGCGTAGGCAGAGAGCCAACGGGATAGCTCCCGATAGCTGGCGCGATAGGCGGTGGGGTGCATGTACCGCTGCTCCAGCACATAGCCGAGGAGGAGTTTGTTCTCGAGGGCGCGGATCTGCGTATCAGCCGTTTTCCAGGCGCCCCGCTCTTGGGCGGCGAAAATGGCTTTATAGCGCTTTACATCGGACGGGCTGAGGGCTGTGGGGACAAAGGTGGCTTCGCCCTTAATCCCTTCGGCCGATGATGTCCCGCTTTGGGCCACGCCGACAAAGGCCAACAGCGCCGCAAATCCGCATAATAGTCGTATCATAGGGGGCAAACCCTCACATAAAGTCGCACATATAAAGCTAACCCGCCCAGAAGAACCCCAGTTCTCATACTGCCTGCAAACGCGACGCCACGCTACGCAAATCTGCCCAAGCCAATCGTTTTTGCGCTGGCTGTCTTAATAAAAAGGCAGGGTGGAAAACAGGAAGCACCGGCAGTGGGGTCCCATCGGGCCCGGGCCAGTCGCGCCACGCCCCGCGGGACCGGGTGATGCCAGGCGCGCCGTTGTAAAGCGCGTGGGTCGGCACATTCCCGGTCAGCATAATGAGTTTTGGCGCAGAAAGGGCAATGAACCGTTCCACAAAGGGCAGGCAGATGGCGATTTCCGCCTTGGTGGGCGTCCGGTTCCCTGGCGGCCGCCAGTAAATTGCGTTGGTGATGCAAACATCGCCGAAATCATCACCCGCCACCCGGGACTGCCCAATGGCCGCCAGCATTTTGTCGAGCAGAATTCCTGCCCGGCCCACAAAGGGTTTACCGAGGCGATCCTCGTCCCGGCCCGGCGCTTCGCCAATGATGAGGATGGGCGCGCGGGGCACGCCATCATAGATGACCGTGTTGCGCGCACCGGGTTTGAGGGGGCAGCCATCGAACCCGCGGATTGCGTCATCCAGCGCTTCGATGGTCGTTGCGTTCGCCGCTATTTGTTTGGCGAGGGCCACGGCCTCATCGGTGGGCATGGGCCCGTCGGGGTCCGCCATGACGGCTGAGGATGGGGGGGCTGCCGCGGGGGAGGGCGCTGCACTGCTCGGTGGCGGTGGCGGGGAGCGATATTTGCCGCCGGGCTTGGGCATGCGGTGCCCGCCCTCTGGCCAGTCGTAAAGGTCCGTGGGCGCCGCCTCTTCCGCCGTGGTGATGCCCGAGGCGGCGTACCAATCAAGAAGGGCGCGCATATTCGTCATTGCGCGGCCTGCTTGCGAAGGTTGGGATACTCCATTGCCACGTTGCAGCGGTCATAGGTCTTCCCAAAGCGCTCTGCGATTTCGGCGGAGTGGACGAATCCGTTCTTCTCATAAAGGTGGAGCGCGGGTTCGCAGGCAGAGTTGGTCAGCAAAAAGAGTGTTGTGGCCCCCAACTCTTGGGCGCGGGTAATCAGCGTTTTGAGGAGGGTTTCGCCTGCCTTCTTGCCTTGGGCGGCTTCAATCACCCCCATCTTTGTGAGCTCGAAAATGCCGGGACCCCAACTTTTGAGGGCGCCGGTCCCTAAAATCTCCTCGCCGGAGCCGTCCCCCCTGTCCGCCACAAATAGGATGTCGCCTCCCTGGTCCATAATGTGGGTTTGAGGGGCCCGCAGCACGACATCATCGACGGGCTCGACGCCAAACATCTCTTCAATCCAGGCGCGGTTAATACTGTCGAACAGGGCCGCGCGGGAGGGATGAAAGGGGAGAATAGACAAAGCCGACATAGGCGCGTGATAGCAGTGGGCCGCGCGCGGCAGCAACCGGGAACACAAACAGCCTGAGGCGTCGACCCTCCTAAACGGCTCTATCAGCCGTGATAGAATAACTGGCTTCACGGCGATGTGAGCCCAAGCCCAATAGCGGCCACGAGGCCAGGAACCAAGGTGTAGAGGGGCTTTGAGCGTGGACCTCTTGGCCGCTCCCGAACACAAGCTGGGCCAAATTTCGCAGGGCGGGCGATGCCTGCGCCGCCATTCCGCATTGCACGATGTCGCAGTGACGCATAGCTACTCAATAAGCGACAAATAAGGTCGGGCTGTGACGGCATCCCGCCCATACGAATAGAGGAGTGGTTCCA
Organism: uncultured Parvularcula sp.; assembly: GCA_937919225.1. Taxonomy (GTDB): domain Bacteria; phylum Pseudomonadota; class Alphaproteobacteria; order Caulobacterales; family Parvularculaceae; genus Parvularcula. The sequence continues at coordinate 7,734 of CALFRH010000300.1, forward strand.
TGTACGATGACACGCCGGTGGAACGGGAAAGCATGGAGTTCGACGTAGTGATCGTCGGGGCGGGCCCCGCAGGGCTCTGCGCGGCGATTCGTTTGAAACAATTGGAGGCCGAAACCGGCCGCGAGGTCTCCGTTGTGGTGGTAGAAAAGGGCTCGGAGGTAGGCGCCCATATTCTGTCGGGCGCGGTGCTTGATCCAAAGGCGCTTGATGAGCTTCTCCCTGATTGGCGGGATGAGGCCGACTGCCCCATCGACACCCCGGTGACCAGTGAGAAGTTCCTGCTGCTCGGGCCCGCGGGTTCCATCCCGCTGCCTATTTGGGCGATGCCTGACATGCTGAAAAACCATGGCTGCTACGCGACCTCCATGGGCAATGTCTGCCGGTGGCTAGCGGAGAAGGCCGAAGAGATGGGGGTGGAAGTCTACCCCATGATGGCAGCGAACCAAACCATCCGTGGGGAGAATGGTGAGATTGCAGGCGTCATTGTTGGCGAGGTGGGCTACGATAAGGACGGCAATAAAAAAGATACCTACGAACCCGGCATGGAGCTGCGGGGGAAATACACCCTATTGGCAGAAGGGGTGAGAGGGTCCCTCTCTAAGCAGATTATCGCTGAGTTCGGTCTTGATGAGGGTAAGGATCCGCAAAAGTACGGCATCGGCATGAAAGAGCTGTGGAAGGTGCCGGATGAGAAATTCCGTAAGGGATTTGTTCAGCACACCTTCGGTTGGCCGTTGGACAATAGCACTGGCGGCGGGTCTTGGATGTACCATTTTGGCGACAATTATGTCTCCATCGGCTTTGTGCTGCATTTGAATTATAAGAACCCGTACCTCTCGCCCTATGACGAGTTCCAGCGGTTCAAGACCCACCCTGAGGTGAGCGAGTTCTTGGAAGGCGGGGAACGGGTGGCCTATGGCGCGCGCGCGATTACCGAGGGTGGGTTCCAGTCCGTCCCTAAGCTGACATTCCCTGGCGGGGCCCTCATCGGGTGTTCTGCAGGCTTTGTGAATGTGCCGCGGATTAAGGGCAATCATAATGCCATGAAGACCGGCATGATGGCGGCCGAGGCGGCCTTTGAGGCGCTTGGCGAAGAGCGGGCAGGCGATGAGCTTGCCGGCTACCAGGCGCGCTATGACACCTCATGGGTCCGGGACGAACTCTACAAGGTGCGGAACTCAAAGCCGCTATGGAGCAAATATGGGACGTTCCTTGGCGCATTGGCGCTGAATGGATTGGAACTCACCATGAGTACCCGTTTGGGCGGTTTCTCCCTCTTTGGCACCTTGTCCCATGGGAAAACCGATGCGGCCTCCACGGAAAAAGCGTCAATGCACAAGCCCATTGAGTATCCCAAACCCGATGGGGTCCTGACGTTCGATAAGCTGACGAACGTGTCCTTCTCCGCCACGAACCATGAGGAAGATCAGCCTGCGCATTTGACGCTAAAGGATGCGTCCGTGCCGGTCGCGGTGAACTTGGCTGAGTATGCTGGCCCCTCCCAGCGCTATTGCCCGGCCGGGGTTTATGAGTTTGTGACCGAGGGGGGAGAGGCGCCGCGGTTCCAGATCAATGCGCAAAACTGCGTTCACTGTAAGACATGCGATATCAAAGATCCGTCCCAGAACATTGTCTGGACCACGCCAGAGGGCGGCGGCGGCCCGAACTATCCGAATATGTGAGGGGGGCGTCCTGGGCGAACCCCGGGCGCGCTCCAGGGGGTGTCAGTGCAAAGAATAGCCCATGGCATCCAAGCTTGTGGCCCCCGGTCTTGCGCTCCCGCGCGAACCGGGATGACCGAAAATCGGTGGTCGTTGGAGAGTGGACGTTAAGGGCCTTCGAGCTGGCATTCCTCCCTCAAGAGACGAATGATCTCTGGTGAAGGTTGAAAGCTGATCGGCCAACTCCAGATACCGCCGCCCCATAGGGGCCAGCTATCATCTTCGAACTCGATTGATCCGCCCCAATAGACGCCAAACCGTCCCTTTTGGGGGGATATAGCGGTGATTTCATCAATCGATCGAGTAACCCGGCTAATCTCGTAGGGCCGTATTTTTTGGTAGGTGAGGGTTCGTGTCTTTTTATCGACCTCGAGCGTAAAGCCGCAGGCGGACCAAAGGCATAACATGATCAGTATCGTAACAAAAAGTGGAGCGTATGCCGGTGAGCCAATCGCAGTCACAATGCCTTCATGGTCCGCGCGATAGTTGATTATTGAAAAATAGATGCCGGCGAAAATTGACGCAAGAATCAAGCCATTCGTAAGGAGCGGACTCATCCGATGAAGGATGAGTCTGTTTTCGTTCCTATATTGAACGGTGAATGGACCGAATTTTTTTAGCGCCAGGTGGCCTTTGTCGGTCATGGCGTTGCGCGATGCCCCCTTAGCTGACTGCGTCACAGCCTCGGAATTTGTAGTCGCTCGACAGATCTGTCAAACCCAACTGAATGAGATCGGCCTCTCGGGCGAGAGCCTCTAAATCTCGAGCGGCTCGGTCAATTCTCTTATCGGCAGTTCTATAGATTTCTATTGCAACAACAGCTGCTCCAATGCCGGTAGCGACTTCGGCGATCTCTCTTAGATTCACTCGGGAGATTTTTCCGCCCTGAGCCACCACCCGAATAGCTCTCACAGATGCCCTGCCTGCGCTAATTGCCCTTCCAAGCGGTGAGAGTGCAGCCCCTATAGCCAGCACGGCTCCAGCGGCAGCAAGATTCCTATCCCGTTTCGCGTCATCTAAAGTTCTTTGAGCGGAAGCTGCTTTATCGACCACCCTTCTCAACCTCTCTCGATACCGGTCCATGTCACTTCGAACTTGCTCACAATAGCTACGTTGTTGAGTCGTAGCTTCATCATTTTGCATGCTGATATCCTCTCACTGCTCATTTGCATTTGGCTGAACTATGATGACGCCAAATGCATGTTCGAGGATAAGTTTCAGCCAGCACTTTCTGTGCAGCCTATTTATCAGGCTTGCACGGTCACGAGTGCGGCGGACCCCACGGCGCGTGAGCGTCCGTGGGGAACGATGGGTGTTGAGTCTTGAGTGTTGGGGGAGTGGCTTAGCTGGCCCGCTTTACGTCCAGGCCTTGTTCCTGGACCTTGCGGTAAAGCGTTGAGCGGCCAATGCCGAGGCGACGGGCAACTTCCGACATCTGACCATTATACTTGTCAATGGCCATGGCGATGAGGTCTTTTTCGATGTCATAGAGGTTACGCAAATGGCCATCGCGGTCGAGGAGGGCCACTTTCTCATCAAGGCCCTCGGGTAGAGCGCCTGCCATGGCACTTTCCACCATGCCCTCGTCGGCTTCGAACTCAGCGATCGGCGGGCCTCCGGCTATACCGGCGGCATCAAAGGCGTCGGCAAGGTAGGGGAAATCGTCTGCCGTCAGCCACGCGCCTTCGCACAAGACCACGGCGCGGAACACGGCGTTCTCCAACTGACGCACATTGCCGGGCCAGTCTTGGGCGGCCAAGACCTCCATTACCTCATGGCGAACGCCCTGGACGTCGCGGCTCTCTTCGGCATTGTACTTCGCAATAAAGTGATTGATGAGGGCCGGAATGTCCTCTGGCCGCTGGCGCAAGGAAGGCACCTCAATCGGGAAGACATTCAGACGATAGAAAAGGTCCTCGCGGAAGGTTCCCTTACGGACCTCTTCTTCGAGATCGCGGTTAGTGGCGGAGATGATACGCACATCAACCTTCACGGTCTTCTTGGCGCCAACGGGGTCCACTTCACTTTCCTGAAGCACACGGAGGAGTTTCACCTGCGCGTCGAGGGGCAGCTCGCCCACTTCGTCAAGGAAGATGGTGCCGCCATCGGCCTCTTGGAACTTGCCCGTATGCTTGCCGGTGGCGCCGGTGAAGGCGCCTTTCTCATGGCCGAAGAGAGTGCTTTCCACGAGATTTTCAGGAATGGCGCCGCAATTGACGGTGACAAACTTTTGCCCCGCCCGGTCTGAGGAGCCTTGGATCGCGCGGGCGAACATCTCTTTGCCCACGCCGCTTTCCCCGGTGATAAGGATCGGGATGCCCGAAGCCGCCGCCCGTTCGCCAAGGCGCATCGCCCCTTGCAGGGCGCGGCTGTCGCCGATGACATCTTTGAACCCAAGAGCCCCTTCGGTTTTCCGCTTCAAACGGTCCACTTCGCCGCGAAGGGTTTTTACATTGAGGACATTGCTGATGGAGACCACCACCCGTTCGGGGCTAGCGGGCTTCACGAAAAAGTCGTTGGCGCCCGCGCGCATGGCTTTGACCACCGTGTCGACGCCGCCCTGACCAGTGAGGACGATGACCGGCAGGTCTTCGTTGAACCGCCTTAGGGCTTCTAATGTCTCCATCCCATCAAGGCCGGGCATGACAAGGTCGAGCATCACCACAGAGACCGCTTTGCCCTCATCGGAGCGCAGCAAGTCGATAGCCTTTTGCCCATCATCGCACTGCATCACATAATAGCCGGCCCGCTCGCAGACACTCTGCATGAGGCGGCGTTGGGTTGGATCGTCGTCAACAATGAGAACCGTTTTGGCCATGGGGCTGCTCTTTCCCGCGCGAAATTTCGCGTTACAAACACAAACGAGAACAGACCTACGTCATTGTCGTAAACACCCCGTGAAAACGTCCCGATTTGAGGCGTTTTTTGTTTTTTCTCCTATTCATCGCTCGTCCCCGCTTGCGCATGCGGCTGGCACCCTCGTCACCCCGCACGCAGCGCAGCAAAAACACCAAAAAAACATTGCGCTTCTGCCGACCCGGCTTATGAAAATGTCAGCAAAAATGGTCTAAGCGAAGGGCACTCGGCCCACTCGCCCGGCCACTCTCGAAAAGAGGTTTGACCCATGGCTGACACCAACACTGCCGCCCAAGACGAAAATTCTCCCCATGATGTGGACAGCCATAAAAGCACCTATCAAACCATGATGGATGTGGGCTTTAATGCGGGTCTCCCCATTGGGGGGGCTGTGACCTTGTTCGTGGCGCTGGTCCTGATGGGCACTGGTCCGTTGGTGGCCTTTTTCCTTGGCTTTCTCGCTTGGCTTGGTCTCTTAGGTATCTCGAAGACGTTTTTCTCACACTAAAGATATTAGACGTTTCGGCCAGATTTTGTTGCGGTTGCGCAATATTTCACAGCTTTTATGAGTCCGGGGCTGGCGCAGGGGCGCCTCCTCGTTTAGGCCCAGCCGACTTTTAGATGGGGCAGGGTCGTTGCGCCTGCCATAAAATGATGTGGCCGCCCCAGCGGCGACCAACAAACTAATTGAGGGTGGGTGACCCATGAAAATCGCGATCCTGAAAGCCACCGACGATGCCCGCGTCGCGGTGACCCCGGAAACGGTGGGGAAGCTCCAAGCGCTTGGGGCAGATATCGCCATTGAGGCGGGGGCTGGCGAACGCTCGGGCTTTTCCGATGGCGTTTATCAGGAAGCGGGCGCGATTGTTGGAGATCTGGCGCCTGTGGTCGCCGGCGCCGATGCGGTGTTGGTGACCGAAGCGCCGAATAAGGACCAAGTCCAAAAGCTGGCCGCGGGCGCGAAACTCATCGGCATACTGAACCCTTTCGACAATGAAGAGGCGCTGAACAATTACGCGGCCCTCAATGTCGATGCGTTCGCGATGGAGCTTCTGCCGCGGATCACCCGGGCACAGTCGATGGATGTCCTGTCGAGCCAGGCGAACCTTGCGGGCTATAAGGCTGTCATCGACGCGGCGGCGGTTTATGGTCGGGCCTTCCCGATGATGATGACCGCGGCGGGCACCGTGGCCCCGGCGAAAGTCTTTGTGATGGGCGCTGGTGTTGCGGGCCTTCAGGCGATTGCGACGGCGAAACGCCTCGGTGCGGTGGTGAGCGCCACGGACGTCCGCGCGGCGGCGGGGAGCAAGTCGAATCCCTCGGCGGGACCTTCATCTTTGTGAAGGAAGCCATGGAAGAGGGCGAGGGCAGTGGCGGCTATGCCAAGGAGCTCACCCCCGAACAACAGCGGATGCAGCAAGAGCTGGTGGCAGAGCACCTTAAAAAGGTCGACATCGTCATCACCACGGCGCTGATCCCTGGTCGTCCGGCCCCGAAGCTTTTGACCGAAGACATGGTCGCTGGCATGAAGCCCGGCAGTGTGATTGTCGACCTCGCAGCGCCCCGCGGGGGCAATGTGGAGGGCGGCGAGCCAGGCTCGGCCTATCACCTTGGCGAGGTGACCGTTCTGTCGCCGACGAATATTTTGGATGGCCTGGGCGGCGAGGCATCGAACCTCTATGCGCGGAACCTGGTGAACTTCCTCACGCTGATCACCGATAAGGAAGAAAAACGCCTTGTGGTGGATTGGGATGATGAGATTGTCCAGGGCGTGGCTCTCACCCGTGAGGGACATATTATTCACGAACGGTTCGGCGGAACGCCTCCGGCAGCTGAGCCCCAAATAGTTGAAGAAGGGGAGGGCTAATCCCATGAGTGCATCTTCTCAAGAGAATAAAGAAGCGGCCGAACAGGCCGAGGTCGCCGCCGAGGAGCTTCGCGCCGCGGCGGAGCGGCTCAACAATGCTGCGGCGGAGGCAGAAGCCGCCAGCGAAGAGGTCACAAGCCTTATTGATCCGTTGGCGTCCTTGGCCGAGGCGGCGAGCATTTCGGACTATCTCTACCTTATCTCGATTTTCGCTTTGGCCTGTTTCGTTGGCTATTATGTCGTGTGGTCGGTGACCCCGGCGCTGCACACGCCGCTTATGTCGGTGACCAACGCGGTCTCCTCCGTGGTGATTGTCGGGGCCCTGATTGCTGTGGGCGCCGATGTGGCAGCCAGCCCCAATGGGGGGCTTAGCCGGTTCTTCGGCATTGTGGGCGTCGCCTTGGCAAGCGTGAATATTTTCGGCGGGTTCCTCGTCACCCAGCGCATGCTGGCCATGTACAAAAAGAAGGAGCGCTAGATCATGGGCGCTAACCTCACCGCACTCTTTTATATCGTCGCTGCCATTTTCTTTATTTTGGCCTTGCGCGGATTATCATCGCCCGAAACGTCCCGTCAGGGGAACCGGTTCGGCATGATCGGGATGGGCCTGGCGGTCTTTGCCACGCTGTTCTCGGATCAATTCTTATCCTCTGCCGGGTTTGGCGGCTGGTTCTGGGTCATTGTGGCCATCGGTATTGGCGCCGCGCCGGGTGTTTATATCGCCCGCAAAGTCCCCATGACCGACATGCCCCAATTGGTGGCGGCCTTCCACGCCATGGTGGGCCTTGCCGCGGTGCTCATCGCCTGGTCGGCCTTCTTGGCGCCCAGCGCTTACGGCATTGGGGTGCCGGGAGACATTAAGGCCGTCGCGATTGTGGAGATGGCGATTGGCGTTTTCATCGGGGCGGTGACCTTCTCCGGCTCGGTGATCGCGAACCGGAAGCTGTCGGGCAAAATGTCCGGTGCGCCGATCCTGTTGCCCGCGCGGCATGTGATCAATATCGCCCTGGCGGCGTTGTCGATCCTTCTTGTCGTTATCATCTCTACCGGTAATCAGTGGCCGGGTTATTTCCTTGCCCTCACCCTCATCGCCTTTGCCATGGGTGTGTTGCTGATCATCCCCATTGGCGGTGGCGACATGCCGGTGGTGGTCTCCATGTTGAACTCCTATTCCGGCTGGGCGGCCGCGGGGATCGGCTTCACCTTAGGGAATATGGCGCTCATCGTGACCGGTGCTTTGGTGGGCGCTTCAGGGGCCATCCTCTCCTACATTATGTGTAAGGGGATGAACCGCGACTTCATTTCGGTAATTCTTGGCGGCTTTGGTGGCGAGACCGAAGCGGCGGCTGGCGGTGCGCAAGAGGATCGTCCGGTGAAGCAAGGCTCCGCCGAAGATGCGTCCTTCATCATGAAGAATGCGGGTAAAGTCATCATCGTGCCGGGCTACGGCATGGCGGTGGCGCAAGCGCAGCACGCCCTTCGCGAAATGGCAGACCTTCTGAAGGAAGAGGGGGTCGAGGTGAAATACGCCATCCACCCTGTGGCAGGCCGGATGCCGGGGCACATGAATGTGCTCCTCGCCGAGGCGAATGTGCCGTATGATGAAGTGTTTGAGCAGGAGGATATCAACTCTGAATTCTCCAACGCCGATGTGGCCTTTGTCATCGGGGCGAACGACGTCACCAACCCGGCTGCGAAGACCGATAAGTCGTCCGCGATTTACGGCATGCCCATCTTGGATGTCGAAAATGCGGCCACTGTCCTCTTCGTCAAACGCGGCATGTCATCAGGCTATGCCGGGGTGCAGAACGAACTCTTCTTCCGCGACAACACGATGATGTTGTTCGGGGATGCAAAGAAGATGTGCGAGGATATTGTCAAAGCGATGGGGTAGGGGCCCTTGATTGCT
>CALFRH010000301.1 GCA_937919225.1 uncultured Parvularcula sp.
GAATGGGCTGTGTTCGAACCCTCTGGCCGGGTCACTCGGGTGGCGCTGTCCGATATCGAGCTAGATGTGCGCTTGTCTGGTCAACTGTTCAAAGCCCCCAAGGCGGGGGGAATTTTTCTTCGAGATCGCTAAAAACGCCGAATCATATCGTGTTGCGATAAAATCACGGTCCAGTTTAAACAGTGTGTAACTAGAAATTCCTTCTTGGCTGTTGTATAGAGATCACAACAGCGGCGCAGCTAATGGTGAGCCAGCGTTGCCCCCCCGCTTAAGGTTCGCTTGCGCCGCTGTTCTTTTTTTTCTTCCTCCGCCAAATAGCTGACAGTGAATCCCTTTTCATGAGGCCCGCTTGTCCGATCCCTTTTCCTTTGATGATGATGCGCCTGAGGGCGTGGACCCCCATATGCTTGAAGCCCTTGAGCAGGAGGCACCGATCCTGGTGCGTCTGCGGAAGTATGCGAAAACCCTGCGGGAGGTGGATTGGTTCGCCCATTTGGGGGAGCGCCCCGCGCCTGTCGTGCGGGAAATCTCGGCTAACTATCTAGAACGATTGGGTTTTCCTGATACGGCGTTGGCGATCCTGCCTGATTGGGAGGATGCGGCGGCCGCGGCGGAAACCTTGGACTGGGCCAGTCCCGCTTGGGATGCCGAAGAGCTGGCGCGCGCTGACCTGACGGCCCGGGCGTTGGACGTCATGTCTGAAGAGGCGTTGGAGGTGGGGCTCACCTTGGTGGCGCAACATGCCGGCGATGCGGCGAAAGCCGCGATGGAATCAGAGGCTGCCCTTTGGGACATGGATGAGGAGGGGCCAAGACAGCTGGCCGTTGGTGCCGCGGCGCAGACTGCCAACTCGGCTGCGCTTCTCCTGGTGGCGGCGGTGGCAGACCCCGACTTGGACGGCCCCGATCACCTCTTCACCTGGAAGCTGCGACTGTTCCAGGCGGGCCGGTGGCCTGTGGCACTTGTGGGCGGCAGCTTCAATTTGTTTTGATGCCGGCAACAGCTGCCATGATAAGAAGATAGAGGGCGAGCGCCGTGAGCAGCCATTTGAGTGCCGTTCGAAAGGTGGCTTCATCCACTCTTCTAACAAATTTCGCCCCCAAAACGGTTCCAGCAAATCCTGTTGCTATGGCGGCGATGATAAAGGGCATCCACTGCCAATAGGCAAAGCCGGCAACGGCGAATACCGCTACCTTCATTCCATGTTGAATGGACATGCACGCCCCCGCGGTGGCCACTAGCTGGATCCGATTGAAGGTCGGCACCTTCGCTAAAATGGCTGAGACGAAGGGGCCAGACGCGCCCACGAAAAGGGTGAGAAATGTCGACAGGCTCCCCGCCACAGCGAAGGAGCGGTTGCCGGTGGGCATGGAAATTTTTGGTCCCCACTGGGTGAACAAGATAAAGCTGCCAATCGCCATCCGAAGGGCCCATGGCGGCAGGGCCAGCACCACTTGCGCACCAATAAATGCGCCAACGATGGCCCCCATTGAAAACCAGCCCACCCGGCGCCAATCCACCCCGTCTCGCAAAAGAATGAACCGACCGGCATTCGACCCCAGCATGACCACGCCATGGACGGGGACCACCGCGACAGGGGGCATGACCGCACTCATTGCCGCAATAAGAAGAAGACCGCCGCCAATCGACAGGGCTGCGGTGGTGGCCGAGCCAAGAAAACTCACAAGAAGAATGAGGGCGGCCCACCCCGGCTCCTGGAACTCGGGCGGCAACCAGTCGGAAATGTTCAAACGCCTTGATCCTTGAGGGGGGCTAAACCAGTCCCCCGCGCTAAGCACTCCCCAGGAAAAAGGGCAATGCGGGGACCTTAAAGAGAGAAGGCAAGTTGGTTGGCGCCACCTCTCCCCTATGGTAAGGGTTAACCATTGGGTAAGGATGCCAAGATCCGTCCTGGACGAGGGCGGAAGTGAAGGGGACCATCATGCTGCAAGCGCTGTTTGGGCAAATTGCCGGGATTTTTGCGACGCCGATGGGCGCCTTTGTGTTGGTTGTGGCGCTCCTCGCCGCGGTCGGCGTATTGGTCTGGGGCTTTTGGCGCCGGGATGAAGCGCCGGTTCCGCCTGCCGCTGAGATCACCAACACCCAAGTGACGCCGCCGCCTCTTCTGGCGCCTGAGATGATGACCGGTGGCCGGACGAAGATGATGCCGACGGACCATCATGTGCGCAACGCGCTTTTGGCGCTGCTCGCCATCGCGGCGCTATTCGTTGTCTGGCAGTTCGCGGCCAAAGGCGGCAGTCAGACGGTCGCCGATGCGGAGACAGACGACTTAACACCTATTCAAGAGGCGCTTGGTGATGCCCTAACGCCCGCCGCTATCCCTGCCTATACGCATACGGATTTAAGCCGTATTGTGTGTGCAGAGGGCATCCTCAATGATGATTACCCCCGCTCTTATCAGCTTTGCGGCGCAAATCAGGCGGCGCGATTTGACGTGATTGGGTTTGCACGTGGTGGTCAGCCGCTGATCGATGTGGCTTGGGCGCCCCATAGCGGCGGCAGTTCGGCGGTGATGGCTTCTAATCAGCCTGCGCCCTTTAGCCTTGACCGTGAAGGGGTCGCCTTGGTTGCGAGCGCCGGTAGCGACATCAATAATTATGACGCGTTCCTCGCCATCGGCCCCTACGAGCCAGTGAAAAACGAAGCGGCGGGGGAGCATTTGTCTTCCCAACGGTCTTTCGATCTGGCGCGCTTTGTCCTTGCGTCCCTCCGCGGGGAGGAAGAGGCTGACTGCCAAACCACAGCGCGGGTGCGTGCCATTGCTCTTGATAAAGATGTGGCCTCCGAACAGGGCTTGGAAAAGCCTGTGGTCATTGGGGTGCGTTTTGACGAACGTTATCCGGTGGCAGATCGGAATCTGGATCAGTTGGTGGCGGATTTCTTCGGATCTCAAGGCGCAAAGCTTGCCGGTCAGTCCCTTCATGAGGCGAGTGGGTACCATACCCTCTTTACCGAAACGGCCTGCCGCGGGCTGTTTTAGGTCCCTAAAGCAGGTTGCGGGCAGATTTGACCGTTCACTACGGCTTGTCCACGGCGTCCATAAGACCTAAATCCTCCTGATGCGCATTACCACTTGGAACATCAACTCTGTTCGGCTGCGGATCGGTCTTGTGGAACGGTTTCTCAGCGAGGTGAAACCGGACGTCCTCTGTCTGCAAGAAACAAAGTGCACCGACGATCAGTTTCCCGCCAAAGCTTTTGCAAAAGCTGGATATAAACACCATGCGGTGGCGGGTCAGAAAGCTTATCACGGGGTGGCAATCGTTGCGAAAAAGCCCTTCGCAGCCGTTGAACGCCTGCAATTTTGTGGCAAAGAGGATGCCCGCCATATTGCGGTGACTTTGGGCGACGGGACGGTGGTCCATAATTTTTATGTGCCCGCCGGCGGTGATGAACCAGATCCAAAGGTGAACGAGAAGTTTGCCCACAAACTGTCTTTCATTGATGAAATGGCGGCGCACTTTAAGGGCCGCGGCGATGAGCCCATGGTGCTTGTGGGGGACCTTAACATTGCGCCCCATGAGCATGATGTATGGTCCCACAAACAGCTTCTAAAAGTGGTCTCCCACACACCGGTGGAGGTGGAGGGCCTAGAGAAGGTAAGGGCGGCCGCGCCGTTTACGGATGTGATGCGGGCGCTGACCCCAGATGACGAGAAGCTTTATACTTGGTGGTCCTACCGGGCGAAGGATTGGCGGGCATCTAATCGTGGACGACGTTTGGATCATGTGTGGGTGACAAAACCGCTTGAGGCGCGGGCGCTTGCCAAGGGCCAAAAGGCGTTCACCATCCATGATCATGTGCGGGATTGGGAGAAACCCTCCGACCACGCGCCAGTGACGGTGCAGTTTGGGAAGTGAGGCGGATAGGAAAACGGCCCGAAATGGAAAAGGGACCCGCTTTCCCGCCGAACGCATTAAGAGTGATGGGTCTGTCCCATCGTCACCCCAGGCACGCAGCAGAGACCCGCGGCGCATTACCGAAATTCAAACGGCTTTGACGAAGCATCCGGAGTGAACTTGATGTTTGCGTTGGGGGCTCCAAACACTTTTCTTCACCTCGCATGTGCCCAAAACAAAAAACCGCCCGCTGCAAATGCAACGGGAGGTTCTTTATCTATGAAGCGCCGTAGGCGGTTTAGCCGCCGAGGGCGCTAATCCGATTAACGACGCTTCTTAGCCGCCTTACGGGTGGTTTTCTTAGCCGCTTTACGCTTAGCAGGAGCCTTCTTCTTGGCAGGTGCTTTGCGTGTGGTTTTCTTGGCTGCAGCTTTACGCTTCGCTGGTGCTTTTTTCTTAGCAGCAGGCTTGCGCTTAGGCGCCATGGCTTCAGCTTCGATTTTGTCGAGAGCTTCAGCATAGGCTTGAAGGGTTTTCACAAAGCCGCTTTGTGCTGTTTTTGGCAGCATGGAGAGGGCTTTGGTTTCAGCCTTCGTCACTTTGGCGGTTGCGCTGTTGAGGACCTTCTTGCCAGCAGCTGTGAGCTTAACAGCGTTAGCGCGGGCGTCGGTTTTGGTCCGCTGACGGGCCAAGAGGCCTTTTTTCGTCAGACGGGCAATCATGTCAGCCAAGGTGGAGCGGTCGATGCCGGTCCGACGGACAAGATCAGTTTGGCTGAGGCCTTCGTCCTGAGACACAGTGTGCAACACTGCGAACTGACGAGGTGTTGGGCCGGAGGAACCAACTTCAGCTTTGTAAAGGTCATCGGCGTACTGCTGCGCGCGGCGCAGAAGGTGGCCTGGGGAAGTTTTTAGTGAGAAGCTTGCCATGGGGTCGCTCTTCAATCTCTCTTGTTAAAGCGGGCCGAATTATTGTTTTATGCCCTTGGTTGACGGATGAGAGCGGAAGAACCGCCCCCGGAAGTTCCTTATGCCCGTGGCCCGGATCGAGGAACTCGATGTATCGATGCCATGGACATGTTAAAGAACGCTTGCAAAATGCGCAGCTTCGCGTACGGAATCAAGAGTTTTTGCCTCCGAAACGATAGATTCGCGCCGTTTTCGTCCTTTTTTCCGGGAGAATGCTGGTGACTACCGACAATCGGCCCCCGTCTTTTCAGCTCACGGTTCCACCAGGAGAAGACCGTGAACGGTCAGTCTGCACAAGGTGTGGATTTATCGATTATCAAAATCCGAAGATCATTGTGGGCAGCGTGGCTACGGATGATCAGGACCGGATCCTTCTCTGTAAGCGAGCTATAGAGCCACAAA
>CALFRH010000302.1 GCA_937919225.1 uncultured Parvularcula sp.
CCACTGATCTGGCGATGACAGCGCCATACTCTGGTAAGCTCGATGACCTGTTGTTACGTGCTTGGCACAACGCCGTACTGACGCTCGAAAACATGTCGAAGCTGACGTCCATATCGGACACGCTTTGCCAGATTTGCACCGGCACAGGGTTTGAGACACGGGCGCTCTACACTAAGGGCGATCTGTTCACTATCAACGTTAAACGCCCGGTGATCATCAACGGTATCGACCCGACGAAATACGCGGCAGACCTCATATCGCGGATGGTCAACATCGAGTTGAAGCAGGCTGAAAAGAAGATTTCTGAGCGCGAGTTCAAACGCCGCCTTGATGAAGCGGCACCCAAGATGTTCTTCGCTACCATCGAACTCGTGCACCAGACGATGATCGAACTCGAAACGATTGACGTGGAAGCGTATAGGGAGGCCCTCACATGGCCGACGACGTAGCAACCGCTTTGCAAGCGCTCATCCAGCAGGTCACCACTTTGACTGAAAAGGTCGAAGAGACGGACAAAAAGTATGATGCCGTCTTCAAGATGAACTCGAACCTGCTCAACAAGGTCAAGGGTCCGAAGGACGGCGACGACCAGAAACCTGACCCCAACAACCCCACAGCCGCCGATTACGCCGCTCTGCTCAAGAAGCTGGAAACGCCGAAGAACGACACGCCGCATCGCAAGGAAGGCGATCCCATTACAATCACGCGCACGGATGCACTCGACGCCCGCAAATACGACGCAGCAAAGGCGAAAGCGGCAGAGCTTGGTGTTCCTCTGAAAATGATCGACGACCGCCCGTCTGCCCAAGCAGAGCGCCCAGCAACCTATCAATCGCGTGAGACCGATACGACCATGATCGACACAGTGGACGACGCGGCACAGAAGGTGCGTTGGGTGCGCCACGACGTTGCTACTGGTGGGGCGGGATTGATCCAAAACAGCTTGGCCGCAGAGCGTGATGGCTACCGTATGGTCACTTTCAAGGACGAGAGCGACTTGCCTGATCACGTCCAAACGAAACTGTCGCTAATGGCGTCGGCGGCGCTGGCGGGTGGTGGCGATGCTAACGACTGATCAACGCAAGGCGCTGCACACGGCAGCCGCTTTGCATTTTCATGGCAGAGCCGCCGATTACACCGTTAGCGAAGACGGGACTGTGACACGCCCCAATGGCGATACGTTTTCGCTAAATGAGTCAGGCGCTGACAAGGACGTCGCTATCGTCGCAATCCTTTACGCACTCATCCAAGCCATCAAGCTCCATGGGGTCAATCCGGTTTGCGCATTCTATGATTTGCGCGACCTCAATGCCCGGCGCAGCCTCGCTAAGAAGGCGATAAATAAGATTGTCGGAACGCGGCATAAGCATTTCTCCCAGATGTGGAATGTTGTGTCTGGTCTGTATATCGACCAGCCCGACAGCACGCCCACCACAGACTTAGGTGATGATGATGGGGAATAAGAACTCCGGCGCAACACACACCATCACCCTTCGGCCGGACAAAGACGAAATTGTCCGAGATGTTATCCTTGGGAAGCGCACGAAACTCGAAATTGCGGCTTTGTGTGGCATCCATGAAAGCAACGTGACGCGGTATTTCAAGAAATACGTCACCGAAGAAATGCACCGGGAAATCATCGCCGAAGACCGGATGAACCGGATGGAACGGGCGACAGGTGTTCTAAATGAAGAACGTATCGACGTTGCCAATGCATACAATTCTCTAGCCAAACGCGTGGAGGCCCTGATTGCCAAAGCGGAACAAACGCAGGATGACGCGTTCGCATTGGCTGGCATGGAGTCGCTCCGCCGCGTCCTGAAAGACATCGCCACAATGTCCGGGCAAATGGCGAACGACCTCACCATTCAAGTCACGCTCGCGGAATCCAAGGAGTGGGTCACGCTCCGCAATATCCTGTCCAAAGTCATCGACGAAGTGCCAGCCGCCCGCGAACCATTGCTGCGGCACATGCGGCATGAGGCATTGTCGATCACGAAAGAAGAGCAGGAGATTGGTCTCTAATGCCGCTGGATGGGTTCTCAGAATGGCTGCGGGCTGTTGAGCGAGATATTGATCCAGCGGCGAAGATGGCGCAATTCCTGCAAACGGAATTTACAAATGCGCGGCCAGACCCTTGGCAGGTCGAAGCAATCACGTCCGACGCTCAGACCGTCGCCCTGCTGGTTTGTCGGCAGGCGGGCAAGTCATGCGTGTTGGCAACGCGCGGCGTCCGTGAACTTGAGCGTGGTGGCACAACCATCTGTCTCGCCCCGGCAGAGCGTCAGACACGCGAGATTACGCGCAAAGTGACCCAATACCTGCGCTGCACCGATCTCGTTATTGAGCGTGCGACACAGTCGGAAATCGAAACCGACAACGGCGGGCGGTTCATCGCTGTCCCAGCGTCCGGCGCAACAATCCGTGGCTATACAGCCGACCTGCTTCTTGTGGACGAGATGGCCTATCTCCCCGGTCACAACGCGGGTGAAGACGTCGTGGTCGCTTTGCTGCCGATGCTCAAAGACGACGGGCAAACATTCTATGCGTCCACGCCCGCTGGCAAGAACAACATGTTCGCCCAGCTATTCCTCGACGCTAAGCCCGAAGATGGCATTCACCGCATCAAGGTGCCCGGTACATCGATCCCTCGTTTGGCCGCCCGCGTCGAAAGGCTGCGAAAGCAATTGTCTGCGACCCGTTTCAAGCAGGAGGTGGAATGCCAATTCCTGACGGATGGTCAGGCATATTTCGACTTGGCTGTCATCGAAGCTGCTACCAGCCTGAAAGGTGCTGTATGTCCGAAACTCTGCACCTCATCGAACGCAGCGACGGAACAATCACCAATGACACAGGTAGCGACCCAGCTGTTGCGCGGGTGATAGGTCACCGCCGATACTGGATAGGTTGCGACCTTGGCCAGAGCCACGATTTTTCTTCAACGGTCGTTATTGAAGATGAGCAGTTGCCCACCATTAGTAATGGCGTCTGCGTCCTTGGGCCACGCACATTGACCGTGGTGTTTGCCGACAAATTCAGGGGTGCCAGCTACGTTGCGGTGGCTGACTATCTCGTGCGCCTGCGCAACGCTGTTCCGTTTGCAGGTAAATCAAAGCTGGTCATTGACGGCACAGGGCTTGGCCGTGTGATGTCCGACCTGCTGAACGACCAAGGCGTTGACCATCTAGCCGTGCAGTTCACAAGCGGGCAAGAGTGGCGTCGGTCAGGCCGCTACATCAACGCATCGAAAACACTCATGGTGGAGAACACAGCAGTCCTGTTCTCCACGGGGGAGCTTACATTTGCGCATGATCTACCGATGCGCGATGAGCTTGAGGCTGAGCTTGCGTCTTTCACGGTGCAGACAACGGCTGCGGGCAATTCTGTGATAGGGCAGTCGCGAACAGCGTCGGGCCACGGAGATGCAGCAATTTCGTTGATCATTGGCTGCTTTGCTGCTCAGTATCTTAAGCCGCAATCCATCGGGCAGGCAAGGTTAAGTGGGTGGTACTAGTGGCGACTGTCCAGCGACTTCGGGGCTTCAAACCCGTGCTGATGCGAGTGCCTCGCGAACAAATCTCTCGAGTCGATCAGTATTGAATCTTACCGTTCTTGCATGGATTGCGATAAGATTTTCGTCAATCTGCGCAATACTTTCGTCCAGATCTTCGGTCGTCAACGACAACCAGTCTGCTCGATCACCATACCGGGAGCCCGCAATCAGATTTATAGCTTGATTGAGCTTTCTACTGACACGATGTCCTGAGGATTGAATTGCATCTGCCGACTGGCCCGCCCTACCATTTTCCCAGTCCGATACATCTGCACCGAAATCAGCCAATCTGCCGAGTTCTTCACGAAGCGGCAACTCGACCGCTCGGTGGAACTCATCTCGATCCTGCGATTGGCTGAGCTTGCGTCTAACCCACAAATGATCCGCAAGAAGCCCAAGCAAACCACCGAATGCACCAATTGCAGTGATTACTTCGATCAGACCAACAGAAGACGGAGATTCCGGAATTAGTGCGACCCTTGGAAATTGCGCTTATGCAGCAATAGGCGTTGAATGCCAGTTTCAAAATCTTCCTGCAGAACGCTTGGGAGTCGCGAAACATCGTATTTCATGCGCAGACGATCAGCGCCTAGCTTAGACAACGACGCCGCCAAGAACCCCTGGACGAACGACGGGGTAATTGTGTCGAGGTCCTCCGGCGCCAATATCTCAACTTGGCCATCAGCATCATCCAGATGGTCCAAGTCAAAGAGTTCACGAGCAGACAGTCCGCGGGGATGACCAGTTAGCATTGTCACTCTGTTCTGAGTCAGTAGGCTGAGGTCGATCTCAGGCATTTACAGTTCGCTCCAAATAGTCGGGGTCTTGTGTGAAACCCATGCTTATTAATGTACCACAGAAATCGTTTTCAAGCTCTTTAACTGCGTGCGTCTCCGGCGGTTGGAGCTCATCGTTGGCTTCGTTCAGCCAAATATTGAAGCGTTGACCCGGCATGGGTCGCGCCTTATCGCTATGCTTGTGATCTATATGTAGGCATGTCCGACCAGATACAACGCTAATCCTTGCGTCGCTTTCAGTTGCATCACTTCCCGCTAAGTCACCAAACAAACAAATGATATCTCGGAAACCTGTTCCTCCGCGCCCTTCGCCCGCGGCTTTGTGATCGCGAGTCACAGTATCTTGTAGCGCGAAAATTGTTTGCAAATGCTGTTCTGCATAGCTGTGATTCGGATTGGCACCTTGGTGCATGCTGACATACTGCTCCATTTCATCTAGTGTCGATTTTGGTGCATCTTGCACGGTCTCTGAGATAGATGCGCCAACACTGAGAAATGCAAGTTGGCATCTAAATAATGGACCGTTCGGTCCCTCTCGCCTTGCCATAAATCCAGTTATCATCCAGTCGCCATCATTCTCGTATTCGCGTCGGCTATGCCTCTCTGCATTATCTAGGCTCTCACCAACGATCTTCTTAACGCAGCGCCTGCCTTCGGTTGTCAGAGACTGCCCGACACATTCGCCAAGCCAAGCGCTAATTGCTTGGCACAAATCGCCTCCCACTTTTTCAGCCGCTTGTGGATCTAAATGCTGCGACTCAGATGTCGAAGTTCCAGCCGGTCGACGGGCGCGCAAAGGAAAAGCCCAAACATCCGCATGGCCGTCCGGGGTTGGCTCAAGCTCAAATCGCAATCGTTTCTGCAACCCAACTGCACT
>CALFRH010000303.1 GCA_937919225.1 uncultured Parvularcula sp.
ATATCTGTTCACGGCGATTATCGGGTCGTTGGAGATCAAACGCTGTTCGCCATGCCAGAAACAGGCATCGGCCTTTTTCCCGACGTTGGGGGCGGATACTTTCTGCCCCGCCTCGAAAATGGATTTGGCCTCTATTACGCCCTTACTGGCGCACGCGCGAACGCGGCGGATTGCGTCGCAATTGGAGTTGCTACGCACTACGCCCCTTCGGATCAGCATCAACGTCTACGCACGGACCTTCTAGATGCGACCTTATCCAATGATGCGAACAGGGACATAGAGGCGATCCTCAACGAGTATCATACGGCACCAGGACAAAGCGCCGTTGAGGAAAAACGTGAGGCTATTGGGCGCCTCTTTGTTGGCCACAAAACCTTGACCGACCTCCTCTCTATAATAGAAGCCGATGACACGACATTCGCAAGGGAGACGTTAAAGACCCTACACAGCATGTCACCCACCTCGTTAGCCCTCACCTTCGAACAAATGCGAAGAGGAGCCGACCTTTCTTTCAACCAGGCTATGATGATGGAATTTCGTATGGTCTCGCGCGTGATGGACGGACACGACTTTTTTGAAGGCGTCCGCGCTCAAATTCTTGACAAAGATAAAAATCCACATTGGTCGCCTACTCAGTTGACTGATCTCAGTCCGACAACCGTCGATCAGTACTTTAAGCCCTTAGGAGAGGCAGAACTTCGCCTCCCCTAGCCTCGAACAGGAGCCATACGATGACGACAATCGCCTTTATCGGCCTGGGAAATATGGGTGGCCCCATGGCAGCCAATCTTGCGGCTGCAGACTATACTGTTAAAGCTACCGATTTATCTGACGAAGCAATTGAGCGCGCGATCGACGCAGGTTGCCAGCGCGCCACGGGTATAGCGGAGGCGGTCCAAGACGCGGATATTATCGTGACGATGTTGCCAGCCGGCACCCATGTGAGGTCGGTCTATACAAACGACGATGGCGTTATCACCAATGCAAAACCGGGTGCCCTTTTTATCGATAGCTCAACCATCGATGTGGAAAGCGCCCGCGCCGTGAGCGCCACCGCTCAGGCGGCTGGTTTCGAGATGGTCGACGCTCCTGTATCGGGTGGCGTAACCGCTGCAGCGGCGGGTACACTGACATTCATGGTGGGTGGTGGGCTGTCCGCTTTTGAACGGGCTCGCCCTATTCTAACCTATATGGGCAAAAACATCTTTCACGCTGGCGCTGCGGGCAACGGCCAAGTGGCCAAAATTGCCAACAATATGTTGCTGGGTATCACTATGATCGCCACCTGTGAGGCATTCCATCTTGCCGAAAAGCTAGGTCTCGACGCCCAGACCTTCTACGATATTTCGTCTACGGCCTCAGGACAGTCCTGGTCGATGACAAGCTATTGCCCCGCGCCCGGCCCGGTGGAAACGGCGCCTTCTAACCGCAATTACCAGCCGGGCTTTTCCGCCGCCATGATGCTAAAGGATATGCGCCTTGCCCAGACGGCCGCCCATAGCGCGAAAGTCCCTACGCCGCTTGGGGCACAGGCGGAAGCTCTTTACGCGCTTCTCGAAGCTGCGGGTAAGGATGATCTTGATTTTTCAGGCGTTATGAAGCTTGTCAACGGCACGCTGTAGAAGACACAATCCGTTCTCGACCCAGCGGCATCTGTTTGGCATTCTTATGAACCTTCATTCGCTCCCTCCTAAGAGATTTGAAGCTTGGTAGCTCCAATCTCCACAGTCAGGACCGAATAGACACCCTATCGCGCGCGCCTTAGACCAGCCGGGCGGAGTAAGACCCAAAAACGGGAACGCACTCTATAACGTTTCACGTTGCTGTTGTGTGAGTACAAAGACAGTGAGGCCCGGAGGGGTTCTCGCAGTTTTCCCGCACGTCGCTGCCCCTACCGCAGCAGGCCGCCCCCCGAACAGACTTTGGTCACCACGCGTGTCCCCGCCATCGGTCGTTGTAAGGACCGACGCTATTCCCAATATTTTTCTTGCAAGAACTATAAAGTGGCGCGAGTGACGGGGCTCGAAATTCAAACATTTATTCAATATAAACAGAATCTTAGAAGCTTTCACTACGATATTTGTATTCTCATTTGTATGATTATTGTATGCTTCACGGTTTATCGGAGTAAGGCACAACCTCGTCCCGGAAACCCTACAAGTTCAGCGCGCTTTTCATATTGATTTGAAGGTATCGAAGAAAGAAAAATCTCTTGAATCGATAGAATGGTTATATTTCGAGTTCGGCGATAAAGCCGCTTCAATCCGGACTACGGACTAACGATCTGGCTTGGACATCCCATTGGGTAGTCCGCAGATTCTACGGAACTTGTCCGCATCTCAAACTTACGTCGTCCGAAATCTAGCACGTAAAAAAGATGCGCTTACACAGCTGGTGAAGCTCGGGCGCCATGTGTTCCCAAGGACTGCCGCACAACGGCTTGGTCTATCATCCACTTTGGTTTGTGAGCACTTTGCAGGCGACGAATGTCGCGTTTTGGGCAAAGTTTGCAGATGGTGCCCGCTTTATTTCGACATCGCCATTCGGTCCGCAATAATGCCGATTAACGTAGCGAGCGTGATGCGGGAAAAAATTAGTGGCGGTGCAACCAAGAAGCTTGGGACCATAGATCATACGTGAGTCGATTTATCTGTTGTACGTTGCCCCAAACTCGGAAACGAGTAGGACCGCTCAATCATCATATGGCAGCGAACCTCTTACCGTCCGCATATGCAATAGCTCGGCAACTCTATTGCTCCTTATCACTAATAGAAGGGGATTTTTCGTCCCCTTCTTTTCGACCGCGTTGATCTCTTGCATGCTATAAGTCCCTGGGATCGACGGGGTTTGTTCCCGCATCACGCTCGCTACGGTCATCGACACCATCACCATCCGAATCAGCTTTGTAAGGGAACGTACCGGCCCGTCGCTCGCGCGCATTTGAGATGCCGTCCCCGTCGATATCCCGATCTCGGGAATCTTCGATGCCGTCTCCGTCCGTGTCCGCCCATTTACTTGCATCTTTTGGATAGCCGTCAAATGCGTCTTCGACACCATCGCCATCCGCGTCCACACCGAGCGGAACAATCACATCGAGCCATTCGCTGATCGCGTCGGTGACAACTCCCGTCGCCATGTCAGCCCCAACGACGCCGTAAAACTGACTCATATGGTATGGGCGCTGCTCATAGGGCAATCCAATATGCACGCCTGGATTCCAACCCGCCGGCCCAAGATGCCTCATCGACCATGCCATGCTACGCTGATCCGTGACCGTTGCTTGCGACTGCATAATGGTCGACAGCCAAGGCGTTAGGACGAGCGTTGATATGATTTCTTGGATTTCTCTATCCGAATAATGCCTTCTCAACTCTTCAATGTGTGCGGCTGTGGTTCTCCCCGGAAGCGTGCCGGCATCGCGCGCTAACCGAAACGCTGCCTTCTCGCCGTCGGAGAAATGCTCCGAACGTTCGAAATCCATGAGAGAACGGATTTTTTCGGCGACCATCGGCATCTCTGCCGCGGGCACTTTGTCATAGAGATAATCATCCTCGATTTCCTGGAACGTTCCGTAAGCGCCATGCGCCTGACAATGCACGCAGCCGCTTGCCAATTGGTACACAAAGAAGAGAGACCACTTCATTTGCAAAGTAATTGCCCGGTCACGCTGTAGTGTAAACGCATCCATACCAAGCGTTCCGAGGCCACTTTTCCGACTCCAGGAGTTATCCAACTTATGGCGGTCGCTGAACGGCACCCTGGTCTCTGGAACAACCGCTGGCGTGTAGTACTTGTAGTCATAGGCGGAAATATTGAACGCTGGGGTTCCAGCCGGCGGCACATTCGATGCGTCCGCGTCAGGCGCTTCCCACCGCAGATACTCCGCAGGATAAAAATCGAATGGCTCTTCGATGCCATCTTGATCGCCGTCAAACGTCATTTCAGAAACGTCATACCCGGTGATCTGATTTAGATAGTCTGTACGCAATCTAGGTGATCTGGCAGTTAAGTCTCCCGCCGTCCAATCAGCAACAAATTCATCATGCAATGCATCGATCATTGCACCAACGAAAGGAGACTTTCGTTGCTCTTCGTTACTGCTCGCATTGTGGCCTGGCACCCAACCGATCGATTGAAGGTTCACGTTCGCCCAATCCAACGTTTCTTTGTCCGTTGCAATCGGCAAAATTTGGTCGTGTGTCGCCATAGCGGCATTGATGCCAGTTAGCTCGAATAGCTCAACAATCTGCCGGTCGGCGAATTGCATCCTCAGTGTTGCATGGGTATCCGCTGTTACGCCGGTGGGGAGGTTTGATGCGAGATCCAAATACTCAAACGCGGTCCGAATTCGATCGTCTTTAATGGATTCGACGTAGTCTTCAGACCAAATTTCTCGAATGTCCTCGATTGGAACACCGAGCTTAGACAGTTGATACGCGCTACGCGCTTGGTGATGACCGCTACCTGCTCTTATCATTTGATAAAGCGTGAACTTCCATTTCGTGGTCGCATCGAACATCGCATCGGCGTGGATCATCGTATCCGCAATGAGCAGATTTTCGTAGAAGTCCCTTACATTGCTAATGTCGATCTTTTGGCGGTCATAATACCGCATCTCTAAGTCTTGGGCGGGCGGCGCTGGCGGCGTCTGAGCAAATGACTGCTGCGCAAGGATTGGGTGACTGAGCAGACAGGTTGTGGCGAGTAAAGCAATACGTTTCATGGTTTATTCCCCCTGAAAATACTTGACGAACATTCCGTTCGCATTCGCAGAATGGGTCGGCACTTCCTGGAGAACGTCCCAGTGCTCCTCAATTCGCCCATCTTTCCCGAAGAAGTACATATCAACAGCCGCCGTACCCAGATCATCTGGCTCTGCATTATCGACATTGCGAAAATTAACATGCGCCATCGCCCAATCGCCGACGACAATAACTTTGTGCACGTCTATTTTTACATCATATTGCGCGACGGATGACGCAAAGAGCATAGCAATTGGATTGCGCCCATTTGGTACGCCGGTGCTGTGCTGAATATACGTATCGGACATAAACTCTTCCATCGTTTCACCCGATGGGTTCGTCGCAAACACGTCGTATAATTTGAGAATGAATTCGGCGCGTTCTTGCCCAGCCTGGTCTGCAACGATAATCTGGGTTTCGAATTCCTTGGGTACCGTATTACGTTTGTCCATCTGTTGTTCTTGCGACTTGTTGGGGCGAGCGAAGGCCTCCTCAGATAACTGCGCCGTTTGAGCTGACGCCCCCATCGACGCCGCACCCAACGCCGCCATCGTCACGGCTGATATGAGTGTCCCTAGTCTCTTTTTCATCTCAACAGACTCCTTTCGAATAGTGTGATGACGGTGCTCGAAAGGTGCCTCGGCGCTTCAAAACTTATTTGCCTGCGAACAATGCGCTAGAAGCAGTCAAACCCAATCGTTGCCTCGGAAGCTGTAGCTCATGCCAACGAACGGCAAAACGGACTGTGGCGCACAGCACATGCGCAATTGAGTCACTTGAGTACGAAGCGCTTGCAAGCGACAGTTTAAATTCGTCATAGCAGTTTTAACGTACTTGTTAAAATTCTCATCAAATAGGAAATCACGATCAGTGTCGCTGTACGTATATTCAGTAAATGCGGATGCGAGCCGCAATACACTATATATCCAATATTCAGCTTCTCGATTTTCCCAACACTAGTCGTTAGTTGAAAATAACGGGAGTAGAAGTTGGCATGTTGAAAATTATTACTTTGCCCCGAGGCGGGAGTTTAATAATTCCACTGTTACTTTCTAGCGCAATTACTTCGCCCGCCTTCGCACAAGATCAAGGGGAAGAAGTGGAAGCCCTTCGAAGGGAGGTCGCCGAACTACGCGCACTCGTGGAAACACTTCTCAAATCCGAAGCGGACCCAGCGGATATTGAGTTGGATACGGGTGCCGGTCGCCGGTCTCCAGAGCTCAGGGACGACGTTACGATCGTCCAGATACCGCAATCTGGATACAGGACCGATAAGTCTCATGATGCTAACGACAGTGACGAATTAGTGGAAAACGTTCTCAGCTCTAGGCAACCTCTTGGGCGATTCCCAGACGACGCGATTGTCACTGCAGGGGAGTTTGATCGTTCGATCAAGGTCCCGGGCACTCCCGGATCCTTCAGAATTGGCGGGTTGGTGCAGGTTAACGCAAACTACGATACCGACAATCAAGGATTTCAATTCATCGGCACTCCACCAACAATTCCACTTGATGGCACCGTTGACGATGGCTCCGATCAGTTCGCGATCCATGCACGCCACAGCCGCGTAAACTTCGACTATCGAGCGCCCACACAACTCGGAGATTTCCGGACTTTCGTAGAGTTCGATTTCTTTGGTGATGGCGATCAGTTTACGAACGACTTTGACCTTCGATTGCGCCATGCGGCAGCTGAGTTAGGACCTTTGAAGATCGGTCAGTTCTGGTCGGGCTTCGTCGATGTATTCTCTTTTCCGGAAACCGCTGACCCTGGAGGGCCTCTTGCAGCGCCCGTCTTGAGAAATCCGGGCATCTATTATGTGCAAGGTGAACGACAAGGTTCGAACTGGGGAATCGGCATCGAAAACCCGGCAGCCGATTTGGGCGGAAATGAAGATTTCCTCGCGTCAGAATCCGTGCCAAACGTTGTTGCCTTTGCTCAACTTCAGCGCGACTGGGGTCACCTTCGCGTCGCGGGGCTTGGCGTTCAACTCAAGTCAGATGCGGACACGGATTATGGTGGCGGCGTTCATGTATCGGGTAGGGTCCAGACGCCGTTCACGGGGTCTGAACAGAATAATATTTCTTTTGCTACACAATATGGTGCCGGCATTACACACTACTTCTCTTCGTTTGTGGGCGGCTTAGACGGTTTGATTGCCGAAGATGGCAAGGTCGAGTCTACAGAATTGTTTGGCGCTTTTGTTGGGTATCAACACTTCTGGGCGGATCGTTGGCGGTCCACGGTCACAGCGAGTTTTTTCGATTTGGACCAACCGCTTGCCGCTGATCCTCTCTCTTTCGACAACGCAGAGCGTTTTAGCCTGAATTTATTTTACACGCCGATTGATGGTGCAACGTTTGGGTTGGAAGGCATCTATAACTCACTTGAGACTGTCGATGGTTCTGATGGTGAAGGTGTTCGGATCGAATTTGTCGGACGTTTTGACTTCTGATCCAACGCAAGCCGCCTAACCAGGGTGCCACGCGAGTTCATCAGTCCACGTTAAAGGTGGATCTTCTGACGGTCGGTCAAAAAGCCCGCTCGGTCTGTTTCCAGCAAGGTCTTCAAGCGGTTCACTGATTGTCAAGTAATGCGTGGCGCTTGGCCAAGGGCTTGTTGGCGTAAAGCGCCAGACACTTTCGTCTTGACCCAGCCTAATCGACCCAGAAACTGTTGAATCCTCCGCACCTCTTATCCGAAGTCGATACGCGAGTGAGATGTGATCATGTGGGCTGCCCAAATCTACGATTAGCGGATCAAGCGTCCCCGCCTTTGGCGCCGTAATTTTCCATTCACGGGGTTTAGGAGGGCTGTAGTCCGGGGCGATGGCTAAAAACTCAAATACTGCGTCACGCTCCCGCTTACAATCAACGCCTCCTATCCATGTCTGATTGACAAGGAGAGAATACTTTTCCCCTGGCTTTAGGGCTCTTCCGAGAGTTTCATGAGCTCGAAGACCTGTTTTGACCCTACCCGGATTTAAAAGCAGTGTTAGTCGTCGACGATCTGGCGACCAAAGATCATAACGGTTTGACAGAAAGACGCCGTCGATGACCCTGCCTTCTGAGTCTCTCAAGGAAATATGTTCAAGGATGTTCGGAGACCTGACCGGATACGGAAAATATAAGTAAATCCGTAGGAGATTCGACGGCAGCTCTGACGCTGACGGGTATATCTCTATCTGATCCGTGTTACCCAAATTCTCACAAGAAGCTGCGGCTTCTGTTGGCCATGACATCAAAACGAGGGCTGTGAAGACCCAACTTAGATTATATGTCATCGAACTTGATCAGGGAATCCCTCATCCGTCTTCAACAAATTCTGGAACTTACGAACACCCTGGGCAAACTGGTCGTCCTGATACTCGTAGTCGGGGAAGTTATATTCGCTGATAAAATTGCTCAGCCGAAAGAATGAGCCCTTTCGAAACGAAACCAGTTCCATCGCGCCTGTGTCCAAGTTTCGGCGCATTGCTAAGATGAATTGACTATTTTGGTCCGCAGCGTGCAACACGCCTGAAAGCGGTAGTGGCGTCGTTTTAACGCCAGCGGTGGCTCCTAGATAAGGGACGGGCGCGGAGATGCCGTCAGCGGCAGCCGCTTCGGTAAGGTCATCGATCGCGATCAAATCAGCGTCCATCTCTCGGTTGACGACCAAAACAAAACTCTGAACCGTCCCCTCCATATCACGAGCGTCAAAATTGATGACGTCGAGGGGCGTGTTCCCGTAACCGAGTTCGGCGATCGTTTTGCCGGTGATGTTCGTTCCATCTTGTAGTGCGGACGCGTCGATTGTGACGAGAGGCGTGCAGGTGTACGCGGCGATGACCGTTTGAACACCATTAAGATCAAGAACCGTCATTGCGCGAATGGGCGCTCTCGTTTCCATTTGCGCATGGGCGGCATGGAATATTTCGATCGACGTTGAGGTCGATGAGACATCGAATGGGAAAGGAACCCGACGCAACGTCGAGGCAAATTCGCCAGTTGAGATACCAGATACGAACAGTTCCCCATCAGCGTAATCAAGGTCAGTAATGGTAAGCGTCGGTGCTGGAATATCCCGCCAAAAGGTCACGGCTTCATCCGCTGTGTCTTTCAGTGTAAAAACGCTTGCTGGCCGTTCTTCGATATCAAGGAGCTCAACACTCCCGTCATGAGAGATTGTCACGATGGCGGCTTGATCAACGCCGTCGAGCGCATATCCCAATGATACATATGCTTCTCGTGTCGCTGGGTGCACGGCGAGATCATTGAAGGTTAGGCTCCCCTGATCCGCCGAAACCGTTCGAGCTATAGCCTCTTCAATACTAAGTAAGTTGTAGGCCTTTTCATCGCTCGGCGCTGGACCGGCATCCGACATATCATAGGCGAAGATCTTGCCCGAGACACTATCGGCAACGAACAACGTGTTCTCTGATCCGAATTCCAGGACGCTGGCGCTAGCAGGCTTTTCTCTAGCAGCTGATTCCAAGGCATCGGCTGCTTGGCTCGTGTTGCTTGGCGTTTCGCTACATGCACTTTGCGAAAATAACGCGCCTAAAAGAAGTGCGGTGAGTCTCATTTTGGGCATTCTTCACTCCCTTTTAGTCTGCACGAACTCGATCCCTCTCAGCGTTGCACGAGCGACCAACAAATGGAAGCATCGGCGAATGCACACCACATGCGCGTTCCGGACGGTATCGAGGCCCGCTAAGCTCTGCAAATATGTACGCAGTATCGATAATTGGTTCGTTCGGACACCAAGACTGAGCGTAGATAAATTCAGTCTGCTAACGATGCCAGGACGATCATGAAGGCAACGTTTTGCGATGGGCATTTCTATTTTGAGATTAGTAAGCGTATTCGCTGTCCTGTACGTGACGGCTGCAGCTACACTTTCTGCGCAAGCCCAACATCAGGGTGATGATAAAGCTCCGTCTTGGGTTCAATTTTCATATGAACCTTACCCTTTCCCTTACTACGTAGACGACACTGACCGGTATCCAGCCGCGACCCCGCCAAATGGCGCCGTAAACCGTCACGGCGAACTAGAATATATTGGTAATGGCGTTTTTGGGGCGCACTGGTTTGCAAACGCAGATGATGCCGTGTGGCATTTCGTAACTGCAGGCAATCCATCAAAGGACGTCATTTTATTTGTACACGGCCATCCTGACACTTGGTACGCCTACAGTAAGGTTATGGCTGAGCTTGCCGACGATTACTACGTCATCGCGGTTGATACATTGGGCTACGGCCAATCTGACAAGAGAGCTGAAATCGACGTCAGCTACAGCGCCGTCGCTAAGAGCCTTATCGCGCTTCTCGATAGACTTGGGATCGATACATTCAATTTGATTACCCATGATCGCGGAAGCGTCATCAGCGATCATCTAATTGCGGCTGATGGTGTATCGGATCGCGTTTTGGCTTTACTGCGCATGCAGCAATCGTTCGATAAGCCCCATGGCTTTCCGCGGCCCGCGCACGAGCAAATGGCGGATGCAGAATGGCAAGCTGGAAATGTCGTCCGCGGTATATACGATAGTAACTATGTATCTGTGCATGTGCCCGAAAACGAACTAGCGCGTCTCGAATGGGAATTTCAGTTTCCCGGCACGCCAGAAGCTGCTGCTCGGACGTTTCAAGGAACCAGCTTTGAAAAAGAGCGCGAGTTCAGAGTAACCAACACAATCCCCAAAATGACGATGCCGGTTGTGAGCTTGCAAGGCATCAGAGATCCAGGTCAGCATCCGGAAGAATACTATGGTGCGCCAGATCTCATCCCGAACGGCCGCGTCGTTTTAGTGGACGCCAATCACTTCATTCACACCGAAGATCCAACACTCGTCGCAAGAGTTGCGCATCAACTGTTTCGGTTTAAGAATGAGAAACGACCAAACAAAATCTCATCCGAACCAGTGTCTTTTCTGTACCCTGAGAAAAAATAGTATGGGCGTAGGCGGGACAATCAGACACCGAGAATGCTCACATGCAGACTTTTGCCTAAGACTCAGACCATGTATGGAAAGCCAAAAGCTCGAAGGTTGGACCAGATAGTGTCAACCGCCCGTTACCCACCGCAAATGTTCCCTCTATCGGCCCCTTTGTTCTACTAGACCATTTCGGCCCTGTCCCAGCTCCAAGAGAAAAACTGCCAGCGCACCCTCACGCTGGCATCGAGGTCATGACTTATCTTCTCGATGGCGCAAACGAACATACAGACAGCCTCGGAAATGTTGGTCAGATAGGCGCCGGGGGCGCCCAATGGATGACAGCTGGTAGCGGCATTCTGCATACGGAACGCAATCTCCTGGACCGGTCCCCCGTCATGCATGGCCTGCAAATTTGGGCGCGGCTTCCAGTAGCTGAGCAAGACGCAGCTCCCGATTACCGCGCTTATCAGTCCGAAGAGATGATCGAATGGACCGAAAATAGCGTTCGATATCGTTTGATTGCAGGCGAAATGAGTGGAAGGCACGGTCCGCTTCCGCTCGCGATACCATCTCTAATGGTGCATGTTTTCTTATCGGGTTCTTCGTCATTCAATATTACGCTCCCCGACATCGAACATCAGTACGGCATTTACGTTGTTCATTCGAACGACCAGATCAAAGTCAACAACACTCAGTCGCTCGCACAAGGCGACATGGTCAGATTGCCTAATGGAACTCACTCAATTAAAGTCGGAGTAAGTGATGATAGGCCTGCTGAACTATTTCTGCTCGGTGGTGAGCCCGCCCCTCAGCCACTTGTATTCGGTGGGGGTTTCGTTCTCGATAGCGAGCAAGCGATTCGTGATGCAAATCATCGTTTCCAAACAGGGGAAATGGGCACCTTAGATGGCGTGCCGTTCTAACAAGCACCCCAGAACAAATCAGCGACGACGCAATTTCCCGCTGCCTTTTATTGTGTCCTTTACGCACACTTAGACGACAAATTTTGTCAATTGTTCCCTGACCGATTGACGGTCTTAATCACTACTCAAGCAGTAATGGGTGAAGACATGCTTCGGTTCAAAATTACCTCCATAATATTACTCATCGTTCCGCTCGTAACGATTTCTTTCGAGGCGAAGGCTCAGAACCAGTTAGAAGACGAATGCAATGAACAATGCCAAGCCACGCGGGACTCACAAGACCCGACGGCTGCCGTAAACGGCGTCTTCTTCAGTACCGAAATTGGCTTCGGTCCTGTCGATGACGACACGAGCTATAACCTTCAGGTTCAGCCAATCGCCACCGTCGCCCAGGAAGAATGGGGCAATCTAATTCTACGCGGCGTGATACCGGTGCTCGGCGTTCCCACGCCAACAGCATTGGGAGACGGTCTTGAAACAGAGTTTGGTTTAAGCGACACCATCGTTCAGGCACTCTTCATTCCGTCTAACCAAAATGGTCCGGTAAAGTTTGCCATTGGGCCTCAAGTATCATTAGCTACCCATACGGAGGATACGGCCCAAGCTGCTGGCTGGGGAGGCGGCGTAGCAGCCGCCGGTTTTGGATTTGCCGGCCAGCTCTCCTACGGCGCACTCGTCAATCATTTATGGGGCGAGGATGACTTCAGCACGACAACCGTACAACCAATCGTCTTTTACAATGTGAGCAGCCCAGGGATCGGGGACTGGTTCTTCGGGTACAATAATTCAATTACGTATGACTGGTCCGCTGATAGTGGGAACCGATTCACGGTCCCGGTCGGTGGAGCAGTTGGCAAAACATTCATATTGCCCTCTAAACAAGCGCTGACACTTAAAGCTGGCGCCTACTCCCTTGTAGAGTCGCCAGAAGGTGGCAGCGATTGGGAGCTTACTTTCAATGTCAATTTGCTGTTCTAGGGTAAATACCGCACGAACCGTTCAAAACCGCAGCCTATATGTGTAGGCGCACCCGACCGCATGACCTAAGATTTGCCGACCCACCGTGTTTTGAGGGCATACATCAAGAGCACCACGAATGCGGCAGTCACCAATGAGAATGTGAATACATTTGCCTCAATCCCCAAAACAGGTCCTTCAATGCCGTTCTCATCGACCAGCGCGCCGCCATAGAAGGGCGCTGTTAAGTACGCCATCCAGAAGCAGACGCTAAAGAGAAGTCCAATAACGGACGGGAGAACGAGTCCATCGCGAACCCATGCTAGATAAAGGCTTAGCATCGCCATTGCGAACCCGAAAAAGAGAAACCATGCGCCATGAAGGCGCGCATGCGGGCTCCAATGCGGATTGAAGAGATGGGTTTCATTTAAATCGGCGATGGCTGGAACGACACCATAGATGAGCGTTGCTATTGTCAAAAAGAGCTTCATTGCCCGCCGTTGGTTTGAAGCCATGTTCTGACCCCCCGCTTTATCGAAGAACGCACCCACTTGTGACCGTTACCCTATTGTTGAAAAAATGTACATATCTTACTACTATGCACATAATATGCGCAAATTCACGACATCAAGGATGTGGAGTAGAAAGTATGAATTGTTGGGCTGAGTTCCGGACCGCGATGGTGGTCGCAAAACATGGCTCCGCGAGCGCGGCAGCGTCGGAACTTGGACTTCATCGTGCGACGGTTTCGCGCCATATCGAAGTTGTTGAAGCGTCGCTCGGTACAACGCTCTTTCTTCGCCACGCTCGGGGCGTAAAGCTTACGGACGCCGGACAAGAAATGCTGGAGGTGGCCGGCCGTGTCGAAGACATGCTGATCGACCTTAAAGGGCGTACACGAAGCAGAATAGGCCAATTATCCGGGGATCTCATTCTTACAGCCCTTAAGGGAGTGGCGCCTCTGCTCATGCCGGCAATACGCGAGTACAACACTGCCTATCCAGAGATAAACGTGTCGCTGCGTACAGGCTCAGAACTCGCCCAGCTCGAATACGGAGAAGCGCATATTGCGATACGAGCCGGGATGAAGCCGTCAGCCGCTGAATACGTTGCACGCCCACTTCGCAGGGTTCAGTTTGGCTATTTTGCGCACCGCGATTACCTGAAAAGCGTGAACGGTAAAAAGAAGCCGAGCTTGAGCCACTATGATTATATAGGCCCAACAACTGATACTGATATAAATAGATCCCCCTACGTAAAGTGGCTTTACTCATATGTTCCAAATCCGCACTTTGTCCTTCGTCTGAATGATTTTGAGGCAAGTCTGCCAGCAATTTTGGCGAAGGTTGGCGTTGGAGCGCTTGCAGATCATATCGCCGCAGACTTTGATGAACTAGCTCCCGTCATTCCTCCATCACGAGACACGTCTGTGCCGCTATGGATTGTTACGCACAGGGATCTGAAAAATGTCGCTAAGGTTGAAGAGTTCGTCCGTATAGTCAGCGAAGTAAATGGAGCTATCGAGGAATGTTAGCTCACTCCCATTCGTCCATTTGATTCCTATCAATGAGCGAGTCTCCAAAAGGCATTTAAGATTGCAATGACCTTATTACTATCTGCTGTTTTGCGTCGCACCGATATCCAAATTTCCTTTTGCCAAGCAGGAGATGGCTCCATCACCTGGACTAGCTTACCGTCTCCTAAACCAACGCTCGTCGGAAGGAAGCCAATACCCAAGCCCTCACTTATTGCGGTGTAGACTGCAAAGTTCGAGCGAGATCGAAAAACAATGCTGCGGGCTGGAACGTACGGCCTGATCCAATCTTCTTCTTGGCTAGTTTGACCTGGCTGACATACGCATACAAACCTGTGTTCTCGAAGTTCTTCGATCGACTTTGGAACGCCTATGTTGTCTCTGTAGATAGTGCTAGCAAACAGACAAGCGTATAGCGACATCAACTTCTCGCTAGAGTATTCTTCTGAAGCAACATCCATTGGCGTTAGGATGATGTCAGCATCTTCAATACAGAGAGGCTCGTTTTCACCTATCGGAGTGAAGGTATACCAAACATCTGTATACTGCTCCCTGATCGTACTCAGCGCTGCTGAAACAAGACAAGCTAGGTAATTCGGAGCAGCGATGTGAATGTTTCCGGCAATCCTGGTCTCGTTCGATCTGCCACGAAGTCTGAACTCTTGGAAATCGCGCGCCACATGCCGCGTTACTTCGATCAGCTCCAGTCCAAACAGCGTTGGAGAATAGCCATCATGTTGGCGTTCGAAAATTTGTCGACCGAGCTGTTTTTCGAGCGAAGTGATGTGTCGCATGATCGTTGTTCGATGAACACCCAGATGCATCGCCGCTCTAGACACAGTGCCAAGTTCACCAACCAAATAGGCCGTACGCATCTCTTCCCAGTTCAAGGTGCTGAAGTCGTAAGTACGATCTTGGTCAGTCAATTCATTGCCCTCCCAAAACAGAAGTTTCCCTGATGTGCGGAAGATTTGGTAGATGCCCAAATGAACAACACGTGCGCGGCGCGGGATCGCCAACGCGCAGTTTCCTACCTAAAGAAGGCGAGCAATCCCACCGCACCCGCGCACAAAGGCTGCTGCACATACGCGCATGGGGTGTGCAAATGAGACCGGCGGCCCGGCTTGTCGAGCGGTCTGTTGAAAGCCAAACTACACTAAGAATGGTTCTCCAGCCTGACGTCGTATTTTTCCTACTTAGAGCATAAGGAATGACAAACGACGAAAATCCGCTGCTTGCATTATTGCGCGATATCGAAATGGCCGATGTCCGACCGTCTCGATCCGAATGGGAGGACTTTTCAGCGATTTGTACGACAGCATCCTATGGGAAAAATACTGAAATCGATGACCAGCAAGTAGCGAAGCCTTCAGTCCTCTACATAACATCAGGAATTTGCGCCGACCGAATCGTAACACGGGACGGCCACGTTATCATTGGAAGATTTTTTCAACCTGGTGATTTTTGTGCGGCCACCAAGCTATCAACCGATGAGCATACTGCCGAACATACGATGTTAGCGGCTACGCAAGTCAAAGGCGTGCTAGTGCCAATGGACCGGTGGATTAGAGAGTTCTTTGATGGTCGTACTATCGGGAAATTTGCCAGAATCAAGATGTTTGAAGCCCATAACTTCGACATTGATGTTATGCGGGTAAAGACCATAAATCGCACGCATGCGTCATACGATTTTCTGATGGAACGTCAGTCAGACGTGCTTAAACTCCTCCCTCAGCGCGTTATTGCGGAGTTTCTCGGTATCACCCCTGAGGGATTTAGCCGCTTCTTGAAGATGCGGTCGTCGGTAGAAATCTGATGAGGGTCAACCGTAGCAAAGACTATTGGCTCTAACTGTTGCGAAGCGTCATTCTACGACACGTTTCGGCAGGTAAATTATACCGCTCGTAAAATCACTCAGGGCCTCCAGTGGCGACCGCCTCTCGGTACCGTCCGCATCCATCAGCGTCTCCTGCGCCGTTTTTGCTTGCTGGATAATTTGTATAAGAGTTGGCGAAGAGGCGAACGCGGAATGTTGCGTTCCATCGCCAAGGTCTACGTCGGAGAGATCGATTACGGCAATTCCTTGTTCTTGAAGCGTGGAAATGTATCGTCCCTCGCCAACCCGCGCATGGCCGCCGCGCAGTCGTTCGGATAACTTCAGAGCACCATCATCGGACGCCACAAAAATGATGAAGGGATCGGGTCTTGGATCTAAATAATCCATCTGTCCTCTGAATACATCGACATCAATATCCGGGGAGGCTAAAATCAGAGGTGAGATTTTGTCGAGTACATCCTCATTTCCCAACGCCGAAAGTGTCCGCAACCCCTCCATGACCAGCAGTGTACCCATTGAATGCCCCATCACGAAGATGGAGTCCGCATCAGATGTCGCGATACGCTCTAGCAGGTCAACAAATCCGTCCCTTGCGAATTGAACGCTGTCGCGGTCATAGAGATATCCGAGCGCACGCCCCTGAGAGGGCCAGGAATAATGCACAGGGACTGCGTCTATCTCGAAATCCGCGATCATCTGCCCAATACGGTAGACACCATTCGAATAGGGAACGTTGTATCCGTGGACAAATAGAAAGACTGTCTTTTCGCCTGGTAAGTCGTTTAGGCGTTCATCTAAGAGATCAGAGAAAATCGCGGGACTGATGTCGGAAATCTCGACAATTCCGAACTCTTTATTCGCGGCTGGCTTCGTCGACGGGTAAACAACGGCGCCAATGTTGCGGTTACTCGGCACCCATACCTTAACGTCGTTGTACGATAACGAATCCGCTCTTCCAGCGCCGTAGCCAACCAAGTTGTCTTCAACTGTCTCACGGCTCGTGACAACCAAAACGCTCTGAGAGCTTCCTTCGGCGCCAGCGGGATCTATGATGGCCAGAGGTGCGGGTGTAGTTGAGCAGCTTGCCGCTGCCAAGGCACAGGCGGCTACGGCAACTAGTCTACAAACGGTTAAAGTTCCTAACTCAGCTATTATCATGCTTGCAGCGATAGGCGATCTCCCTGGTTATGTTTTAGATCACGAGCGGCGTTCCAACGAGTACGGATTACATCCGAACGTTCTTCGACGGGCTGTACATTCGCCAAAGCTACATCCATCGAGATTATAGGGTATGCTCAAGTAGGCAATGACTTCTCGCGCACATCCGGGTGTACTCTCGTGCGTACCACGACAGTCGAGCGCCGCGCTCACCTATCAGGCCTACTCTTAGCCCCGGTCCCAAAAGCACGGCCCGTGCGCATTTCAGCAACTGTTTTAACAATGGCGCCTGAAGCAGTCTCATTGATCGAAACGCACCGTATTTGGAATTAAAGTAGTAGAAAGATGCTCAAAATTCTCGGACTACCGGCGTCAAATAGTGACCAGTCAATCAACGCGATGCTTGTCCGGCATGCGGTGCGCGTTATGCAGTTGCACTTGAACGCAAAAGCCGAATTCTCAGTGCTCGACCTTAATGATTTTGAGATGCCCATCTACAAGCCTGAGCGAGAGAAAGCGGAAGGCATCCCATTGGAAGCACGGGAGTTCGTTCGACAGATTGGTTTTGCAGACGCGCTCATCATTTCCTTCGCTGAGCACAATGGGAGTGTTAGCGCAGCGTTCAAGAACATCTTTGATTGGGCCAGTCGCATCGAACCAAAGGTCTACCACGGCAGACCATTGGTGATGATGGCGACGTCACCAGGCGCACGAGGCGGCGCCAGCGTTCTAGAAATTTCGTCCATGGCGGCTCCTTTTTTCGAAGGAAAAGTGTTCGGAACTTTCTCTCTCCCCAATTTCAACGAGACCTTCGATCGTGAACGCGAAGACATCCTTGATGCTGATAAGGCAAAGGAATTGGCGTCTCTGCTCAAACGATTTGCTCTCGCTCTGAACGAGGGACACGTTGAGGGGGACTGAGTACGATTGCAGGGCAAATACTAATGCTGTTTGTTGCGCGGGCCACACTAATTCCCCACGAAGTCGCAAAGGAATATAAAGACGGTCAATAATGAATCAAAAAACCTCCTTGTTCTTTTTGCTGGTGTTTTTTGCCATGGCGTGGCTCCCGCTGGGGCAGCACGAATTTATGGTAGATCACTGGATGAAAATTGGCGCGTTCCTAGCGCCCATCCTCGTCTTTGTAGGTTTTAGGGAGCGCTCAACGACAGAAACTCCATGGGCTGCTGACGTTTCGTTGATGGCGTACCTCCTGACCGCGTCCTATCTTTTTCACCAGGTCGAAGAACACTGGGTAGACTTACTCGGACGGGAATACCCGCTCTACGAATTCTTAAATGGATTGATTGCAACACTATTTGGAGACGAGAAGTACGGCATTCTTACCAGAAGCGGCATTTTCTATATCAATGCGGGAATGGTTTGGACAGCTGGCTTCTTAGCGATCTTAAATAGTCCCAAACACCGATTTCCTACGCTCGCGATGGCTGGAATTATGTTCGTGAACGGCATCGCACATATTATCAACGCTCTTGTTTCATTTGAATATAATTCCGGCCTTGCTACAGGCATCGCACTTTTCCTTCCACTGAGTATTGTGTTCTTTCGCACGCTGCTGAAATCCGGAGCCGCGAACCTTCGTTTGATCGGTGCCGCAATCGTATGGGGCTTCATTGGGCATGTGATATTGTTTGCAGGATTGTTTGCGTCGAACGTCTTCGGACTCGTTCCGTCGAGTGTTTACTACTGCGCGCTCATCTTATGGGGCGTGGTGCCGGCAATCGTTTTTCGGGAGAAGCCGCCCGCACATCGCTAGAACGACACCCCTTGGTGAAGTTGCAGACGGCTGTTCGAAAAAAGAATCTTTCTGTTTTCTTAACCGACATCAAGTGCTGACGCGCGCGTGGTGTGCAATGGTGCGCATCAAGGATCAGCTATATGGACGTTGAGCGGTTAGGTTCTCGTCAGTATGCGAGGGGTGTCGTCAATGGAGAACTGGACAGAAATCAAAACAGCTTATTTGCTTGGTCAACTGGGCACCGTATCGGCGACCGCGGAGACAATTGGCGTCCACCGCGCCACTGTGATTCGGCGCGTGGAGTCGCTGGAGCGTCAACTCGGCGGCAAACTCTTCCAACGCCACTCGAAGGGGTACACGCCTACCGATCTGGGCCACGAACTCATACGCGTCGCAGAGCGCTCTGAAGAACATTTCAGACAACTGATGGTCAAAGCACGGACGCAGGACGAGGAACTTGCCGGCCAATTCGTTGTTTCATGCCCAGAACTCATCGATCACGTTGCTCTATCCGCCATTAAGTCTTATAGATTGGCGAACCCAAAAATCTGCGTGCGCTACCGTTCCAGCAACGAAGTTCTGAAGTTGGAACACGGCGAAGCTGACGTTTCTATAATTATTGGCGATCCTCCCGATCACCCAGATTATGTCGTCAGTCCCCTGATGGAGATGCCTGTCGCCATCTATTGTTCTGACCGCGATATGTGTTCTGAGAGCAACTCGATTGCCGGGCCCCGATGCTCATGCCTTGGACCGTTCGTTGTATCGGAAAAGAACCTCTACGGGAAAACAGTCGAGAATTGGATAAACGAAAACATCGATGAAGATCAAATAATCCTGACTGCATCTACGATCCGCGGTGCTAACGATGCGATTTTCTCGGGCTTGGGTGCGGGCTTTTTGCCGATATACTTGGCGCACGGCGTTAACTGGTTGTCCGAACTCATACCTACGATGCCGGACTGGAATGTTCCCGTGTGGATCGCAACCCATGTCGACCTGCATCGCAGCCCCAAAGTCCAGCATTTCTTGAAGATCACTAAGGGCATTTCGCAATCCGAGATGACTGCTCCATTTCATGTTGGCTTACCTTTCACAGGTGGCAATCAATGTGCCAGTGGAAGTCTTCAAAAAAGCAAGCAAATTCAATAGCGAGGATTAGTAGAATAGTCTCTACATCGCGTAGGCGAAGTAATGCTCGGAAATTAGCTTTTCAACTACGAACCGAGCCAAAATTTAGATATTCGATTTCCTACTGCGCTCTTGCGGACATTAACCGCAGAACCGAATTCCATGACTGAAATTAAGCGCCATCCCTTACCCCGATCATCTGCCGAGTATCATCAATTGGACGCTCCGCTCGCCAGAGAACGAATAGACGGCGAGCCTTGCCGAATTATTGGTAAGGTATTTTCCTGGTCCCCCCTTTATTTCGACATCGCCATTTTGGTCGGTGATAATGTGGTCAGACGCAAGATATCCAAATCCAGCGTCCACCTCGCGCCGTGCGAAAATTGTCCTGATTAGCAATCCGGCTCTCTCGACCCTACAGGCTGATTTCTTGATCCGGTATCGGGGACGTATCATCCTCTAGCTCAGTCATATCCTGTTCGGAACTGTCTCGGCTCTCAATGGATTTTGATGCTTCGGTTTCTTGCTCAACACTCGATCCTTTTTCTTTATCGCTCAAATCGATTGGGTCTTGATCGAGGCCAGTCATGCTTTCTATTCGCTCGACGGCATCAAGTGCCGATGCCTTTAGACCGGTATTGCGATTGAGCGCATCGGTAACCTTCTCTTTGTCGTCAACGACTAGAGCAAGCGTATCGGCTGACCGGCTAATTGAAACGTAGAAGCCAACTTGGCTTGTCAGCATACGGTCTGACGAGTCCAACACAGCTACGACATCATTGGCTGTTTTACCCTGGCTCGCATGGGACGTAATTGCATAGGCGTGGGTAAGTGATTGTAGCACTGAGTCACTACGATCAAAGGTCCGATCCTGGCCTTCTAAGTCCAAAGTGATGGTTTCATTATCAAAACTTTTCACGCGTGCCTGATCAAGCGCTGCAACATCACTCGCTTTGTCAGATCGCGTAAACAGCACTTTGTCATTTTCCCTGAGCGCCAAAGTATCCCTTTGGTGGAGCGTGAATGGCGCCATATCATAACGGCCAACAAGGCTAGAGAGTTTTACAGTTCGCCTACCGCCCTTTGTATCCTCGACCGTCACCCGTCCGCGTTTTTCGTCAACCGACACGATTGTGCGGATGTCGCCTTTGCGGGCGTCGAGAGCATGTAATCTGGATTGAAAACGCAATACGTCGCCGCCAGCGTAAGCACGCGGCGACATCGCTTCCGCGCGTGTCATGTCTTTTGTTGCAAGCGTGTCTATTTTTGTTTCATCGGGTCCTAGCTGGCCTTCCTCGATGAGTTGATCACGGACACCGGCATTGATCTCCTGTCGCAGTCTGTGGCCTGGCGCAACAATCATGGCAGCGTCTCGCCGTTGGGCTGGAATCTCTGACCAAGCCGTAACAGCCGTTGCGGCTGGTTCATCGCCACCTTCTATAAGGTTCTCCCTCAAGCGATAGAGAGCCGGTTTCACTTTACCCTCGGCGGCGAGCTCCACCCCCATTCGCTGATCAATATGGGCGGCGTCCTTGGGTAGACGGACAATATCCTTCATGACAGCCGTTGCCATCCCGGCACGCTGAGCGATGTCGAATGGTCGTCCCGCTTCGACAGCGCCATGCTGACGCCTGTCGCCTGAAAGCACGATGCGCTCCGGATTGAGGGTCATCAAACGCCCCAGGATTTGGTTCATGTTCTTGGTGGAGAGGAATGAGCTTTCATCAATGACGACAATCTGACCGCCTAAGTCCTTTGGTCCTGTTCCGTCGCGCTGCTCAATCATAAAGCTCGAAACCGTCTGGGATTCAAAGCCCGCGCTTTCTTTCAAGGTTCGAACGGCTGAATTGGTTGGGGCTAAGCCTAAGATCGAAAGACCAGCTTTGTCCGCCTCACTTTTTAAGTCTCTTCCAAGGGGCACAGTATCAGGGCTTAGATCGCGCCCCATGGCTTGAGCTTCGCGCATCATGGTTGTTTTACCTGTACCAGCGTAGCCTTGCACGCCGACAAGCCGGTTCGTTCCGCCCAAGATCGCCATGATAGAGTCTTGCTGGCCTTGGGTAAGCGTCGAATTCGGCATTCTCTCTTGGAGTAAGAAAGGTTCGACCAAAGGCGTCGTCTGACCAGCTGACTTCACAAGCTCCTGTATTCGGGTTTCATGATTGATGCTTCGCGACGTGGTGGACTGCGCATCGGGGTCCTGAGCGTTGACCCGGATTTTGCCGCCCCTGCGCAGATCGCGGATTTCACGGTCAATGTCTGCGAGCTTGATGCCGTCAGCGCCATGTTCAAGGGCGGCGCGGCGGACATGATGAAGCGAGAACGCCGCTTCGCGTTCTTCTAAATGCCGGACAGCGAAGCTAACTGCTGCTCGGGCAGCATACGCCCTTTCAGATTTGGCTTCTTTGGGTTGATAAGGGTCATTCTGTTCAAGTCTTAAAGTCCGTGTGGGTCTAAAAAAGCGCTGCACGAATTTCGTTTTGAGCGCATCGAACGTTCCCGCATCGGGCGTTCGATCATCGAGTAAGGTCTCGATCCGGCCTGCTTCACTATTCTCTCTGGCAGATTGCGCCGTCTCTTGCAGTTCCGATTTCCATGGTGCGCCCTGGGCTTCCCAGTGGGCGGTTTTCTCTGATGCCGTCATCTCTGTTTTGGACGGCCTGGTTTTCACTGCCAAAATACCCCGTGCGGCGGGCGTCGGATTATCGAGGTCTTTCGCCGCTTCATCGATACGATGTTTGCCTTTGGAAAATTCCTCGCGTGCAGCTTCGGGAACGCCAGCGATAACATAGGTGCCGGCCTTTCCGTCGGTCAGCTTAACGCCATAGCCAAGACCCCGCATGTTCTCACGCATGGCCGCGTCATAGGCGAGTGAGATGGTTTTCCGGTGCCGGAAAAGTGGATCATTATGCAGCGCTCGCCACTTACCCTCATGCTCTGTCATATTGGCAATAACGGTATGGGTATGAAGTTGCGGGTCGCGGTCGCGGCTTATGTCATGTTCAAATTTTGCCATGACGAGATTGCCCGTTTTGACATTATCGACATTTTGACCGGACCGAACGCGTGTGGCCGCTAAGTTCTTTTCGGTCCACTTGAGTGCTTCATTCACAGCGGCGCGATGGGCCTGCAAGACACGTTTATCCCCGCCAAGGTAGAGCAGTAGTGAAACATCTTTGGGCGGAGAAAACGTCAAATCAACGCCAGGGCGATGCGTTCGCTCCATCGCCTGTTCCAACGTTTCTTTCTCACGTTGCCCAATGCGCGTTCCATCTGGAAGGACGCCATTCAGGATTGTCTCGAATTTATCGAGATCAACCTCGCCTTTCAGCCCAAGCGCTTTAGCGCCTTTGCCAGACCATTCAGTCGGGGCCGGGTCACCTGAGTCACGGGCATAATAATTGTCCTGGCCGTAGTAGCTCTTCGCTGCCGCGGCCGAGGATACAGATCCTAATGATGCAACCATGACTCAGATCTCAGCCCCCCAATCTGGAAAGCTCTCGACTTGGCCTGCACCGGCATTTCGATCTTTCTGCTGATCAGCTTCACGGGTTTCCCGTTCTACTGTGGACTCACGCTGGGCGCGATCCTCCTGAGTGCCAATCAAACCATCATCACCTAAACCGGCATTCAGGTCTGTCATGTCTGTCGCCGCATCCGCTTGGCGCTGGGGTGGCGACTCAAAAAGATCATTTTGATCATCCGATTGAGCCTTACGCTGTCGCTTTGATGACGCTTTGGGTTTCGCCGCGTTTGGCTCTTGTACCGGCTCAGGATCGACGCGCCGCGTCACCAGAAGGGACTGATCCTGTCTGGCAATGAAACGCCGCTCGGTAGCCTTACGGGCATTGATCGGTACATCGACTTTAGCCAGCGGAAACCCTTCCGGCATCTTTAGGAAGCCTTGGAGGCTTTTAAGATTGAGGATTTCTTCTGAGATAACGAGGTGTTCGATCCGGTCCTGACGATTGACAGTGACGCCATCCCGAATGGTATTGGCCCCGAACGAAACACCCTCCGTCGAACGTGACATTTCTTGTCGTCCGAGGAAGTCCGCGTACCATTTCGCGGTGTCGGCGTCCGCCGCGGCGAGGATCAGTTTCGTCCGACAAACAGAAGACAAAGACTGCGCACCATCCTGACCATAGATGTCACGCAGCTGACTTTGGGCTTGAATGCCCAGGACAAACGCCGCCCCGAATTGTCGCCCACGTGCGAGCCCATCCATGATCGATGGGAGTTTTTGCAGCGCTGCCACCTCATCAAGA
Organism: uncultured Parvularcula sp.; assembly: GCA_937919225.1. Taxonomy (GTDB): domain Bacteria; phylum Pseudomonadota; class Alphaproteobacteria; order Caulobacterales; family Parvularculaceae; genus Parvularcula. Next base: position 24,230 of record CALFRH010000303.1, read on the forward strand.
ATGAACCAAATTCGCCGTGTTCGATCTCCTGGTTGTGAGAGCAAAGCCCGCACCGCTGTGTCCATCCAAACGGTTAGAAGCGGCTTCAATGTTTCGTGCATATCAGCCCGAGAAGACAGGAAGAGAGTCGCATCTTCTTCCTCAGCTTCAATCCACTCGGTAATTGAAAACGTCCGTCCGTCTTCCGGTAAGAGACGAAGGCCATCCAAATATGTAGACAGCATCATTCGCACGGAGTTCGACATGCGTGCGCTTTCTGGCGAGATGATAGACGCCGCAGGTGTGCCCTTAAAAAAAGGCGCAAGCTCTGTGAGGTCCCGCGCCAACAATGTGTCGATAAGGTCTGCATTTGTCGCTCTTCCATCACCCAATAAGAGCTGAGCGGCGGTAGAAAAGACCATGCGCGCACTGTCCGCCCACACTGGTTCGGAGTGCTTTCCTCGTGGGATCATTGCGGACGCTATTGCATCGAAACCTGCCTTCGTCGTCGCTTCTGAAAAGACCGACCATGCAGGTGCCCGTTCATCCAACGGGTTCAGTATCACGTCGCGTTCAGGTCGATAAAAGGGAGCGATAAAGTCCCCCGAAAGATCGAACACAACAGCCCGGTCACCATTCTCTCTGATCTGTTCTAGGAGCGCTTTTATCGCTTGGGTTTTACCAGATCCAATCGTTCCTGAGATCGCGGTATGCTGTACCTCTGACCCCAGCGGATAAGGAACATCTGCTAACCTGTATTGGGGCGCTTGTCGTAGGTCTTTGTCCTTTCTTCGCTTGCGCCGATTGTGGTTTGTCACAGCTGCTTTGAGTTCCCCAGCAGACGCCATTTCAGCACCCCGTTTGAAGTTCTCTTTCGTCAGGTTTCCGCCGCGCTGAACAAACAGCGCAATGATGGTCAAAAAGCCGAGCGCACCACCTCCTGCACCAAGACCGACCCAGAAGAACAAGGTTTGTCGGAAGCTCTTTTCATACGCTTGGACTGCTGAGTTCGACAAAATAGTCGTGACAGGAAAAGGAGCATGCTCCCCCGTTGAGATCCGCATGTTGAGTTCAAGGTCGGGATTTCTGATGACTTTATAATAACCCCATGCCTCATACCATTTGAGAGCATAATGGCGCTCATCGGGCTCGGTGTTCGCCACCGTTCCAAAGTAGGCAATGAGAAACATGACGGAGATCATCGCGAGACCGATGAAGCGGATGACCTGACCAAACATACGCAACGTATGAAGGGTGACCTGTCCGCCACGCAGGAACGTTTTTATGGGTCCTGATTGTCTTGACCTGCTCATGATGCGTCCTCCGACAAACTATCGTGGAGGTGACGCGCTCGGCGATCACGGACACGCTCAATGGCATCGGACAACTCTTCTGATCTGTCTGCACGGCGGAACATCTCTTCGACACCGGCGCGGATAATAAGAAGGTCTTCAGCGACTTTTTTGGCATCGATTTCTTTTTGAGCGATGCCCGTCTCGAAGAGTTTCTTCGCTACGATGTTCGCACTGAGATTCGTTTTCGTGGCAATGTCGCGAACGATGGCGCTCTGACTTTTGGTCAATCGAAACTGCACGCGGTCTGG
>CALFRH010000304.1 GCA_937919225.1 uncultured Parvularcula sp.
CCGGGCACGTCCGGCGAAACGCAACGGTTGGATATCACCATTAAATGACAGGGCTTAGCATCGAGCTCAAAGATGCCATTGGTATCGCTGAAGCAACTGAAATCTAGCACATCCGGGTCGCTCTAACGAGCGGCCCGAAGCGAATATGGGGGATAGGGTCGAGCGAGCGCGAAGCTGCCTTGAGGTCTGGGCCTGCGCATGGGTCATAACCTTCGTTGGGAGATGCTAGCAGGTTGCTCAGGCTAAAGTCTTGGCGTGACGCTCGCTATTGTCTGGGGTTGGGGGTTTTATGAGAAAGAGGCATAGCGCGAAGGCCATGACCTTAACCAAGAGCCTTCACATACTTTCCTTCTTTTTGGTTACTGCGGCTTTTCCTGAGGGACGTTCTGAAAGTAGAAATTGGGTTGCAAGCGACGTTCTAGTTAAGGAATGCAGCGATGCCAGCATTCTTTGCAACGGCTACATCCGCGGTCTCGTCGATGCCGAGTTGGTGCTTGCTGAGACGCTTGGTCGAAAGCCGTTCTTTTGCCTTCCCGATGAAGTTAATGTAGCAGATCTCCGGTCCGTAGTCATAGCGCATTATGAGAGAAACCCTCGAGAGGGGAAAAACGTGGCTGCGCGGGCAATACTGATTGCGTTTACGCGAGCATACCCCTGCCGCTAAGTGACCTTCGACGAGATTGCACAGCGCGAAAGCCGCACGATCTTTGCCAGCCACATCGCGACCATTTGCGCCGACCACAGCATCGGTTCGTTTGGGCCCTACTTGCATGTGCCATTGTCAGCAAGCCGTGCTTTGCAGCTATCCATCTGGCATGCAGCATCAAGCACTTTGGGCTCTTCACGGTCATCGGAGCTGGTGCCGCATGTGGTCCTCCAAGCTGGACTGCCCTGTTGAGGACGGCCCCTTCCTGCCATTCACCGCGCGGTCAAGATTCTGCGGTCACAGCCTGCTTTGCGGATGGGGTGGATGGCTCCTGCTCCCCCGGCGACGCACTGCGCCATAGTGCAGGTGTTATCGACTGCTAGGAAAGGAGCCACCTAATGCAGGTTACAACAGTCGGCCTAGATTTGGCCAAGAACATCTTTCAGGTGCACGGGATCACAGTGGATGGATCTGTCGCGTTCAACACGTCCCTGAGGCGTGCCCAGCTTTTGCAGTTTTTCGAAAAACTTGAGCCCTGTCTCATCGGAATGGAAGCTTGCGGGTCGAGCCACCACTGGGCGCGGCAGTTTCAAAAGCTGGGCCATGAAGTCCGATTGATGCCGGCTATGTACGTGAAGGCCTATGTCAAACGCGGCAAATCGGATGCCATCGATGCCGAGGCGATCTGCGAAGCGGTCACGCGCCCTACAATGCGTTTCGTCGCAGTCAAGACGGAAGAACAGCAGGGTGTCCTGTTCCTCCACCGCGCCCGAGACATGGTTGTGCGCCAGCGGACCCAGCTCAGCAACATGTTGCGCGGACTACTGAGGGAGTTCGGGATCGTAATCGCGCAGGGAATTGGTCGCGCCGTGACGTTTGCAAGGGCGGTGCTGGACGGCGACCTGCTGAGCATTCCCGATGTCGCCATCGATGTGTTGAAGAACCTGTGCAACCAGATTGTTGCTCTGCACTTGCGCATTCTCTGGTACGACAAACGCATCCTGCTTGAAGGTCGAAGAGACCGCCAGGTCATGTTATTGCGAACCATTCCCGGTGTTGGCCCCGTAACCGCCTCGGCGATTGTCGCGACCGCGGGCGACCAGCATCAGTTCCGCAATGGACGAGAGTTTGCTGCTTGGCTGGGATTGACGCCTATCAACCGATCCAGCGGCGGCAAGGAACACCTCGGGCGCATCTCAAAAATGGGAGACAGATACGTCCGCCGCCTATTGGTGGCAGGCATGACGGCACGACTGAGACACATGAAGGATAACCCAGACCGCGCAGATCCATGGGCAATCGCCCTGTTGCAGCGCAAGGCTCCAAGGTTAGCAACCGTGGCCATGGCCAAAAAAACCGCTCGGATCGTCTGGGCCGTACTAACACGAAACGAACGATACCAACCCCATGCGGCATAAGGGACAAGAGGAGACACGAGAGACGCAAGACCTTTGAGATGATGGAGCTATGTCAACCCGCCAACCAAGACACCCCGTCGAATGTCAGGGACGCGAAGTTGTCCGTATTGCGGTTTGGGACTTGGTCAGCGGAAACCATCAGGGCCAGCATCCGTGTGCGCTGCGCAAATAGGCCGGACACACGACTGCATCTGACAAGCGCTCAAATCGGCTCAAAAAAGTCTTGCTATGCAAGAGCCATCCACACATGTCATTCGCTGCAAGCGCGAACTCTGAGCTTCGTCGCAATCACAAGAATGCGGACAACGCACCCGTCATTGGTCTCTACAAACGCATCGGATTTGAACGAGGAGGTATGTTACGAGACTATGCGTTGCGCGGGGGTGAGTTCATTGATGCTGTCAGCATGGCACGCTTGGCGAGGCTGCCTCAGTCGGAAAGAGTGGTGAGACATGATCAACACCGTCCGCCTGAACCTACGGCCGTTTCGCGATGATGATCTTCACCAAGTCTCAGAAATCCTCGGCGATCCCAACGTTATGGCTTTCAGCGACGATGGCGCGCTTGATCATACGGCCAGCCGCGACTGGTTGAAGCGGGCGATACAAGCCACCACGAGTTACGGGCTGCGATTGATGTTGGCCGTCTGCTTGAAACCGGACGAGCGGTTGATTGGGTACGTCTCGCTCACAAGTGGTACTAAACGTGTGAGCGAATGCGAGGCAGAGCTCGGTTTCCGTTTGGCCAATGATTGCTGGGGTCACAGGATTGCGACCGAGGCCGCACAGGCCATGGTCGTGCACGCAACAGGCCTTTCCGGGACGAAACTTATTGTAGCAATTGTCGATCCAAACAACCGAAGATCAGTACGCGTCTTGCAGAAGATCGGCATGACGTACGAAAGGGACGTCATGTTCGGAGGCTACGACTATCCCGACCATAAGTTTAGCCTGGCGCCGGCCGCAGCAGCACATTGATTACTTCGGCGGGTAGAAGATAGCTCCAGGCAAGTATGCGCGCGGCAAGTCCATGCCAACGGGCAACGCTCGCCCCGTTTCCAAGTGATCTGGCAGGAGATGCGTATGAGGCCCATCGGGCGATGTCGCATCAGGAGGTGGGATTTGTCCTTCAACTTCGATACGTCCAAGCGCGCTTTCGACGACGCGCGTAGGGCTCGCGGCGACCAATGGACCAGCGATCATGGGTAACGCCTGCGGAAACATGAGCCCCTTTGAACCATTAAGCGCCTCTCGCGCGGCTCCTTCACCCAATCGGACACAGAAACGACCTTCCTTTCGGCCCAACCCAAGATCGTAGAGCTT
>CALFRH010000305.1 GCA_937919225.1 uncultured Parvularcula sp.
GAGGATACGCCCGCAACGCTGGGTAACCCACCACGGGATAGGAGGTTGACCGCTTTGAGAGCCATAAGCCCGATGGACATAGAGATAAGCGCCGCCGCAGCGGGCCCTCCGGCATGGCTGGCCAACCGTCCGTTTATAGCTCCCTGGGAAGCCAGCATGCTGCCTGTTATGAGGCCAAGAGCGATATAGACCATTCCCATAAATGTGTCCTTTTGAGGTGTTTACTGATGATTGATAGGGCCGAAGATACTCGCAAAGCTCTCGGCCAAAGCGCCATCGACATCACCCATTGTGACGGGCCTGCCTAGATCCACCAGGCTCGTGACGCCGAACTGTGGTTCTTCGATGCCGCAAGGGATGATCCCCTCGAAATGGGAGAGGTCTGGTTCCACGTTTATGGCGATGCCGTGGAAGGTTACCCACCGCCTTAGTCTGATGCCAATGGCGGCAATTTTGTCCTCTTGGGGGTGGCCTGGCTTGGATCGGTCTACCCAAACGCCAACTCTGTTATCGCGAATTTCTCCGTGCACACCAAAAATATCAAGGCAGTTAACAATCCATGCCTCTAGGTCTTGCACAAATCGCCGCACATCCTTGTGGCGCTTGTTCAGGTCGAGCATAATGTAAGCGATCCGCTGCCCCGGCCCGTGATAGGTATATTGTCCGCCCCGCCGGGTGGCGTAGACTGGGAAGCGCTCTGGCTGTTTTAGGTCTGATTGTTTTGCACTGATCCCAGCAGTGTAGAGGGGAGGGTGCTCCAACAACCAAACACGCTCCCGCGCCGACCCCGCGAGCATGGCATCTACATGGCCCTCCATCACCTCGACCGCCTCGTCATAGGGAACGGGCGTTGATGCGGTGACCCATTCAACCGGCTCTGATCGCCAGTTTATCGATCGAGAGGGAGAAGATTGGATCAAACTGATGGTCTTTCGTTGTTGTCGTGTCCGGTCCTGAAGGTCTCAGCGAGCCGCCGAGCGATCGATTGAGGGTAAGGTCAAGCGCGGCGCTCGCCTTCTTCATCTAGGGGCGCTTAAGCGAAATAGGCCTTCGGCGCAAAGGAACCATCGGGTGTTGGGGCCAATTTGCCTGAACTGGTCGTTCGGCAGGTTCTTTGCCCGCTAGGGGAAGAAAAACCTCTTCACAGCGCCGTCCGACTTTGCTACTGCCCCGGCTCTTGGGCAAAATCCTCGCGCAAGAAAGAGGGCCTGTGGACGGTCCTTGGGTTCCCCATTTCTTTATGAAATGGACGCGGTCGTGGCGGAACTGGTAGACGCGCAGCGTTGAGGTCGCTGTGGAGCAATCCGTGGAGGTTCGAGTCCTCTCGACCGCACCAAAGTCAACCCCTTAAGTACCTGTAAGTGCTTACTTTTCTGACGTTAGCAGTGTGTTTTCCACACTGCGCTACACGTGGGACTACACAAATTGTGTAGCGCTCATCGGAGGAGAGCATGGCGAAGGCACCAATACGATACCTGCACGCAATCGGTGGGACGCTTCATTATCGCCGAAGGGTCCCCGAGGACCTGAAGCCGATGGTCGGCAAATCGGAGTGGATTCATGCCCTCGGGTTGGCAGTGGGGCAGGAGGCCCATGCCGTTCGGATCGTCGCTGAATACAATGCGGCCTATGCCCAGTTCATTGCCAATGCGCGGGTTCAAAAGATCACCGGCTCGCTGCCAACCCTCGTTCCGGCTGTGGCTGTCTCGCCAGCTATTTTGGGAGGCGCTCCCCAGCCTCAAGAACCGGAACCAAAGCCCGCTGTGAAGCTCACCGAAGCCTACAAATATGATCTTGAAACCCATGGCGGCGACCGAGATGAAAAGGTCTTTCGGGTATCCGTAGAAAGTGTCGCGAAACTGGTTGGCGATCCAGACATTCTGACCATGACCCCAAAGAATGTGCAGACCTGGATACAGGCGTGTACAGATAAGGGTCAGAAACCGACGACGATCAAACGGCGGATCAACGCTCTCCATGCTATCCTCGCTCGATACTTTCGTGATCATGAGATTGAGCGGAACAATCCCTTCAGCAATACGCGGCTGAAATCGAGTACGAGCGGGAAATCTGATCGGCTTCCGTTCCACAGATCACATCTGAAGCTGATCGACCACTACTTCGACAATGCGCCTAGGTTGGGTGAGGACGTGAAGGTCATTCTATCGTTGATCAAACACACCGGCGCTCGATCCCTGGAGATTGGAGGTCTTGATGCTGCCGATCTTATTCTTGATCACGATGTCCCACATCTGTGGATCCGCAACAACCGACATCGCCGGATCAAAACCAAGGGCTCTGAACGTCGTTTGCCACTCGTCGGCAAAGCTTACGAGATGGCCAAGGCTGCCAAGCAACGCGCTCCTGAAGGACCATTATTTCCATTGCCCTGTCATGATACCAACTCTCTATCACAACGGCTGAATAAGCTCATTCGCAGGTCCGGTGTGCCGAAGTCCTCGCGTTTGGTGGTCTATAGCTTCCGCCATACGCTCGAAGAGGCGATGCGTGCCGCGGGCGTGCGAGAGCACACGCAAAAGCGTATTATGGGTCATACAGACGGATCAATTACAGGGAGGTATGGCGCGCCGCAGGGAATGCTCGAAGAGTTGAGAGACGCCCTTAAGTCGGCGTCTCTGGTACTGGGCAAAGTGGATTTGTCTATCTACTCGGATGATGAGCGGGTGGGCTAAAGTTCAGGGCGATTGTTCGCCCATGTCGGTCGTTCAAAAGCTTATCTCCGAACTCATGCGAACGTAACAACTTGGAACCTATCACAGGAAAAAAGCGCCTTGCCTTTTTCGGCACTTCTTTTCTTGTTGCGCTTCGCCATACCTTCTTCATCAGCAACCATAATCGTGATCTGGAGCGTTTTGCGAATACTCAGCGCAGTCCTCAAAGCATGAGTGATCTCGACTCGTTTGAAGGCCTTCGTTAGCGGATGAGATCGTCTTGTATCAAAGCGTTGTGGTACGGTAACAGAGCAATGGCCCTCATTGCCTGTACAATTCTCATGACCAAACACTGAAAACCGGCCCGCACAGTCGGGGTGATCCGGACCCAATTTCTTCGGATCCTTTTCATCGCAGTTTAGAAATACAAGAGCTGTGTAACTTGGGCGAAAATGGTCTATCCCATAAATCTCAAGATCGGCGCGCTTGAAATCGTGTAATATCTTGGGTTTCAGGGTTTTGAGTTTATGCAATTCTATCATCTCTCTTCATTCCCTTAAGCCACTAAGACGGGAGAGACCGGCTCAACCGGAATAACCTGATCTGCGTATTCATAGCCGAGGGTTCGCGTGTCCAAGACATCGCGAACATTTAAGGCGAATGGTTCGAGAACGAAGTCTAGAAGAGCGTTGGGTATGTTGTTTATACCGTGCTTTAACTGCCATAGATACCAAGCACGATCGACCATAGCATGATGAGCGTAAAAGATTGGATCATAGGCAGCTGCTGTCGTGCTCCCCATGTCACCCCCGACCCATACGTGGACATCATCATGCAGGCCTTGCAGTTTGTCCGAGAACGAACTCCAATCGTCATCATCGATGGCATTTTCAAATTCTCTTGCAGTCGGCAAGTCCACAAATGGGTTCCGGCCCGGTCGTCTACGCGTGTTGCGGCGGAGTGGACCATTTGGAAGACCAAGGTTCATCCGAAAACGTCTCAATGGATTATCCCGGCCGTCAATTTGGGTAGCGCTGTAGGAATCGGGCACATCCCGTAACGTCGTCCAGTCCCACCACGGCTGAGCTATGTCATCATCGGAAAAGTCGTTTAGTGCTAAATCTAGGGCGTGAAGATAGGCCCGATGCCACGGTAGGAACACCTGCGCGCGCACATCTGAGCGACGGCTGAACTGATGATGCCAGCAGTAGTGTGATGGGGCACCATGAATCCCCGCGATGAAGTTGTATCTGCGATTGTCGGATATATCTTGAATGGCACGCATCGCTCTGGCGAACTTGATCATCTGATCTGATGTGGGAACACTCACACGTAATCTGTAGCGCATAGAGCCGGTCATCTATCCCTCCCAGCAAAAACCAGTTTCAGCAGAATAAACGAGTAAAGACTATAGGAGTAAAGTCGAGAGGCCTCTTGGAGTCAAAATTTTGATACCAATTGCTGACGCCGGAGTACTCGGATAGTTGCGCCAACGAGATCTGGAAAACAGGTGTATGCGTGTGATCAGCCACGTCAACGATTGGCTCAACCTTCCGCTAGGGTGAAGATCAGCTATAAAGAGGCGTCGTAAACCCTAGCATTGTCATCGGATTGTGGTTGAGCCCGCGAAGCAGCCGCTGGCGTGATGCCATATAGGGGCAACGAAAGACCAACTTCAGTTATTCCCCCTTGGATAAGCAATGTTCCATCCCACGGACTGCCTTGCGAGGTCTACCCATCTTTACGCCTCGTGCTTTCGCAGCGGCCATCCCGGCCTTTGTACGCTCACTGATGAGACTGCTTTCAAATTCTGTAAAGGCTCCCATAAGGTGGAAATAGAGCTTCCCGCCGGGTGTGGATGTGTCGATAGCGTCAGAGATTGAGCGAAACTGGATACCCCGTCGTTCAAATCTCGATGTCATTTGAATAAGGTGCTTCATTGAGCGGCCGAGGCGATCCAGCTTCCAGACAACGAGCGTGTCGCCCGACTTCAAGCGGCTCA
>CALFRH010000306.1 GCA_937919225.1 uncultured Parvularcula sp.
TTCACCGGTGCGCAAGGGCAAGACACGCTCACCGGCGGTGCTGGCGACGATGTCTTTGTGATGGCTGTTGGCTTCGGACGCGAGGAGATCACCGACTTCGTTGCGGGGACCGCTACTGAGGATAAGTTGAATGTCGCTTTGATGGGGGAGAACTTCGACACCTTCGCGGAGGTTATGGGGGCCGCGACCGACGTTGATGGCAACGCAGAGATTGATTTCGGCGGCGGGGACGTGTTCGTGCTCAACGGGATTGCCAGCACCTCCCTCACCAACGATGATTTTGAGTTCACCCTCTAAGATTGGCGGTTTTTTGACGATCCCCGGCGCTGTGCTGGGGGCTGGGTCACGCTCTTATTAGCAGAATGATAGCCATGATAAGCAGCAGAATTGAGCACAACGCATCGAATCTCGTCATTCGAGAAAATGTAATAGTGACGTGCCCAGAACCAAAGCGAGCGGTGAAAGTCATCTTGTATTACAGCGCAGTCAGTATCAATCTGGGTGGGAAATGTTGGCTTCAAGGAACGCAGGAATCCTGCCGGATCGAAACTGTTTGATGCGTCGCGCGAATCCATGTCGTGGTTTCCTGCCGTAGTCATCAAACACTTGCATGAGGTAATTCTCTTAACGTTGTTCAGAAAGTCCCATGCATGCTTAAGGCTTGTCGCATCAGCCCTGTCGCACAAGTCTCCTGGACAAATCAGGAGGTCCAGCTCGATAGAGTTCCTCTCGAGGTATTCCAGAAACTGCTGATCAGCGCCGTCGCTATCTCCTACTTTAACGTAGGATGGAATTGCACCGCCCTCGCGTGGCGTTGTAAAGGCGTGGATGTCAGATAGAATTAGCGCCTTCATCGGGTACTTACACAGTTTCGTATCTCGCATTTCTATCACGATTTAGCCCGAGTCGTGCAATCGAAGCTACAGAAGTTATAATCAGACTGCTATGGCGTATCAGCCTAGGCGCTTTCTGGTTCCAATTAGCCCCTCTTCAAGGCGAACGACCATATTCGCCAGTTATTATCCTGGCACCTACTTGCAACTCGTATGTCCGCAGAAACGCCGTGATGCCGGCCGACTTCTCAAACTTACGGCTTTCAGTGTATCTCACCGATCGATGCCAACCCATTTCCACCGGCTAGTTTCCTTCGCTTATGCCCGCTTTTTGGAAAGGTGCGGATGTCCAGCCCCATTAATCTGGGTCATTTTGATGTAGAGTTTCAGGCACTGTTGACCTGCACCCCTTGTTTGGGCCACCCGGCTGGAGGATTTTCCGGGTTTATGGATGTGCCTGGTTTTGACCTGGCACGGGGTTTATGAGCGATATCGGGGGTTTGTTACCGATCGCGCTATGGGGTCTTACCTCATTATAGTCTCTACGCCAATCCTCTAGCTTTGATCGGGCATCATCGAGGCCTAAGAACCAATGCGTATTCAGACATTCGGTTCTGAACTTGCCATTGAAGGACTCGATAAAAGCGTTATCCGTCGGCTTACCTGGGCGTGAGAAGTCGAGAATGACGTCATTTTGATAAGCCCACAGATCAAGATCGCGAGAGATGAACTCTGGCCCGTTGTCAGCCCTTATCGACTTTGGATAGCCAAACAACTTACAGGCATGTTGAAGCGTCTGGACAACGTCCTTACCACGATAACTGAACCGAGCATCAATTACTGCTGAGAAACGAGAGAAGGTATCGACCACGGTCAAGATACGCAGTTTACGTCCGGTCACCAATTGATCATGGACAAAGTCCATAGCCCAAGTCTCGTTCACCATTGTCGCCTCTTTCCGATCATCACGGAGCTTCGCTTTTACCCGCCGCTTCGGTGTCTTATTCCTCAGCTGCAGCCCCATTTCATGATAAAGTCGATAAACGCGTTTCGCGTTTATCGTTCGGCGGGAAAACGATTCACTGGATCGTTTTCTTCTCCGCCTCACTCCTTCTCGTCTCAGAAGAACGTGAATACGCCTGTATCCATAACGAACACGGGTTTGGGCAATCTCTTTGATACGTCGTTTGAGGTCGGCCTGATCATCGCGCGTTGATTGATATTGGTGAGTAGATCGTGGTGCCTTCAGCACACGACACGCTCGCCGTTCACTGACAGACCATTCAGCCATCATCCCATCAACGACTTTGCGACGATGAGCAGGCCTTAGAGCTTTCGCTTGATGACGTCCTGTAGCATAGCCTTATCCAACGAAAGATCGGCAACAATCTTCTTCAGATTACCGTTCTCTTCCTCGAGCTGCTTCAGCCGTTTCATCTCGCTTGGCATCAGTCCAGCATACTTCTTTCGCCAATTATAAAATGTCGCTTGGCTCACGCCAGCTTTCCGACACACATCAGCAACCGAGGTCCCTTCGTCTGCTTGCTTGAGAATGAACGCGATTTGCGCGTCCGTGAACTTGGATTTCTTCATGGAACTCTCCGCCACCAAAACGGCAGCCCAAATTAGAAAATTCCAGCTTTAAATGGTCCAACTCTTGGGAAGCACGTCACCCCAAGCCATAGAACCAAAACTTGACTCTAAGCGTAAGAGTCCGTCCGACCATTAACCTTCTCTAGCGATACGTCGTGTGAGTGTCATAACGGAGGCTGCGTACAGGAAGGCTGTTGCTGATTTCAGGGTCGTTTCTGTGTCTTTCCACAGGCGCCTTTTTCGGCTGATCCATCCGAAGAACCGTTCAACCACCCATCGTCGAGGGTGAACCTGAAAGCCCTTTTGATCTTTCGGCTTCCGGACGATTTCCACGTCGATGCTGGTCGCCTCCTGTGGCTTTTGACCCGCATAACCACTGTCGGCGAACGCCTTGGTAACAAAGGGAAAAGACAAGCGCGACAGCCGCAAGAGGGGCACGGCGCCGTCCCGGTCTTGGATATCGGCAGGTCCAGGGATCAGCACCAATCCACGACCGTCCGTATCTACCATGGCTTGGCGTTTGCGGCCTTTGACCTTCTTTCCTGCATCATAGCCTGACGGTCCGCCGCTTTCCGTTGTTTTGACGCTCTGGCTGTCAATCACCACCGCCGTTGGCGAGGCCTCTCTACCAGCACGTTCACGATCCATCATCACAAGGGCGTGGTTGATCCGTTCAAAGGTCCCATCATCACGCCACCGACAGAACCAGTCGTAGACGGTGCTTTTAGGGGGAAACTCCTTTGGCAACAGCCGCCAAGGCACACCGCCCCGTAGGACATAGAAAATCGCATCCAGCAAAACCCGGATCGGCCATTTGCGATGACGGCTCGTGTCTGTGTCGAACAGGCGACGCAGCAATCGCCATTCGGCGTCCGTCAAATCAGTCTGGTACCTGAGGCCAACACGCCTATGCTGTTCACGAGTGGTCGGGGTCCACATCAGCGGTCTCCAAAATGTCTAAGCAACACCTTGGAATCACTGATCAGCCCGCCACTCAACCCTTAAACGTTAACACCCGGACAGGCTCTCAGAGTTTCTACGTCTGAATCCTATCTGCTTAGTATGACTGTATAGGAATAGAGTAATACTTACCTTTTTACAACCACCAGCAATACGGATGGAATGACAGTGGCTCACCGTGAAAGAGGTCGGTGACACTTTTTGTTTTCCGAAACCACTCGGGCTTAAGCTTTGATCTCTCGTTGGTTTGTTCGAAAGTTATACGTATAAAGTAAATACATATCTGGTGGCTTCGGCGATTGCTGGCAGCGAAATTCGGCGGAACAGATTTGACGCCATGGCACGTGGCTCTGTCAGCAGGAGAGGAAGAGGAAAGCGAAAGCAATGTGGATTTGAGAGGGATGAAAGAGAGCCCCTCGGCCATTCATGAAATTTGCTTACGGAGCTATCCAATGCCTCATCTACACGTCACCACAACTGAAAACCCTGAACTCATCAAAAAGCCTATTGCAGATCGGATTATCTGCGGCGATTCGATTGAAACACTTGGCGCGTTCCCGAAGGCGTGTGTTGATCTTGTGGTTATGGACCCACCGTACTTCGTGCGGTACCGCGACCGCAATGGCAGAACCCTAGCGAATGACGCAAATCCAAACGCTGTGCTTCCCGTCTATAGTGAATTGTTCCGTGTTATGAAGCCTAACAGCTACTGCATCACATTTTATGGATGGAATGCTATTGCTGAGTTTTCTGCCGCTTGGGCGTCAGCGGGCTTTCGCAGCGTCGGCCACATCGTCTGGGAAAAGTCTTACGCCTCAAAACGCGGGTTCGCGCAATACCGACATGAGTCAGCATTCATCCTTGCTAAAGGGCGGCCATCGATGCCACGCAATCCGATTAGTGACGTGTTGAGATGGAAGTACACCGGGAACAAGTTTCATCCCACGCAAAAGTCTGTAGACGTTATTTCGCCGCTTGTGAAGTGTTATTCAAAGCCCGGCGACACTGTACTGGATCCGTTTAGTGGTTCTGGGACAACGGCTCTTTCCGCAGCTCTCCATGATCGGCGATATATCGGGATTGAGCTTGAGCAAAAATATTGCGACATCGCTGAAAAGCGTCTTGAGGGTCTCCGGCGCAAACTCCTGCGCTCTGGCGAAAGCCGATACGCAGCGCAACAGAACCACTAGTCTTGTTTGAACAACAATTCGGTGCCACGGAGCTTGTGATATGACTAGGGTCTGTGGGGATTCAGGATTCACAAATGTCTCGAAAGGTGATTCAAG
>CALFRH010000307.1 GCA_937919225.1 uncultured Parvularcula sp.
TATTCAGTTCGTGAAGTTCGAACATATGCTTGATCAGCAGGTGGACGAGTTGCGGACGCGGTTTGGTTTCTGATAGTTATTCAAAAGCGAGCTGCGACGGTGTACAGTTTATCGCTGAAAACTGCTGCGAGGGGGAGGGGGACGAGGGCGAGGCGCAAAGTCGATTTATGCCCAATCAAGCGGACAGTTCGATGCCTGAAAGGTCTAGAACTGTCCGTTGGCTGGGGCTAATGGGAGATTGATGCGTGCTTCGACAACGTCGCTTTGTCAATTTTATTGACGGCGTTCATCGGCATTGTATCCAGGAAAATAACCCGACGTGGATGCCGGTATGCCGGTCCGTTTTCGCGCGTAAACTGCCTAATCGCGTCCTCCGTGGTATCAGCGCCGTTGGCTAAGACTACAAATGCGATGGGCACCGACCCAGATTTGGCGTCCTCAACGGGAATGACCGCGGCTTGAAGAATATCCGGGTGGGATTCAAGTAGCGCTTCACATTCAATCGGATAAACATTCTCACCATTGCAGAGGAACATGTCATCTTCGCGGCCAACACAGAAGAAGAAACCATTTTCATCGCGCTGCATAAGGTCGCCCGTACGATACCACCCGTTGCGAATTCGTCGTTGGGTCAAATCATCTTTATGAAGATACCCTTTCATCAGGCTTTCGGCTTTGACCTCAAGAACGCCTTCATCATCGTTGGCGCCATCCGCTAGACGGACGCCATCTGTGTTTCTGGTGTATCCTATAGACATTTGCGGCCGCGCTAAACCTTCCGGATGCCCACCAAAGACACCAGGCCCGATTTCAGTTGTTCCGTAATTGTTGACGACCATCGCATTGGGGAACAGGTTCCGACAGTCTTCTATGATGGCTTCGGTGAGGGGGGCGGATCCAATCGCAACAGCCCCAACACCTGGGAACGGGCCTTTCCCCAGGTCCTGGGCAGCTTTGGCGAGGCGGGGTATCATCGGAGGGACACCGCCGATCACCGCCACGCGATCCTCTTCAAGTGCGGTTAAAAAGGTGCCTGCTTCAAAGCGAGGCAATAATGCTATCTTACCCCCCGCGGTGAACCACATATGGACATAATTCAGTGCACCCATATGAAAGAGGGGCGCTGAAACGATAACACATGTTTGGCCAAGCAGAGCGATTTCTTTTTCCATGGCGTAGAGGGATTTGATGAGAGCGCTGTGGCTCAGCATTACCCCCTTAGGCGCACCCGTTGAGCCGGATGTGAAGAGAACGACGGCAAGAGCCTCGGGATCCACAATAAGGGCGATACTCTCATCCTTTGTGCCGACATCAATGCTCTCTATCGGCACGTACTCAGCACTCGTTGACTCCCCGAACGCCTCGTCAGCGAGGATGATCTTTGGCGAAACGTCATCCAGCAATTTTTTTATAATATCAGGCTCGAAAGAGGGGTTGATGGGTGTTGCCACCGCACCAATCGACATGCTCGCAAAATAAGCTGCCAGGTAATGAATACTGTTTGCGCCGAGCAAAACCACATAGTCGCCAGCCTCAACGCCATGTTGGGAGGTTAGATTTGTTCGCGCTATCGCAATGCGCTCAAGCAGTTCACCATAGGTGATCTCATTTCTCGTGCCACCCGTCCGATCTACAATGGCGATAGTATTTGGATCGCGTTTTGGATCAATGAGATCTGATATATTCTGTAAGCGTTTCATCGACCTAGCTCGCTTTTGTGCCAACAGTCCCACGCCCAATCGCGATGAGGGCGCCATTTCCGACATGCACATCAACGTCGACGACAGCGACGGATCGTCCACGCCGCCTCATGGTTGCCTTTGCTGTCAGGTCCGTACCACCAGCGGGCTTTAAATAATCTGTTCGGAAATTGATCGTCGGGGCAGGAATTTCCAACGTTGCGAACACCAAACATGATGCCGCCGTATCGATGAGGGATGCAATCGCTCCCCCGTGAAACTGCGTGAGAACAGTCATGCGGCTGAGAATATTTGTAAACGGCATCCTCATTGTTAGCGACCCTTCATCGGGGCTGACGTCAACAGCCTCCATGCCAAGAAGGTCGATGAAGGGGGAGGCATTTAAGGCGGCCTGCATTTTTTCAAGATCAATACCGGACATCGTTTGACTTTCGTTAGGGGGTGATAACAATTTTGCCGAACACGTCTCGGTCGATCAATTGCTGTAGGGAGGAAGCAGTTTCTTCAAGCGGACGTATGGCGTGGATTTGGGGGGTCAGCCGTCCGTCGGCGACCATATCGAGGAGGCGAACTTGATCAGGGGGAAGCCAGCCATTCGACCCGATGACGTTGAGTTCAAACGACCAAATATAACGAATATCTTCTTCTGGAGAAAAGCCTGCGGTCGCACCACATGTCAGTAGACGCCCATTTTTGGTTAAGCAGCGTAGGGATTTCACCCAGGTATCACCGCCAATATAGATGATAACAACATCAACACCGCCACCACCGAAAAAGCTGGGCTTTCCAAAGCGTTCATGGACGGCCTCTTCGAAATCTTCTTTCGAAGTATCAATAACATGATCAGCGCCCAAGGCCTTCAATTTATTAAGTTTCCAATCGGAACTTCCGCATGCAATAATCTCGCAGCCAGCAGACTTACCCAATTCTAGGGCGCAAACGCCGACACCGCCGGTGGCCCCCAAAATGAGCACACGATCCCCAGGTTTGACATTGGCGCGGTCGTACATCATGCGGAGCGCGGTGCCATAAGCGATGGGAAGACAGGCGGCCTGTTCATAGGTCACTGTTTCTGGCATCCGGATAAGATTCACGGCTGGTACTGCGACGTACTCGGCCGCGGCACCTGTTCGTGTTTCGCCCATCATGCCTTGGGATGCGATGAATGGAAACGGGCACACGCGATCACCAATGTTCCACCGACGAACGGATGACCCAACTTCGTGGATTTCACCGGCAAAATCCCCAAGCGGGATCATAGGGAGGGGTGTTTTCAGATCGGTAGAGCCTTCCAATATCATGGGATCAAAGCCATTCAAGGAAGCAGCCTTTACACGGATTAAGACTTCATCACGGGCAATCTCAGGTCGCGCAATCTCATCGACCCGAATTTTGTCGGTACCACCATGTTCCTCGTAAAAGGCTGCCCTCATCATTTGCATAAAATAACGTAACCTCTAATCGTGTGGGTTGAATTGGCGAATTGTTATGGATCAATGAAGTGGCGCGGTACTTTAAAATTCTGGCTATTTGGGCATCGCGATCACGTGATGGACCGCTGCTATCGATAACGGCTTACTCATTGGCCGGGTATAGCAGTAATCGTTGTGATCTTCCGTTTACCATCCTGGTTCGGAAAAAGATTGAAATACTCCCCATCGACCCAAGGTTGCGCCATGTCTGACCAGTGCTTCGAAAAGGCGTTGCCGGAGATCCCAGGCGCAAAGGACATAGTGGACTGTGACGGATCTCCTAGATCAGAGATCATCCGATACATCGCTCCATGGACATGGACAAACTCTAGGTCGGATAAAAGATCTTGAGGCGTTGCATTAGGGCGCGTCCCGGCTGCCACATTGAGGGTGCCATCCCCACCAGGAGAGGGGAGCGTTGTTCGTGCGAGGTCACCTAAAAACGGAACATGTGCCCAGGAATACTCCGGAGGAAACTCGGTTTGGTGTGCTTTACCCCACTGCCAAGAGGACATGTTCCTGCCAAACTGTGAGCTAAGGGCGTCAAGTGCGAGCATAACGGCGTCATTGACCGCTTCATTGCAATTCTCAACACGATCGGTATCGGGATGATCACACCAATGTGGGGCGTCGTCGAGAATGTGGGTTATTTGAAGAGCGTCTGGCGATACGCTCTGTGCCACATTGTTGTGGATGTTAATCAGGCGTTGTTGGAGCGCCAACGCAATCGTTGAGTATAGGAGTGGCTCGGGGCGATCCATCTCCATATTGAGGTCCCACTTGCGAAGCATATCCATGGCGGCTTTGGACCGCTCTGACGTCATCTCAATTTTGAGGAGACGGTCCAATATCCATCTCGCTTGATGGGATTGAACATCCATTTGGATTTTTGTTGCCGATGCCATGTCGTGGCGCTCCACCGCATCAACCATTTCGTAGGCTCGCGTGATGCGCCAGGGCGATGAAAAATTGTCCGTGACCCGGAAGGGTGTCCGCGCGTCGACGGTCCGGCTATTGGAGTCGGCAATCCATCCTTGGGGAGGGTTGTAAATCATGGGGAGGTCATCAAAGGGAACATAACCCATCCATTCACCTTCCCCAAGCCAACCCCGAGCGAGACGCTGGCCGTTCCAACCGTTGAGTTGACGACGGTTCGGCAGCCGCGCTGCCATTTGTACACCGATATTCCCCTCTCTGTCGGCATAGACGAAGTTATTCGTCCACTCATAATCTCGAAGTGCCTCGCGAAACTCATCCCACGACTGGGCAAGACTTACTTTGACAAGAGACTGCATCGTCGTCTGACCTTCCTCGACGGCCAGTTGACGTCGGGCCACGACATGTCCAGGGCCGAAAGCCTCTTCGACAATTTTGAATTCTTCTGAGAGGCCTTCTGGGATTTCACCATCTTCTGTCGGTAGGGGATCGCTTACACCCACGCCATTCCGAGTACGTCTTAGAGAAATAAATCGCTCTTCCTCACCCTGTACGGGAGTTCTTATCTGAGCCACTTCGAAAGGGACGGATCCCTCTAGAGTCAAGTAGTTATTGGGGTTGTCGGGATCAATGCGCTCAACGATGTAATCGAACGTGTCTGCATAAAGGTGCGTAATCCCCCAGGCGATATGACTGTTTTGGCCAAAGCTGATCGAGGGGGAACCTATCCACGCGGCGCCCGCAATAACATTGTCGGGCAGGGTGATCGTCACGGGATAGAAAAGACTGGGGGTGTGCGTAGGAATATGGGGGTCAACGGCGAGAATGGGGCTGCCCGTCTTCGTCCGTGATGGTGCAAGAACGAAAAAGTTCGTACCATTATGTTTTTCTGGATCGCTGGCGCCCCCTGGAAGGTTCGAAGGTGCGTCCGTGGATCCGGTGTCGGTTTTGAAGTCTTCGTAAAGCGTTGGGAAATTGCCGGGAAGGGGAGTAAACAACAGATGGTTGAGTTGCTCGGAGTTAGCCATCCTTGCGGCTTCTACTATCAACTCTCGTTCGCCATCGGTGGCGGTTTCAGAGATGATGGTCATGAAATTGTTTGAGTCGCCCATGGTCCAGGGCTCAGGCTGAACGCCGAGCAACGCCCATTCGGGCGATGACGTCGCCTCGCCGCTTTCTATGGCTAAATTAACCCCGTCAGCGAAAGCTTGAAAGATCTCGCGGATCTCCGGTTCGATCCGTGCAGAGGATTTTTCGGCGACCTCCGAGAGGGAGCCGTGTGCCTGATACCGTATGTCGAGTTCGAACAGGTCTTCGCCGAACACAGCAGCGTTTCGCCCGCGTACGGCGCGACGCATCGTTTCCATTTGCCAGTATCTATCTTGAGCCTGAGCATAGCCGAGCGCAAAGGCGGCATCGGTGAAGTTCTGCGCCTCGATGTGAGGGACGCCATAGGCGTCACGAGATATCGTCACCGCAGCGGAGAGGCGATCACTTTCAAGCGTCTTTGTATAGTCCGGCAAGGTAGAGCGAAGCCAGAAGTATATCGACGCGGTAGGCAGCACTAGCAAGGCCGCGGCGCAAATGAGGGCGATCTGCAAAACGCTTAGCTGCTTGATAAACGCTATTGCTCGCTTCATGTAGGTCGCTCCAATCTCATTTCAGAACTTAGTTCTGGGCCAGTTAAGTCAAGCACGTGAACCTCGTCAAGGCGGCGTGTGTACTCGCGGGGGGAGGGGCCAGCGGCCGCATGCCCTTTTGGGTTAAGGAAGCCATGCTGTCGCGCGGCATAAGGCTTGGGTTTGGGAGGGCAAGCCCTCGGCCTAGCGATCAAGGTCCGCGCCGTTGTCGCTGGGGTGATCAGCGGAGGCCTCGTCGATCAGGCCCGCTATAAAGATATCGAGACCGATAATCACACGATCACGAACTGGCGTAGATAGAGAGGTGCGCATGAACTCCGAAAACCGAGGGTCCAGGTCATCATTCCGCTGTGAGTCGCCGACAAATCTCTCTGTGACCAACCCATCCCTGGTCGCCGCGGCAAGATCAGCCATCTCTGCCACAAAAAATGTGAGTACTGTGAAGATTTGGGATGATCTGTCAGCAGAGAAATTTTTCTCCGCAGAGTGGTCAAGGCAGAGTTCAACAAGCTTTACCACATTTGGTGGGCCGGCGGCACCATGGTGTGTAATAAGATGACCAACGCCACGATATTTCGAAAGACAGTCAAACAGATCGATTGAGAAGCGTTTCAGCCGCTCGCCCCAATCATTTGTCCGGGATTGAAAGCGCTGAATAGTCGGCTCGGTCAGCGCCTCGCCAACAATAAGGTTCAGCAGTTCGTGTTGCAGTTCCAGCTTGGTGGGGAAGTGATCATAGGCAACATTTTGCCAGGCATTTAGCTCTTTCCCCAGGGCGCGCATGGTGAAATTGACACCCTCTCTACGCGCTAACTTCATGGCGCCATCGAGAATAGTGTCTTTCGAAAGTTTCTCTCTAGTCAGTTTACCGGTCATGTAGTGGTACGGAGTTTATAATTTTCTTGCATGGGTTGGAGGTCGTTGGCGCCGTCAATTGTGTTGAGAGTGCTTTAGCTGACGGTCCGCTCCCCGAAAAGCTCCTCGTTTTGAGTTTGCGCTTCTTCAATTAAGAAACTCATATACCTAAAAACACATCACAGAGAGCAGAGACGCACGCTCGGAGCGCTTCTTTCTGATACTTATTTATTACTGATCGAGCCGTATCTTTCATATCCAGCTGTCCAGCCCCATTAATCTGGGCCAACCCGGAGCCGACGTCGCTGCGCCACTGACCAGCCCCCCTTTTTTGGGCCACCTGGCTGGAGGATTTTCCGGGTTTTAAGGGTGTGTCGGACTTTGGTCCGTCACGGGGTTTATGAGCGTTATCGGGGGCTTATTCCCGATGGCGCTGTGGGGTCTTACTTCATTATAGTCTCTACGCCAATCCTCCAGCTTTGAGCGGGCATCATCAAGTCCCATGAACCA
>CALFRH010000308.1 GCA_937919225.1 uncultured Parvularcula sp.
GGGAGACCCGGGATCCAAAGAGCGGGAGTGCTAGAGTGGTGCGAAACCACATGCATCCAAGCTTATGGATCCCGGTCTTGCCTTTCAGGCAAACCGGGATGACGAGCGGGCTGCCTAAGCCTACTTCTTCCGGAAACGGTCCAAACTCACCACGTCAGCGCCGCCGCCATTGTCGTCCGGCCCATCATCGTCGGGGGTTTCCCCCCCATCATCAGCGCCAGCTTTATGCTCGGTCTGGGGCAGTGTTTCCACCTCGGCGGAGGGGCCTTCTTCTTCCTCCACTTCCATCGCTTGAAACTGAAGCGCGAAGTTAGCGGAGGGGTCCGCAAACTGGGTCACTGCCGCAAACGGAATAACCAGCGTGTCGGGCATGCCCTGGAAATGCAGGGTCACCTGAAACTCGTCATCGGAGACGTCGAGGCCTTCGAACTGATGCTGCAGCACAATCGTCATCCGCTCGGGATATTGTTCCTTTAGCGTATTGGAGATCGATACCCCCGGGGCGGTGGTGAGGAACTCAATATAAAAATGATGCTCCCCCGGCGGGTACCCCAGCGCCTGGGTCATGCCTAAAACATCACGTACCACCCCGCGCAGGGCATTTTGCGCCAGGTACTCATAATCGAGTTCAACATCATCATCTGCCATAAACCCGGCTCCTACTGTGACGTGGGCGCGGGGTCCAGGTGGGTGAGGGCAGATTTCACCTTATCGGCGAGGGTAAGAAACGCCTCGGCCGGTGCCGATGTCGCTCGCCCCGGCGCGGCGGCAAGACCGGGGTCAAGCGGCAGGCTGACCAATCGGTTGAGCGCGAGCGAGGTGAGCGCCGCTTCATCCAGGCCATTGCCAAAGGGGCGGCTACCGTCCGGCAAGGTGGCCATATTCTCCACGAGCCCCAGAAGCGGCACATCCATCTTTTTGAAAAGAGCGGCTCCCCGCTTCACATCGGCAATGGCGAGGGGGCTGGGGGTCGACACTAACACCGCGCCGTCAATCCGTGTGCGTTGGAGGAGGGTGAGGTGAGCGTCCCCCGTGCCCGGGGGCGTATCGATGATGATCCAATCAAGCTCGGGCCAGCGCACCTCGTAGAGCAATTGTTTCGCTGCGCCCATCACCATCGGCCCGCGCCAGGCCAGCGCTTGTTCCTCTCCCACCAAAAAGCCGATGGACATGAGGGAGATCCCCGCCGTCTCCAGCGGGTGGACCATCCCGTCGGCGACTTTGGGGCGAACCCCTTCAAGGTCGAACAAAACGGGGAGGGAGGGCCCGTAAATATCGAGATCTAAAAGACCCACGCGTGCGCCCTGCGCAGCGAGGGCGAGGGCGAGCTTTGCCGAGACAGTGGATTTGCCCACGCCGCCCTTGCCGCTGGCCACCGCGATAATTTTGCCAGCATTGCCTGGTCGCTGTTTCTGCGGACGCGCTTTCAATGTGGGTGCAGCGCCGGGGTGGGTGTTGCTCTCCGGTTTCGCCCCCGGGATGGCGAGGGGGTTGTCGTGACCGCGCCTAATCCGCGCATCTGTCGCCGGTTCTGGGGGGGGAGCCGAACGAGCGCCGCTGCCGTTCGGATTGTGGGCGGTCGTCACCAACGTCACGCCATCAAGGCCGTCAATGGTCGCAAGATCTGCTTCCAGGGCTTTCACCGATGCCCCGCCAATAGTAGGATTTTCCGCCAAAAGCACAGTGGCCCGTAACTGGTCTGCAACCTTACGCAGGGTAATCGAGGCGCCGTCAGCCACGTTGGCGGCCGCTAATCGTTGTTTTAGCTTCTGCTCTATTTTGGCGTGACGGGCGGCGTCCTTAAGGCGATTGAGCATGGGCGTTTCCTTTCGCGCGCAAACAGGGCAATTGCGATGACTGGAAAGAGTCACATATAGACCTCAAGGCGACACGCCAGCCCTTTTGGACGCTTGTGCCCCTAAAATGGGGGATAAAGTACTCAAGACGGGGGTTGGCGACCATAGAAGGAAGATCGAGCACACGATGCCATGGACGGATAAGCCCGGCGGATCGGGCAGCAATGGGGGCGGCCCCGGTGGAAATCAGGGTCCTTGGGGCCAACCCAGTAATGGTTCAGGGGGGCAAGATAACCGACGACCGGGCGACCGGCCGCCGTCGGATCTTGAAGACCTTCTGAAGTCAGGTCGCGATAGATTTCGCCGCGCCTCTGGTCGCGGTGGCGGCAATGGCGGCCAAGGGACTGGCGATTTCCAGATGCCCAGTGGGCGCGTTCTGGGCTTGGGCCTAGGGGCGCTGGCGCTGCTATACCTTGCCAGTGGATTTTATCAGGTGGCCCCTGGCTCCCTCGGCGTGGTGACGACATTTGGTGCCTATTCGGGCCTCAGCGAGCCTGGCCTTCGCTGGCATATGCCGTTCCCCATCCAAAATGTGCAGGTGGAGCCGGTCCAGCAAGAACAGTCTGTTTCCATCGGCGGCAGTCAGCAGGCAAAGACCTCGATGCTGACCTCCGACCTTAATATTGTCGATGTAGACATGGCGGTGGAATATAACATTCAAGGCAGCGGGGCGTTGGAGCCCGGTGAGTTGCCTGCGGTGGCGAAATTTCTTTTCAACATTGAGGAGCCTGAGCGCCTCGTGGAGGCAGCGGCTGAATCGGCCCTGCGCCAAGTGGTGGGGGAAAGCGAATTTGGTCCCATCATTTCGGCTGATCGGGCGGCGGTGAACTCTCGCACCCAAGATATTCTTCAATCGATCCTCGATAGCTATGACAGCGGCATCAATGTCATCCGGGTGAACTTTGGTCGCGCTGACCCGCCCGAAGAGGTGATCCCCGCTCAGCGGGATGTGATCGATGCGCGGTCTGCTGCGGAGCAGCGGGTGAACGAAGCCACTAGGACCGCTAACTCTATCGTTCCGAGGGCGCAGGGTGAAGCCAGACAGATCGAGCTTGATGCGGAAGCTTATGCTCAGCGTGTGGTGCTGGAATCCCGAGGGGCGGCGAGCCGATTTAATGATATTTATGCGGAATATGCCCTTGCCCCGGAGGTGACGCGGCAGCGCATGTATTTGGAAACGATGGAAGGGGTCCTTGGCCGCGCCAATAAGGTCATTATGGATGACCAGGCGGGCGGCGCGGTGCCGTTCCTTAACTTGAACGATGTGGTGCGCGATACCCAGGCGGCTAGCCGCCGGGCGCCGACGACCACTGATCAAACATCGGGAGGGCGGTAATCATGAATAGCCCATTGCGTTTTTTGGCGATCCTGTTCGGGGGGGCCGCCCTCGTCCTTTCCAGCACTATCCTTTTCACCGTGCCCGAATATCAACAGGCCCTGGTGCTACAATTTGGTGACCCGGTGGCGGGTGCCATTAATGAACCGGGTCAGGATGAAGCTGGCCTTAAAATGAAGCTTCCCTGGCAAAATGTGGTCTATTTTGATCGCCGGAATCTCGAATTCGACTTGCCGCGTCCAGTGGAAATCATTGTCGCGAATGAAGAACGGCTTCTGGTGGACGCCTTTGTCCGGTACCGGATTACTGATCCCCTTCTCTATTTCCAAACCATGGGGGCAGGGGCCAATAACCCCTCCTTCATGCGGACGAACTTTAACCAGCGGCTCCAGAACATTCTTGGGGAGGCGATGCGGGGTCAGCTTGGCTCCAAAACGATTGGCCGCATCATCAACCAGGAACGCGCGCCCATTATGGCGGCGATCAAGGCTGATGTGACCGAGGAAGCGCGGAAACAGGGGGTCACCATCATTGATGTGCGGATCCGCCAGGCGGACTTTCCCGCAGAGAACGCCGCTAACGTTTATCAGCGGATGATCTCTGACTATCGTCAGCAGGCCGAAGCCATTCGGGCGGACGGTGAGCGCCGGTCCCGTGAGATCCAGGCCTTTGCTGAAAAAGAGGTGGTGCGCACCCGCGCTGAGGCCGAGGAAAAATCTCAAATTATCCGTGGTCGTGCTGATGCGGTGAAGAACTGTATTTTCGCCAACGCTTATCAAGGCATTGCCGCGGAGATCGAAAATGTACCGCCTCTGGCTGAAGGCGCTGCTGCAACGGATGCGCCTCGCGATCCTGGCCAACAACGGGCGATCATGACCGACGAGGAGATTGCGGCCACGTTGGGTATTCGCTGCCAGATCACCGGGACTGCGAATTCCGGCGATCCGCAACGACGCGAGTTCTTTAGCTTCTACAGGTCGCTCGCGGCGTATGAGGAGTCCCTAAAGGATGAGGGGACGACCATCATCCTGTCGCCTGACTCGGAGTTCTTCCAGTACTTCAATAATCAGTAAGCGGTTTTATCTGTCGCCCCGGGCTTGCCCTGGGGAAGCCAAGATCGTCTAGTCTCTATTGTTCCCCACGGCCCGCAGGGTCCGTGGGGTCCATTACATCTAGGGTTGTTTTAGTGAGCCCAATGGACACCACGGACAAGCCGTGGTGAACGCTATCCGCTGTAATTGGTATTCCTACTTCTCACCCAATCTTCCCGATAACGGCGCTCTTAGCGCGGCGGACGATCAGCTTGGATCAGAAAAACTCGGCTCACGCGCGAAAAACGAAGCTTCTACAGCATCTGCCCGACTCTATCAGACAGTCTGATGCTGTAGGGATTGGCTGAGGCGGGCTGGCTGGTCACCGCAAAGGCGATGGCTGCAATAGCGAGGGTGATTGATAGCTTTTTCATGGGGTCTCCCTCTTTTTAAGGTTACCGATGGACGTTGGTTCAAAGAGAGGGCCCTGGCTGTGTTTCAAATCACGGTTGGGTACATTTTATCCCACCTGCATCGCCTTTGCCTCCGCCAGCAGGATAGGCTAGCCTTAGGCTTGTCTGTTACCTGTGATCAGTGGGGACTATTCCATGCGGAAGACTGTTTTTGCCGCCTGCGGCGCTGTTGCAATGGCTGCGTTGGGCCCTGTGATCGTTGCGACGACCCCTATGGCGGCCGCTGCCGCTGTGCGGGGGACGCCCGACGGTTTTGCGGATTTGGTGGAGGACGTGATCCCTGCGGTAGTGAATATCTCCACCTCCCAGTCGATCCCTCAAACTGCCTTTTCAGCGCCGACCAGCCCTGAGGCGCGGTCCCTTGGTTCAGGCTTTATCATCGATCCCTCTGGCTTCGTCGTGACCAACGGTCACGTGATTGAAAATGCCGACACGATCACCGTTACCCTAGAGGATGGAGAGGAATACCCAGCCACCCTGCGCGGGGTGGATCGCGAAACCGACCTGGCGGTTCTAAAGATTCAATCGGACAGGCGGTTCCCCTCTGTGTCGTTCGGCAACTCCGATCGGGCACGGGTCGGCGATTGGGTGGTGGCGATCGGCCAACCCTTTGGTCTCGGCGGCTCTGTGTCGGTTGGGATTATTTCGGCGCGCAACCGCGATATCGACAGCGGTCTTTATGATGATTTCATCCAAACCGACGCGGCCATCAACCGGGGGAACTCTGGCGGACCATTATTCGACTTGAAGGGCAATGTGATCGGCGTGAACACGGTCATTTACTCCCAAACCGGCGGCTCCGTCGGGGTCGGCTTTGCGGTGCCAAGCACCATGGCCAACCGTGTCGTCCGCCAGCTGATTGAATTTGGGCAAACCGAGCGGGGTTATCTCGGCGTCCTCCTTGAAGATGTGAACGATGACATCCGTACACGCCTTGCCTTACCGTCGAAAGAGGGCGCCTGGGTATTTGAAGTGCCCTCGGCCAGTGGCCCGGCGGGCCTTGCAGGCATACGCAAGGATGACGTGATTGTCCGATTTAATGGTCGCCCGATTAAAGAGCGCCGGGATCTCACCCGTGCCGTTGCAGATACGCCGGTCGGGGCAACCGTCCCCGTGGTCCTGCTTCGCGATGGGGAGCGGGTGACGGTGCGTGTGACCATTGCCCGGCGGGAAACGCAATTTGCGCTTCGAGATGATACGATTGAGGCATCGGGCCTCACGCTGCAATCTTCAACGGCTGAAACCAAAACGCTGTTCGGCCTGCCTGACGACACCACGGGTGTTGTGGTCACCCATGTGGAGACGACGAGCCCCCTGTCGGGGCAATTAAAAGAGGGCGACGTGATTATGGAGGTGGGCTGGCACGCCGTTCCCGATGTGGGCGCCATCCGTCAGCAATTGAACCAACTTCGCGACGCGGGCTCTGGGCCTGTGCAAATCCTCGTCAAACGCGATGGACGCCTCTTTTACGCGCATATTATGCCGTAAGGGCAATTGGGGGTGCGGGATTTCTGTCATCCCGGAAACGCCGTAGGCGTTGTCCGGGATCCATACTGCAGAAACGTCAGTATGGCGCGCAGACCTTATCGTTCAAGCTTATGGATCGCGGGCCTCCCTCCCGCGCAAACCGGGATGACAAATTGAGGAACCTCCCCCTTCGCCCTCCTGGCACCTCCCCCTCCATGAGGGGGAGGAAAGAGCCATTGGTGCCGGTGAGGGTTTCTTCCCCCGTTTCGGGGGAAGTGGGCCCGCGCTGAAAGGCGCGGGGTCGATGGGGGGCAGGATATTGGGGCGATGACCACTTACATAGGGCTAGGTGTCAAGTTGCCGTGCCATCTGGAAACTGTCAGTCTAGAGCGTTTTCCGACCAAGTGGGTACCGGTTGGTCGTAAGAAAACGCGATAAATCAATAATCTAGAGCACGCGAACGATTCAATCTGTTCGCAAAATGCTCTAGAGCCGTTTCAGTTCAATCAAAGCCATGGACGGCTTTAGTATTTTTATTTTGAGCGCTTGAGTCCACTTCCTCCGTGACCGCGATTGTCTTGAAAGCGCTCTAAGACCCCGGATCTGCGCAGCAGCATTGCACGCTGCAGCGCGTCCGGGGCGACGACTGCGACGGTTCAGCGAAGAAGCCCGCTCAACCGTTCCTCCACGGAGGGTTCAATCAGCCGTTTCATTGCCTCTGCTGCTTCCATAATATGGGCGTCCTTGGTCGACGTCGTCATCACCACATCCGCAAGTCCTGATACCCGTTGAAAGGCGAGGGCGAGGGCGGCGGGGGACCACCCCTCCACCCGGTGGAGCCATCGTGCCCGTTGGGCAGCGAGGGTTTCTCGGGGCGAGTTTTTGAGCGCCCGGGCCAGATACCAAAAATGGCTGGGCGCCCGGGGGAACAGCAAATCGCTTCGCCATAGAGCCTGGGCGAGGGGAGCGATCGCCACCAGCTGCTTCCCAGCTGCCTTTGCCTCTTGGAACCCTAGTCCATTTTGTGTGTTTAGAAGGTTGTAGCGCGCCATGATGACGTCGATGTCGGGATGGCACGCCACATGCATGAGTTGTGTTGTATCAGTGCAAACCCCAATGGCCATAATTCGGCCGCGGTCTTTGTGTCTTTTTAGGACAGGAAGAGAGGAGAGAAGCTCATGTTTATTGGGTCCATGCAGGTAAACGATGTCGAGCGGCTTCCCACCGAAGGTTCTCGTCGCCGCCTCCACGCTCGCCTCAATCGAGGGCGGCCGGAAATCCCTGACCAGCCCGCCCGCTTCGGCGATTTGCTTTCCGACTTTCGTGCTGACCGTCAGGCTGTCCCAGGTCGTGACGCCCTCCGCTACCGCACGCGATAGAATCCGGCCAAGACGCGGCTCAGCCTCCCCGCCACAATAGAACCCTGCGGTGTCAAAATGCGTGATACCGTTTGCGAGGGCCGTGCGGATCAGCCGCTCGGCCTTGTCCTCGCTGAACCAGCGCTCCCCCCAAGGGGCGGCGGCACCAAAGCCGAGGAGGGGTCCATTTCCTTCGCTGTCGTCCGGCCCCGTCACCTTGCGCTTTAATCACGCGCCACGGTTTCAAGGGCGAGGGCGTGGAGTTCGCCTGCTGGCCCGTCCATTTTCCCTTTCAGTGATTTGTACACCAATTGGTGTTGCTGCACCCGGTTAAGGCCTTGAAAGGCAGCGGACACAATGCGCGCCTTATAGTGGTCGCCATCGCCCGCAAGGTCGGTGATTTCGACCTCTGCATCAGGGAAGGCCTCTTTCAGCATTGCGCTTAAATCATTCTGAGCCATGGGCATGGGGGCATCTCCTCCAACGTCTAAGGGCATGGGGTTGAAAAGGGCGGGTATGGTCTCGCTGTGTAGGGACGAAAGATCGTGAAGGGACAGCCGGTCCCGCCCGTCCAGAATAAGCTCATCGCCGCCAAGGATGCCAAGGCGCGTGGCCTGCACCCCGCCCATGGCGCATTTCAGAACCACCCGGTCGGCCTCCGCCGCAGGCAGGCTGATAATGTACCGGCCCTGATCCTCACCGAACCAGAAGGCGGCTTTGCGTTCTTTCACCGGGGTGGCAAGCGCCGCGCCCTGCCCACTGGCCAGCGCCATTTCGGCAATCGCGACCAGGAGGCCGCCATCGGACACATCGTGTACGGCGGTGATGGGGGCTTCCGTTACCAGTTTTCGGATGAGCTCGCCGGTCGTTTTCTCTGCCGCTAAATCCACCGGGGGCGGGGCGCCTTCAGTAAGGCCGAATAGCTCACGGAGGTATAGGGATTGCCCTAGCCACCCGCGGGTAATGCCAAGGGCAACCACGGCGTCGCCCTCTTGGGCGGTATTCATCCGCACCGTGCCCGCCACATCATCTAAAAGCCCCACGGCGCCAATGGCGGGCGTGGGCGGGATCGCAACCCCATTTGTTTCGTTATAGAGAGAGACATTGCCCGACACGACGGGGGTGCCCAAGGCTTCGCAGGCTTCGGCCATCCCTTTTAAGCAGCCTACGAACTGTGTCATGATCTCAGGCTTTTCAGGATTCCCGAAATTGAGACAATTGGTGATGGCGAGCGGTGTCGCCCCACTGGCGCAGAGATTGCGGTAGCATTCAGCGACCGCTTGCTTACCGCCCTCCACCGGGTGGGCGAGGCAGTAGCGGGGGGTGACATCGGTGGATATCGCCAACCCCTTCTTCGTACCGTGTACCCGCACAACCGCCGCGTCAGATCCCGGCGCCACAACGGTGTCGCCCATCACAGTATGGTCGTATTGGGACCAAATCCACTCCCGCGAGCAAAGGTCAGGGGAGGCCATGAGCTCAGCCAGGGCCGTAAGGACCGTGCGATGGCCGGGGACGGCGGCGAGGTCGAAGTCAGTTTCCTCCGTCTCAACCTTCACATCCTCAAGAACGCCCGTTTCAACGAGGTTCTGGGCGGCTTTGACGAACCCTTCGGTTGAGCGGGCCGGCGCTGTTCCGACAACATAGACTTTTTCTTCGCCGGGCTGCGTCGTGCAGCCGATCCTATAGTCACCGAGGGGAGCGGCCTCGCCGGTCGCCGTGTTGGCAAGGGTTTCTTCCACCAAGGCGGAGACGATGCCATCAATTTCGTCTGTGCTTTTGGTTTTTGCGGTGAGGGTCACCATGGTTTCGGCGAAGGATTGCTTGGGATCCTCCAGCGGCGCGACATCCGGCACCTCCGTATGGGGCCGATCATAATTGGGGGCAGCGTTCGCAAGAGGCTCAACCGGTAGGTCGGCTTGCACTTCCCCCTGGTGACGGATGACGAGACGACCTGTGTCCGTTGTTTCTCCAATAACGGCGAAGTCCACGCCCCATTTATCGAAAATGGCACGGGCCTCATCTTCCTTACCCGGTTTAAGGACCATCAGCATCCGCTCTTGGGACTCGGACAGCATCATTTCGTAGGCGGTCATCTTCTCTTCCCGCTGAGGCACATGGTCGAGGTTCATGTCGAACCCGCCCGCGCCCGCGGCAATGCCGCCCGCAGCCATCTCAACGGACGATGAGGTGAGCCCCGCCGCGCCCATGTCTTGGATGGCGATAATCGCATCTCGGGCCATGAGTTCCAGGCACGCTTCGAGGAGGAGCTTCTCCATAAAGGGGTCACCCACCTGGACCGTGGGGCGCTTCTCTTCGGAGGCGTCATCGAATTCTGCGGAAGCCATGGTGGCGCCATGAATGCCGTCGCGGCCCGTCTTGGCCCCGACATAGACCACAGGGTTGCCCGCCCCCTTGGCCGCGGAGAGGAAGATCTTCTCTTGTTCGGCGACGCCGACACACATGGCGTTCATCATAATGTTGCCATTATATCCAGCGTCAAAATTGGTTTCACCGCCGACGGTGGGCACGCCCATACAGTTCCCATTCCCC
>CALFRH010000309.1 GCA_937919225.1 uncultured Parvularcula sp.
ACCTGCTTTAGAGGTGCCGACGGATTATCCGCGCCCAACCGAAAGAAGCTTTTCAGGCGATCGCGTTTCATTCTCTCTTGATGCGACAACATCGTCGGGCGTCCTGGACCTCGCCCGTGATCACCGCACCACACCTTTTGTGATCTTGTTATCGATCTACTTTGTCTTTTTGCGCAAGCTGTCCGGCCAAACGCTGCAAACGGTGGGGGCGCCGTTCGTTCAACGGAGCCTGGCTAATGCGGATAAAGCGGTGGGCATGTTTATCAACAATGTTGTGCTGCGATTATCGATGGATGATGGGGCCAGCTTTCACACTATTGTCGATGAGGTGCGTACGGTCGTTCTAGAAGCGACGGAGCACCAGGACCTGCCTTTTGATGAATTGGTTCGTGCCTTGAACCCCGAACGTGATCGGAGCCGGGCGCCGCTTTTCCAAACCCTTTTTACCTATTTAGGCGCCGTAATCGGTGAAAGTCGGGTGGGTGATCTCACGCTTCAGCCAAGACTGCGGCAGGCGAACTATTCTGAGTACGACTTTAGTCTTTATGTACAGAAGCAGGATGATGATGGAACGTCGCTCTTTTCGGGCGCATTAGAGTTTTCAACCGGCCTGTTCACCCGAGCGTCGGCGGACAAGATGGCGGCGATGTTTGTTCGTCTTGCTGGTGAAGTGGTCCGCGACGCTGGGAGAGCGTTACAAAGCTACACGGCCCTCTCTGATGACGATCATCATATGCTTATCAGATCGGGGCAAGGTCCTGTCGTTCAGGTGCCAGAGGGTATGGGGCTGCACGGACAAATCATGCAGTCGATTGAGAGGGCCCCTGATCGAAAGGCGATCATCGTCGGTGATGATGTCATCAGCTATGGCGAACTGGGTGCGCGGTCCAAGGCTATTGCCGCCTCCCTTCTAAACGCGGGGCTTGCCCCTGGTGATCGGGTTGGTTTATTCCTTGATCGATCTGTAAACCTTGTTCCTGCGATGTTGGGTATTCTGAGGGCGGGTGGCGCGTATGTTCCCATTGATCCCGAGTTTCCCGCCGATCGTATCTCCTATATGATTGATGATAGTGGATCCGCTATTATTCTAACTACTGATGCCTTAAAGGAGCGCTTGCTCGACACACCGTCAACGGTATTGGCGGTTGATGATTTGCCCCCTCATGGCGATGGGGACTTGCCCCCATGGCAGCCAGCGTCGGATGATTTGGCCTATATGATCTATACGTCAGGGTCCACTGGTCGACCGAAAGCGGTCATGGTCCACCATGAGGCGGCTGTTAACTTCCTCCAGTCAATGGCGAAGAGGCCTGGCCTAACATCGGATGATGTCTTGTTTGCGGTGACCACTGTTTCATTCGATATTCATGTTCTGGAGATTTTCGTTCCCCTCAGTGTGGGGGCACAGATTATTCTCGCTTCGTCCCAAGAAGCAGCCGACGGGGCCGGTCTCATCAAAATGGTTGGAGAGAAGGACGTTTCCGTAATGCAGGCAACGCCAGCAACCTGGCGCCTGATGCTGAACGCAGGGTGGGAGAAGCCATTGGCACTGAAGGCCCTTTGTGGTGGTGAGGCGTTGCCCGAAGAATTGGCGGAGAAAATCTTACCGCGGGTTCGGTCGCTTTGGAATATGTATGGCCCGACGGAGACCACGGTTTGGTCTGCTGTCGGTGAAATCACCCAAGCTGACAATATTACGATCGGGCAACCAATTGATAATACGTCTTTATACATAGTTGATACTCATTTTCAGCTGGTGCCGGCAGGGGCAAAGGGAGAGTTGATGATCGGTGGGTTGGGTGTCTCCCTTGGATATCAAGGCCAACCGGATATGACCGCTGATCGGTTTGTGACTTTGCCCCATCTTGGGTCTGGACCGTTTTATCGCACAGGCGATCTGGCGCGTAGACGTACCGATGGTGGCTTAGAAGTGCTGGGCCGGCTTGATCATCAGGTGAAGTTGCGCGGTTTTCGGATAGAGGTTGGTGAGGTTGAAGCAGCTCTCGCCGCCTTAGACTATGTACGGGCGGCTATCTGTGTTGTGCGGGAAGATCGGCCAGGGGATCAACGTTTCGTCGGTTATCTTGTTCCCGAAGGAACTTTCCGTGCAGAGCCTACATTTTTAAAGGCCACTTTATCGCAAACGCTGCCCGCCTACATGATCCCTAGTCAGTTTGTTTGGCTTGATGCCTTTCCGATGACACCGAATAACAAGATTGATCGAAAGGCTCTGCCTGCGCTGGGGGATGAGGCCCATAGTGACGTCGTGGCGCCGGAGACCGCGTTTGAGCGACACCTAGCGGGGATTTATGCCTCTGTCCTTGGGGTGCCGACGGTTGGCCGTTTTGAGAACTTCTTCGATCTTGGCGGCCACTCCTTATTATCGATGCAAGTTGTGGCACGGGTTGAAAAAGAGCTCAGTGTTACACTACTGCCTGGCGAGCTTATCCAGCAAACCATAGCGCAGATCGCCGCCACCCACGACACTGGTAATGCGTCTCCCCAGAAGGCTGCGCCTGCTGATGATAAACGCGCGAGGGGGCTGCCGTGGCATAAGAAGCTCCTCTCTCTCTTTCAAAGTAAGTCCAATGGCTCCTGATCTTCCTTCTTTGACTTCATACCCTGCCGACATACGCGTGGCGTATGTCGACTATAACGGAACAGCTCTTTTTACCTGTGCGAGTGTGCCGATTGGAGCGCAGGTGGAAAAACTCGTTATTCTGTGTCCATCCTTGGGGCATGAGTACGAACGGTCCCATCGGGGATTGGGTCAGTGTGCAGTACAACTCGCTCGCGCTGGCATTCCGGCAATACGGTTCGATTATTCGAATACGGGGGATTCTGCTGAAGACCCGGTGGCGGGTCCCTCTCGATGGGGGGATGAGGCTGCGTTCTTGGCACAGCATTTTTCGGGTGTGTTCGGGGTTAGCGACGTTACTTTTCTGGGCCTGCGTTTCGGGGCCTTTGCCGCCTCTGCCGCTGCTATGCAGACAGCTGGGAAAGCATGTCTTTGGCACCCGGTGAGCGGGGGAGCTGCGCTTCTTAACGAGTGGGAGGCGCGTCATCGCGATATGAACGATGCTCTTGGGCGTGCGTTAAACGCCTATGGGGACGCGATTTTAGGGTGGGAGATACCGCGACAATGGCGGGAGGAGATGAGCACCCTCAGTCTCCAATTAAACACCTCATCAGACATTGTTGCATCGTCATCGGAGGATATCTCTGCCTGTCCGCGTGATCGCTGGCATGAGGTTCCTCAAAATGCGTTTTGGCAGGCGGCTGACGATGAGGGCATGGTGCCTGGCCCTGCCATTGCCAAGATTGTCGATTTGCTTCGGGGAGGGGCGTCATGACCGAACAGCCTGTCCTATTCGGGCCAAAGGGGAACCTTGTGGGCGTTTTAACGCGTCCCGCCGGGTTGGATATCCGGGTTGGTGTTGTGTTTTTGAACGCAGGCCTCATCCACCATGTTGGGCCGGGACGGTTATATGTTACCTTTGCCCGTCAACTCGCAGAACAGGGCGTCACATCCTTACGGTTTGACCATTCTGGCATTGGCGACAGTCCGCGTACAAATGATGAGCGTTCAGTGCTTACACTTCACGCTGCGGAGGCCTTGGACGCAGTCAGCTACCTTAACCGTCAAGGGGTTGAGCACGTTATTGTGTTCGGTCTGTGTTCTGGGGCCTATGCCGCCCGTCAAGTGGCGAAGGCCAACGCTGCCGATGCGATCATTCTCGTCAATCCCCAAGATATCGTACCAGGTAGCGATCTAGCTCGTCAGGGGTGGACGAGCCGTTACTTCAAAAAATCGGCCTTCAGTCTGAAATCCTGGCGTAACCTCCTTACGGGGAAGACCAACTACCGTCGACTCGCAGCCGTTTTTGGCGGCGGGCAAAACGCGCCAGCGTCATCATCACCGTCCTTTGACGAAACCGTTGAGACGGTGAAGGAACAATTGAATAATTTTGTTGATGGTGGTGGCATCATCCAATTTGTCTTGTCTGAGAGAGACCCTAGCGTTGATGAGTTGAGCGTCTTTCTAGGGCGTGACCTGCGAACAGATCCGCCAACCGAAGGGATATCAGCAACCATTGTGAAAGATGCTGACCACCTTTTTATGGCGAGTGCTGATAAAACCTCTTTGTATGATGAGATCCAGGCGATCATCTCATCAGTTGCCCAAAAAGGGTGATGGCGGATAAAATAAAACTAATGATTGAATTGTGGTGGGGTATTGCACCAGTGGCGTGTATATTTGTCCGCATCGGTTGATTAATGCTATTGTGCTGCACCTGCGAATAGTGTAGTTAGCTTTAAAAAGGGGACAGTTTATGAAATTCTTCAAAACTTGTATTTGTGCTCTAGCGAGCATGGTTTGCGTTTCCGGCGCGGCAAATGCAGCAACGATCGACTTCACGGAAGCCCAGTTCACTTCTGGCTTTCTGAGCGCGACAAATGAGTATCAGAGCCTCGGCGTATTATTCACTGATTTCTCATTTTATGACGACACGAACAATGACTTCGACCCAGGTGATGGGCGTGGCATCTTTAATGGTTTTTTTGATGGGAATGCCATTGAAGAAATGTTTGGCCGTATTGACTTCATTGGTGGAACGACAGCGGTTTCCGTCGATTGGGTCTCTTTCATACCAAACACTGAATTTGGTTTAGCAGCCTTTGATTCTTCAGATAACTTGCTCGACGTCAGTGTTGGGAATACGATGTCTGATCAGACAGGAATGCTAGCGATTGCAAACCCAATGATCGCTTACGTCATCTTTGGCGGTACCGCTAATTCTGAGCCAGTGGGCATCACAACCTTGTCTTTCACTGATCCAGTTCCTGTCCCTGGCGCACTTCTTTTGTTTGCTACAGGTATTGCGGGTTTTGGTGTGGCCCAACGTCGTCGGCATAAAGCTTAGCCGCTTAAGCGAAGTCACTTAGACATTAGCGACAAATTCTGAAAACCTTCGTAGTGGTTATGTATAACCCTGCGGAGGCTTTTTCTTGAGCACAGGCCCACTTATCGCGATCGCCGACCCGGCGATATTGACCTCGATAGATATCAGCGGTCTTGTTGCGCTTCTGCCCGTTGAGGAACAGAACCGCTTCGCTCTTTTTAAAGTACCAGGCCCAGCGAGGCAGTTTCTCTTGGGCCGGCTCCTAACGCGATGGTTGGCACGGCGATGGCTTGGTGATCCTGAAGAGCCGGGAAACATACGCGTTGATGAGAATGGCCGCCCCGCTTTCGTCGATCTGCCCCTGAACTTTAGCATCAGTCACACCAACGAATTGGTGGGCGTCGCGATAATGGCGGTCAATGGCGGGGCCATTGGGCTCGATATTGAGCGCCTTGAAAGCCAGCAGGTTGTTGCGGAAACGGCGGACACTGTTCTGACAGCATCTGAACGTGACGATCTTCGCTGCCATGGCGACGATTTGGATCGCTTTACCCGCTATTGGGTGGCGAAAGAGGCTGCATTGAAACTGCATGGAACGGGGTTTCTCATCGATCCTGCTACCGTCGCCGTGAAGCTTATGCCGCGCTATGCTGACGTTTCTATTCCTGAATCCTCTGAGTGGGCAGGGAAACATATTCGTGTGCAGCTTGATCGATTGAAGACGGGGCATCACATCGGCCTTGCCTATTCGGATACCAACATGCCTGCCCCCGATGCGGTACCTGTTATCGTTTGCCAATCGGTAGGGGCTTCCGCGCCTCAAGGCATTGCATTTAAGGCCTATGACGATGAGCCCTTATTCCACAAGGCGATACCCTAGATCCTTTGCAAGCAAGGTATACGTACTTTATTGATCTGACGCTATAGAAAAACGGTGGATAACCCGCCCATGCACCACAGCGCCCTAAAAACGCCATTGAGCCCCGAGTTTGGCGACACTGCGGGTGCCGATATCCGTCGCCGTTAAAGCTGTCCGTGCTGATATGGTAAGGCGGTCGTTTTGATAGCCGACTTGCGCGGCCACAAATGTGCCGCCTTGCGCTTCCCAGGGGGAGGTCGACAATCGATCACCAAAGATAAGTGGTCTATCATTTTCTATACGGAACAAATCAAGCTCATCGATGACGGAGGCAAGGCCCACAACATTGTCGGACGCGCCAATACGGGCAATGTCAAACGTGATGCGGGTACTTCCCTTGGTGTAAGGGGCGGTGAAGCTTGATTGAATACCAATATAATGTGCCCGTGAGGTAAACTCGGTCCGCTCCGCGGGTCTATCGATGAGGCCCAGTGTCCCGGTTTCCGCGGCTCGATCAATCACAACGTTGGCGTGAGTGACCTTTCCAAGGGCTGTTAATGATATCGGCCCGTTGTAGAGGTCGTATGCCATGTGAGCGATGGTCTGGCTGTTTTGCATATCGATCGCACCCGACTGTATCGGCGCGTATGATAAACCAGTGGGCCGCCTGTAGGTCTGCGTTGAAAGAGTGTGCCGCGTCGTCAGGGAAAAAGTCGCCGGACCTTGGAAGGACGCTGCGTATACAGCATACGACTCAGCCTCATTCTCCTGCTGAAACCCAAAAGCGTCGCGGTCAAACCGTGCGCGCGAGACAAGCATCCCCGTAGCAAGTTTTGGGGACCACAGCATATCAGCACCAACGGACGATAATCCTTCTCCGGGACTGAAACTCAAATCAGCGGTAACAAGGTCATGGTAATTACTGACGAAGGAGTCGAGCCGTGCCACGTCTAGGGGCTGGCCTTCAATCCGTCCATAGATCGATAGGGGCGTGGCGGAAGCGTGTCCGCCAAGGCGATCAAGGCCAAGCGAGGCACCGCCAAACCCATCAGCACCCACATGGACAGCCCTGTCATGAAGGCGCCCTGACCCCGTGAGGCCTAGCCGAAGAGCGGCTAGCCGGCTGGCCACTACGCCCCCGTCTGATGCGGCCATTTGATTGGTGCCTTGCGTCTGGGAAAGGGGCTCAGCTTCGCCAGCGATACGCGCCCTTACAGTGGCGATGGTCAGTTCTGCCATCAACGCATGGGCGCGGCCAGTTGGGTGGATGTCGTCATAAAAAAGATAGGTGTCCGGACATGCTGACAAAGTGAGGCCATCCCCAAGGCAATTGCCAGTACTATTGCCGGTGGGTGAGACGTTCGTGAACCCAAAAAGGCCGCCTGCGTTGCTCTGTGCATCATCGATAATCAGCTCAAAAAGTCGTGCCGCGGGGGCAACAACGACCAGAGACAACGGATTGTCCGCCTCAAAGTCCGCCATCGCTGTCCGGAGGGCGGCATTATGATCGGCACTGAGGGCGTTAAGCGTATCTGCCTCTTGCGTTCCAAAGCGTCGCGGCACATCGCCGACATTAGGGACATCAAGCACGATCATGTAGCGCACGCCGGCCTCGTGAATAGCTGACACGGCCGAAGTGATGTTACCCACCACCAAATTCACATCCGTCTCACCATTGAAATAATCATTTCCCCCGGCGGAGATGGTGGCAAAGTCATCCGGGTTAATCGTAAAAGCCCGTTGGCCGAATACGCGAGTGTCGCGGAAATGTTCAGCCTGATCTGTGACCCGAAAGGCTGGAAGGGTGCTGAGGAACCCCAAATCTCCGCCGAACAACGAGGTGTTCACCCCTGGCCCAAGGGGCCCCGATACGGATCCGCCATGGGCGAAATTATATCCGTCTGCGGTGACCTCGAAAAAGGGTCCTACGAGGCCCTGATTGCGTCGTTGTTCGACGCCGGCTGAAAGGGCGGTTAGATAGTCTGACCAAAGATAAAAATTGCTAAACCGACCCTCGAAATAATCACTCCCCGCGAACAGACCGACCGAAAGGTCATTCACATTCCCTGAGTCCGATAAGCTATCGCCGAAGGAGTAGACAGCTTGCGCTGCGGCATTGGACAGGCCTGACAGCCCTAAGAAACAAGCAGACAACGCAAGTTGGCAGCGGCGTGATAAACGCATGATGACCCCTCGTTTTGCATTTTGGTAATCTTGCCCGAAACGGAGCGTAAGAGAAAGGGGAGAGAAGCAGTCGCTTACTCAGCAAAGGCAGATTGTTCATCATGAGCGATAGATCACCCTTTGCTACCTTCCTAGGCGGTAGACATCCTGTCTCCACCATAATGGGCAAAAAGCCATTCCATCACGGCAATTCGGCCAAGCTGCTCGCCCGACCGGACGCGGCTGATGTCAAAATAGGGGGCCATATAGGAAAAGGTTGGATCCGCGATTGCCTCAATGATGCGGCGCGCTGGGCTGGTCACCTCATTTGGCATGTGTTGCAACGTATGCCGGACCAGCCTTTTACGCCACGCCGGTCGGACCTGCTGTTTGGCGAATGCTTTTAACATCGCCTTTCGGCTCGGCCCTGCCTCCGGGGTAAAGCCATAGGCGGTGGGGACGCGCGCGAGGTCTGGCGCCAGCGTTTGGATCGCAGCGCATTGGAGCCGTCCGCTTGATTTTAAGGGTAGCGGCATATGATCAAATCCCTCGATCATCGCGAGGTCTAAAAATGGAAATAAGTGTTCAGTAAACCTCATACTCACGGCCAGCTCTCTGGCGGTCCACCATCGACCGCGGACCAGGGGATAAATCAACTCCACCTGCGCTCGGCTTAAGGGTTCGTCCGTAGGCCCAAGTTCATCACGCACGACGGCGGTGATGCTGTTGGCATATTCCTCTTCGGCATAGTGGTCTGTTGCCGACGAAGCATCGAAATTGCTAAAGAAATGATCATATATGTCGCGTGTACGGAAAGGTCGAGCAGGAAGGGAGAAGAAGTTACGCATCACTTCGCCTAACCCGCCGTTTACAACCACTTCTCCAGGGGCATTGCGGTTAAGTCGCTCGATGTAGTCTTGGCCACCATTAATGATGGAGCCATTCGCCCACCCATCATATCCAATCGCCTGTTTTGAAAAGACTTCCCGGTATTCGTCAGGATCGGGAAGGGCCCACGCGGATTTATCGACTTGCCGAAGGGGTAAGCCTGCCGCTGATGCGACCTGCTTGGCAATTTGAACATCTATGTCAGCATCCGAGCCGTACACAAATAGTGAAATATCCGAACAATATTCTCGGGCCACAGAAAGGAGAAGACGGGAATCAAGCCCACCCGTAATCGCCATGTGCAGCTTACCACCATGGGCTGCCTGGTGACCCTCGAAGGTAGTCGATAGTTTTTTGATGGCTAAGTCTATCCATTCCTCATCTGTGGAAGGAAGAGTTTCCGATGGCGCTGATCGTAGCGCCCTGACAGGTCGTTTTTCAAGCGTCACGTCGCCGGTGAAGAGGATACGGCTTGGTGCGGCCTTCACTTGTTGAACGAATGTTCTGCCGCCAAATCCACACCCTGCAAACCCATACTGATATACGCCTATATGGTCTGGGGTTGCCTTTGTTAGGAGCATGGCCGCTAGAAAAGAGGTGGAAACGAATGCACAATCCTCAGTGTGGTAAAGGCGCACACCGCCAAATGGATCCGACGCAATCGTTAGCTTGCCTTCCTTGTAAACGGCAATCGCAAAATGTCCTGAGCAATCCGAAAGATCAATCGAGTGGACGTTTGCCTGATTGTGAAAGGCCTTGGCCGCCGCATCACCATGTTTTCCATCGTATAAAAAACGCCCGGCAATGAGTGTGAATTCATCTCCTTGCTGATAGTGGGAAGTCCCGTCACTATTAAGTGAAGGGTGTAGGCTAATTATTGAAGTTGGTGTTTGAACGTGTAAGGGACGGTGAAATGCTCCCTCTGCGGCTAGCGCGTCAGCTGCATCTAAAAGCCTTTGCCGATTAGGTCCGGTGGAACACGAAAGAATGGCGATAGGACCCTCCTTATAAGCCTACTGAAAAGACTGCCCAGGAGGAGTGAGGAGTGTTTTTTTGATATAGTCTTGAATTTCGGCTGTGTGCTGGTGAATAAAAAAATGGTCCCCCGGGAAGATCTTAGGTGTCTGCCTTTGGGGGAAGTAATCGTACCAATGGGTGAGCTGTTCGGCGTCTGCCCAGGGGTCATCTGTCCCCCCCATAGTGGTGAGATGGACTGGAAACTTGGTTGGTGGTGGCGCGGGCCAATGTTCGGTCGACTGTAAATCAGCTCGTATCGTTGGGAGCATCATCTCCAACAGATCGTCGTACAGCGCGCTGCTGCCTTGGCGTGCACGTATTGTGTCCGCTAGGTCTTTATCGGACAGTATGGAGACCTTAGGAGGAGCGGGGAGGTGAACCGGTCTGCGGCCTGAAATAATGAGATGCGACGGTAGGGCCACTCCAATACGATTAAAATGATCTGTCAGCGCGAACGCAAGATGCGCGCCCATACTATGCCCCAAAAGGGCGAAGGGTATATCGGTATACCCTTGTATCAGCGATTGTAGGGGCCCCAGCAATTCGTCGAACGATTGCGCCGGCGGTTCTTTGATTCTGTTTTCTCTACCCGGTAGTTGTACGCTGACGACATTGATGTACGGTGCTAAAGCTTCGTGCCATCCACGCCAAATAGACGCGCCTCCACCAGAATAAGGGAAACAAAAAAGCCGTATCTGCGCATCATTGTGATGGGATTCTTTAAGGATCCAGGGAGTTATGGACATTCTACCCCGCTCTGCCCGTGGGGCGGTTTGGGATCATCTGGCGAAGATCGGCTTTCGTTTTCTTATCGATAACTGGGCTGATGAACAGTATTCCAACAAAGCAAAACCAGATGATGATCCGCAGGACGCGCGCGGTCCAGCTTAAATCCCCCAACATGCCATTCGTCACCAGCAGGCTCAGCGCAAATGTTGCTGTCAGCACCAACCCCACGGCGCCCCATGACGCGCGCACTTCCTTCACCCCGTACCGTGTGTTCGCAGCAATCGTGATGATAAGGCGGAGCAGGCTAACCACCACAAGGGACACCGCTGCTCCCACTGGCCCTAACAACGGTATCAGTAAAATATTCAGACCAATGGATAAAATGAGGGCGCTAATGCCGATGATAGGGATGAAGTGTGTTCGTTTCGTATAGAGCAAGCCAAGCTCGATATTCACCGTTAATGCCGCGAGCATGTATCCTACGGCCAACCACGGCAGCAGGGGGAGGGCGGGTGCAAAAGTCGGCGGCGCGAGGATGAAAAGAATCTCAGGGCCCGTTACGGCGAGGCCTAGGGTTGCAACACCCAACACACCGACAAAAAGTGTCAAGATACGGGATAATTCTTCTTGGTCTTGATCCGCGGCCAAGCTTTCGAAGCGGCGGACGAGAAATATCCGAGCGAATGGGGCAGATATCAGCATTTGTAACAGCAAGGCGATGCGATCAGCCAACCCATAAAGAGCAGCCCCAGCACCGCCTTGGGCGGCGAGCAATTGTCTCTCCACCAGCCGCATAATCGCATTGGCCGACGTTGCTGGCACAAGGGGCAATCCAAAAGCGATAGCGCCTCTGGTGATTTGGGGATCAACGCCCATGCCATGGGTTCTAGCAATATGGATAAGATAGGGGCACGCGGTGATCCCGAAGCTGACAATCATGGCATACAAAACACCCATGACCCCCATTTTCAGTATCACAACAAAAACGATATTTGCGGCGAGGGTTGTGACCATCTTGAGTGTCGCTAGTCCAAGTACCGCATATGGCCGTTTCCGGATGAGAAAATAGCTCATCACGAGTTCGAAAACGACAACAAGGGTGACGCTGGCAATGGCCAACCCGAAGGTATATTGAGGGGCCGACGCGACAAAGACGCTCCGGCTGACAAAAGGCGAAATCATGAAGGCCCCGACCGTCGCCACAATACCTAAGGCGATAACGGCGGTGAATATCGTGCTGATCACCAAGCTTTGTCGTTTGGCGTTATCGATGTGATCGAAGTATAGTCGGCTCAATGCTCCCGCCATGCCCATCCCTAGGAGCATCGAGGCCAATTCTGTCACTGCGACGAGGACGGTGTAAAACACATATTCATCGACGGTGAACTGATAAGTGTAAACTGGGATAAGGATCACCGCGGCAAGGCGGCTAACAATATTGGCGACAGCGTAGATGGTCCCGTCTCGCATGACGGTGCGCAGTTCAGCACTCACCTCGACTA
Organism: uncultured Parvularcula sp.; assembly: GCA_937919225.1. GTDB lineage: Bacteria > Pseudomonadota > Alphaproteobacteria > Caulobacterales > Parvularculaceae > Parvularcula. The sequence goes on from CALFRH010000309.1 coordinate 12,063, forward strand.
TCCTTTCCCTTAGCAATCGCCTACAAGTTTCACTGTGATTGCTCAAGCCAGGGGGCGTGGCCAACGCCGTGATTGATAAGTTTTTTTCCGTGCTGCGCTACGCAACGGGCCAGTTTCACCGTGATTTTAATGCCTTGGCGAAAGAGAGGCCGGTGACGGTGGTTCTGTGCTACCATCGCGTGACAGCCGACCAGCCGCCAGGGTTTACGGACATAGAAGCGGGGGTCCTTGCGGATGTATTTGAAGCGCAAATGCGCTTTATGCTGGCGCACTTTCGACCGATCCGCGCGACCGAGGCCCTAGCAGATAATTCACCGGGCTTGCGGTTTGCCGTTACCTTCGATGATGGAACGCGTGACAATCTGGAAATTGCGGGCCCTATCTTAAAACGCCTTGGCATTCCAGCAACATTCTTTGTCGTGAGCGATTTTGTGAGCACCGATCGGCCCTATTGGTGGGAAGAGTTGGCGGCGTTGATGCGACAATCAGATCAGCCCGCGGTCGACCTGCATGCGGCTGTCAGCGAAGTAGGGAGGTGCCCTTGGCCCAGCGCGCGGGTTGCGGATCTAAGCTCTGCCCCCTCACGCCTTGCCGCGACAGAAGACGTGGCGGCTCATATTCGTTCTTCAAATCCGGCGGCTCTTAACGCGATGATGGACGCGGTGGCTGGCACCCTTGGCATCCCTAGGCGGCCCGTTGGGCGGGCCTATCCATTGATGGACTGGGACGATTTGCGTGAACTGGGAGATCAGGGGCACGATATTGGTTTGCATACGGCGACGCACCCCAACCTTGCATTGGCTGATCCTGCCTGTCTCGAAGCGGAACTTGTTGGGGCCGCTCATCATATAGAAAAAGAACTTGGGTCAGCGCCCACAAGTTTTGCTTTTCCCTACGGTATTGTGCGCGATACTGATGAAAAAGTATCTGAAATTTTATCGGCGCAGACAAAGGTGACTGTCGGATTTGGTACGGGCCCTGGACTTATCACTGAAGACAGTTCGCAATTCATCTTGCCGCGATGTTTGTTGAACGGTCAACGATCCATGGTATGGGCTCATAATCTGATGAAGGCCAAAGCCTCCACCAGCTCCCTATAAGGGGGATACCGCGTAAAAACATCCTTGGCCTATTGCTGACAGCTGTGAGGCCTGAACAGGGCTGGCATATCGCCAAGGGTCGCGACGTTTTCATGGCTCATCAGCTCATCTGCATTTTGGTTTTCAATGATCGCAGAACGGGCCCGTCGGAAACCCGTCTGCCACCCGTGCCAAAAGGTGAAGAAACTGATTTTGGGGTAATCCGTTTCGATGGCCCGAATGACCTGGGTTGTGTCATACCGCCCATTGGGGTGGGCCTTCGCCCAGTTGGCAGGACCCACTTCGGCGAGGCCCATCGGCTTATCGATCGCGGCAAGACGGTCGTAGCTACCGCCCGCATTCAGCTCGTCTAGCGAATTACGATAGTAATCAAGACCGACAATATCGACATAATCATCGCCAGGGTAGTAGAAGTCTGACGGCATAAGGTCTGGGTCAACCTGTACATTTGGGGCGTATACCCATAATAAGTTGTCTAGATCACGTGTCTCTGTGAAGTACACGAACATCTCACGCCACAATGCGGTAAACTCTTCGGGTGTGACGAAGTCGCCATCTGCGTTGACGGTCCACCAAAACCACTTACCGTTCATTTCATGTAGAGGGCGCCAGAGAACGGTGACGTTGGTGTCGCGCAATTCTTCTAAACCATCTGCGACAGCGGCGAGGGTGGCCATCCACCGTTGGTGGGTCTCACTGCCCTTGGTAAGGATGTCACTGAACGGTTTTCCGCCAGTTTGCCGGTCGTCCACATTATTGCCGGTAAACGGATTTTTTGGGTGGAGGCTTATACTGATAATGCCGCCCCGCTGGCAGTGATCGAGTAGATATTGGTTCGCGCGACGCATGTTGACGGTGGTTGGCGGTTCGTACCCATAGTCAAGCGCCAGAATAGATGGCGCTGACCCCGTTGACGTTTCGAGCGCGCGATAGAATTTCTCAAACCCTTCCGCCAGTTTGTACTCGATGTGGCCAATGTTCTGACCCGAGAGGACTTGCTGACCACCATTGTGTCTCAGGGCTGTAAAGCCGGCGAGGACAGCCTTCGCGTCCGCTGTTGCATTTGGATTTGCGGGTCCCACTGAAGCTGGCTGGCGGGGCCCCATGCTGCCCTGGGACATATCATTCTCGCTTAGTTGTAGAGTGACCGGCGCATCAGCGGCGGCGGTGGCCACCACCGGCATCAAGGAGTGATGTTCAGTGTCAGCCGCCCCACAGGCACACATCAGTGCCAGGGCAGCCACTAAGGAAAGGACTCCGCTTGTGTTCATGGGGTGTTCTGCTCCTCCGCGTCCTGAGATGAAATTGTGCCATCGCGGTGAAGCGATTGATAGAGGGTATGAAAAGCATTTGCCGTTCGTCCAATGCTATATTGGTCTTCGAAAAGCGCACGCCCGGCCTGCCCCATGGCCTGTCGCTGTGTTGGTGCCGTCAGCAACCCCTGAAGCGCGACGGATAGGGCGCCAGCGTCCTCTGGCGGGACCACATGACCGGTTTGCCCGTCTTTGACGACTTCTGGAATGGCGCCCACATCTGTTGCAACAACCGGTAAGCCGCGCGCCATCGCCTCTAATATAGACACGGGCTGATTTTCTGCGCGGGAGGGCAGGACGAACAGGCTGGCGCGGTTGAGGATCTCGCCCACGGCATTTTCGTTTCGCCACCCCGCAAACGTGACCCGGTCGGTGAGGTTAAGGGCCGCGGCCTGGGTTTTGAAGCGGTCAAGATCGCCCCCGCCGACGATGTCCAAATCCCACGGTATGTCTTTAAGCTTGGCGCACGCGTCCAGAAGGATGTCCACCCCCTTACGGTCGCCTACGGCGCCGACGAAGGCCATTCGTGGGCGATCAGTGCCTGGTCCTTGGGCGAGGGGGGCGGACGGAGCGCCATTGTCAATGATTTGTACACGACCAGGTGAGGCGCAAAGCGTTTCCACCACAAACCGACGCCAATGATCGCCTAAGACAACGACTTTTGACGCAAGGCTGAACCCCCAACGGATGACGCTCTGTGCCGGTCCAGGAAGGCGACTATAGAAAACATCATAAGATGATCCGTGTAAATGTAAAATGATTGGACGTTGAAGCATGCGTGCGGTGGCGAGGAACGCGAGCTTGCGTACGGTTGAGCCCTTTCTTGCGATATGAATATGCACCAACCGGGGGCGTGTTATCAGTGTAAACCCGATAAACTGAAAAAGCGCGATGAGGGTCGATAGGGGATGTAAAACACCCCACTCACTATAACGTGTTCGGCGATAAACGACGTGGGGTGCATCCGGTAAGTCTTTAAGCGCCCTGATCAAATACTCCGCCTGGCGTTCAATGCCTCCTTTGCCATTAAGGGGATTGGCGTACAGATGAACGATTGTTGGTCTGCGGTTGCTATCCATGGGGCTCTGCCTCACCACGGCTGTTACAAAGAGTGTGATAAAGGGTGAGATGCTGCCAGGCTAAGGCATCGGCGGAAAATTGATCCTCCACTGTTTGAGCGGCTGTCTCAACAATGGTACTATTATCAGTGGAAGTTGCTTCAATAATTCGACCAGCCAAGGCAGAAGGGGATGAGAGGGGAAACGAATATCCTGTCTTTCCCAAACGAACCAGCTCACGGTTGCCGGGCACATCTGAAGCGATAACCGGGATCCGCCAACTCATCGCCTCTAAGATAGACATACTCGTTCCTTCGTATTCAGAGCTATTCACGAAGATATGCGCCTCTTTAAGGTGATCGGCCACTTGATCGCTTGCGCCTGGCAAATGGATATGGGCAGGGGGGATGACTGCTTTGGCTCGCTCGCGGTTGTCTGCCAATAGGGGACCGTCCCCCAAAATTGTTGCCTCGCAAGGGATGCCGCGACGTCCCAATTCAGCCACAGCATCAATCAATATATCATGTCGTTTGAGGGGAACGTGCCGTGCCACCGCCAAAATACGAAGGGGGCCTTGGGCGGTCGCACGCGCCGCCGCGGCGGCCTTCACGTCATAGCTATTGGGGATTTCGACGCAAGCTGGCAGAGTTTTAAGTCGCTCAGCGGGCACCCCTAAACCGGACACAATGAGAGGCTTTAGCTCACCCCTTACGCCAATCACGGTGCTGGCGCGCCCAGCGCTCCAGGCAAGGGCTTGTTTACGGATGATTTTTTTAATCGGTGGCAGGTCGGGCACCAATTTGGTCCCGTCATGAAAAGTCACCACATAAGGACGACGCGTGCGCAGTTGCGCTAAGGCCGCCAGGCTTGCGGCGTCTTCCATATGAGCATGGAGGAGGTCTGCATGAAAGGTCCTTATAAGACGGTTGAGCTGCCCCACAGCCTTTAAAAAGCGGCCTGGTCCTTCGACAATTTCCACCCCTGTCAGGTCGATGTCGCGGGCAACCGGACCGGTCCGTTTCCATGCAAAGACAAGGTGCTCCCCATCTTGGCGGCTAAGCCCGCGCAGAAGGGATGCAAGGCTCTTCTGGGCACCCGCACGGTCCAGATTATGGATAATGTGGATCACGCGCATGGGTTATGGGCTCGCTATGTCGTTCGCCCGGTGAGAATCCGTCTCAGGCGATATCGAAGGGGTATCGCCGCACGAGCAGGGCGGGTGCTGAATATTGACTCATAAGCCTTTAGCAGCTTTGGCCGCTCATACTCCCAGGAGAGGTCAGTCTCGACCCGTTGGCGCCCATATTCGCCCATCTGTTTGCGAAGGGCTGGGTCGTCAATGAGTTGCAAGATTTTTTGAGCGAAATCTTGTTCGTCACCATTTTTGGCGTAAAGAGAAGCTTCTCGTGCAGAAAAGCGCCCCTCTTTCAAGTCGAATTGAACAATGGGTTTCCCAAGGCTCATATACTCCATGATTTTATTCATCGTGGACAAATCATTAAGCGCGTTCGGTACATCAGGATTAACGCAAACGTCTGCCGTATTCAGTGCGCCTAAGAGAGCCGTGTCATCGACGCGCCCCGCAAACGTGCAATAGTCAGACAGCCCCAAATCATCCGCATAAGCGATTAATGGTTCAAGTTCTGTCCCCCCGCCGACAAAATGGAATTGAATGTCTGTTCGGCCAAGGTCCTCGACAATGTGGCGTGCAGCGCGAAGGAGGATATCTAACCCTTCCTGTTTGCCCATTACCCCCACATAGCCAACCAGATGCTTGCGACCATTTAAAAAACGCGGGTCCGGCGGCAATCGTTTTAACCGGCGTAGGTCGGGCCCACTGCGGACGATATGAACGCGATGAGCGGGCATCCCGCCACGGCGAATGGCAATTTCCTTATAGGATTCGTTTGTCGCAATTGTCATTGAGGCGCACTTAAACGTCGCCTTCTCCACAGCAAGTAATCCTTTATACAGGCTACCGCGTTCTCCAAACTTTGCTTCGAAAAGTTCAGGGTTAAGATCGTGATGGTCAAACACAAATTTCTTGCCAAATGGCCAAAAGAATAGCCACGTTAAAAAGATAAGGTCGGGCGGGTTGCAGGCATGAATAACGTCAAACCCGCGTTTGCAGAACACAACAAAGGAGAGCCATGTCTGCCAAAAAAACGCGTTACCATATTCAATGATGTATCCAAGCTTGCCATCCGCCTCATAGGGGAGGGGATGTCGCCAGATATGAATGCCCTCAAGAACCTCGTGGCCTACGGGGCTGCCGTGACCCATTGGACAGATAATCGATACATCATACCCGTCTTCACGTAAGGTACGAGCCTCTTGCCAAACGCGTCTGTCAAAAGGGACGGGCAGGTTCTCTACAATGATGAGAACGCGTCGTTTACCAGCAAAGGCCATGATAATTCTCTATTCTCTCTGCATTGGCCAAGCGAACAAAGTCCACAACGTGATGGTGCGGCCCAACCAGTTGAGGAAGATCCCCAAAGCGGGGGTCATTTGTCCCCACAACGACGGTTTCTGACCGTTCTACCAATTCGGACAGTGAGTTCAGCAAAATGCGCGATATGTGAGGTAACCGATCGATTGCGAAGCTTCTGTTCGCACCAACGAGCTTGTCGGGCTGAACGTTCGGGTCGAATACATGGACATCGTACCCTTTGCCGATCAGTCGCTCAATAATCTCAACAATTGGACTTTCCCGCAGATCATCTGTGTGGGGCTTAAAACTACACCCTAAGATTCCGATTTTTTGACGTCCCGCGTCTATAATAGCGTTAAGGCCCCGCTGGATATGATCGGCATTGCTGGGGAGCACACTATTGATAATAGGGATGCCCACATTTTCTCGTCGCGCCAAAAAAGAGAGGCCTCTTGTGTCTTTCGGTAGGCAGGAGCCTCCGAACGCGAACCCAGGGGTGAGATAATTGGGCGAAATGTTGAGTTTTGTATCTTGGCAGAAGATGTCCATGACTGCATGGGAGTCGATCTCAAGCGCTTTGCAGATGGATCCGATCTCGTTACCAAAACCTACTTTTAAAGCGTGCCAGACATTATCGGTGAATTTCACCGCTTCGGCAACGTTGACCGGTACGGTGATCTTCACCCCGGGTAGTTTTTCAAACAGAGATAAAAGGAACGTCGCTGTATCAGTATCATCCGTACCAATAATAGTTTTGGGTGGATTAAGGTAGTCTCGAATAGCTGTCCCTTCACGGAGAAATTCAGGGATATGGGCAAATCCAAACCCGTCCCCCGCTGTCATGCCCGACGCCTTCTCGATTGTTGGAGCAATCAAATCCTTAGCGGTGCCGGGCAATATTGTGCTGCGAACGGCGATGATGTGTCGGTGATCTTGAGGGAGGAGAGTCCCAAGCGTATGACATACTCGGTCAATTTGAGTATAATCAGGTTGCCCATCCCGCGCGGATGGCGTCCCGACACAGACGATTGAGAGATCACACTCCGCGATCACATCTTCTGGTTGCGTGGTGGCGCGTAGGCGTCCTGCTGCGACCGCTTCCGCGATCATTTCATCGGTGCCAGGCTCGCGGATGGGCGATAGGCCTTGGTTAATTAGGTCGACCTTTTGGTCGCTGATGTCGACTCCAATGACGGTGTGCCCCTCTGCCGCTAAGCAGGCGGCCGTCACCGTCCCGACATAGCCCAGGCCGAGAACAGCGACCCGGCGCGCAGGCGAAACTGCCGCCGATTTTCGGTCTGAAGTATATTCCATTATCCCTCTCGCAACCCCTGAAATAGCGGTCCCCTTTGCGCTTGTCAAAACGCCAACAATGAGTGGAGCGGCCTATGATTGCTGCTGTTTTTGATTGAATGGATTGTCCCCTGCCCGGCGTTGCGGATGCGTGTCAGTTGAGGTTTGATCCGGCACCGGCCGGCGCGGTCCGTCCTGCCATTGATGTGGATCGGGAAAGGCTGAGGCGATCGCCATTTTTTGCGGCAGCGTACCAATGCAAGGCAGCTTTAGGATATCTTCTATTTCATCTGCGTTATGGGTACGCTCATCAAAATACTCGACCACAATGGCGAACATCACTGCCAGGGCAATACCGCTGGTAACCCCCAGAAAAATGATCAGAAGACGTGATACTGTTGGCTTTGCCGGTAGGTTCGCCGGTGACACTAGTCGCACATCAAGGAAGCTAGACTGGGACCGCTCATTAATGACGGCCGCCTCAAACTGCGCTTTTAGCGTCCGCAATGATGCTTCCTCATTCGCGATTTCAATCGTGAGTTGCTCGACATCCGGAAGAACCTTTGCGGTTTGTAGGAGTTGCTCCTCTGCGTCGGCCACGGCCTCGCGCAGGAAGGCCACCTGGGCTCGCGCACTTCGCACCTCGGTGTGGCCTGGCAAGAACCGCGATGACGCGACTTGGAGGTCGGCCTCGCGCACCGCCAGCTCCGATCGAAGTCTCGCAAGCTGTGTGCGAAGACTCTCGGCGGCAACATTGCCCTCATCGCTTGTGCCGCGGCTCTCGGCCAGCTCTCCTCGAAGGGTCTCTAAGGTTACCTCCACCTCACTCAGTCGCGCTGCGTAAAATGCGGACAGGCCTTGGTCCGCGAATATCTCTTGGCGCCGGGTAAGGTACGCGGAGGTGACCCCATCAACAATGAGACGAGCCTGAGCGGGGTCCTCTGAGCTAAAGCTAATGGTCAGCACGCTCGACTGAATGCCTGGGTTGACCTGAACTTGTCGTTCTAATCGGCTAACCCAACGCTCCCGAGGGGGAGCGTTTGTGGTCAAACCGATATTCACGAAGGTTTGTCGGAGGTCTGACAAGACTTTTCCAAGGCCCTTGGGCTGAGAGACGCGGTTGGCAAGGCCCAGTTCATCGATGACCTGCTCAAGGACGGGACGGGAGGTGATGATCGCCGCCTCGGTATTGAGGATCTCAACCATCTCCTGGTTCGGCGCATAGGTGAGGGGGGTGGCCGTCGGCTGGGTTCGTTCTACCAAAACGGACGCTGTCGATTGGAACCCCGGCGGCAGCGCGTAGGCAAAGAGGGTGACCAGCACCACAATCATGCCAAAGGTCCCGATCAATGTTAACCGGCGGCGCAGCAGGAAGGCAATTACGTCATGGACAGTCATTGTGCGCCCCTTTCGACTATGATGTCATCTGTGCGAGGGGTCCGGGGACCTGGTCGACAAGACGGTTGGCGATAAAGCCATCAAATTTAACGGTAAGGCGATCAAGGTCGCGGCCGAGGGTAGCTAACTCACTGCGTCGGGCATTGCGCAAGTCGACCACCAACCACCGTCGTTGAACACCGCGACCTAAAGTAGAAAAAGAAGAGTCCTCAAGGCTACCGCCATCAAGGAATATCATGCCGTAGACAGATTTAAATCGGGGAAGCGCGCTCAGCAGCTTGTTTGTCTCATCGCTATCAGTGCCCCGAAAGCTTAAGATGTCGGCTTGGCTTGGCTCCCGCTGGATGGGCGCGAAAGACGGATCACCCGTTTGGGGCGCGTCGTTGTCTCCCGCCCCTTGCAGGATCGCCAAGATTGGCTGGGCGCTCGCCCGGGCGCAACTATCGGCAAGCCCTATGGTCAGGGTTGTCACCCCAACGCCTGAACGTGAGCCCGCCAGAAGAATATTGTGTCCCGCGGTCAGGTCGGGGGGTAACTGGCCCTGCGCTAAAAGGCGGTTGCGGATACCGTCAAACCGCAGGTCGCTGGCTGGATGACGGTGGTTCTCCACTGAATTGTCACTATTGATTGGCGTCATAGGAAACCCCAAACCCGACGGCTGTCGGCAGCATTTTGCGAATATACTGTTCAATCCGAGTGTTGGTAATCGCAACGCCTGTGGCCGGCACATAGATAATGTCTTGCTCGTTAAGCGCGATATCGCCCCCGGTTAAAAGCTGTCCTTCGAACCCGCGGCGCAAGTTGAGCGGCACAATCCTGTAAAGGCCATCGTCACCCACACGCAGCAATCGAACCTCGCTCGCCTTCGCCCGGGTGGAGAACCCACCAGCCCCGGCGACGGCCATAAAGGCCGTCATCGGACGACGATAGGGGACGGCACCAGGCATGTTGACTTCACCGGCGACCAAAACGCGAGGCGGAAGGCGGTCCCGCAGGTTGACGGTCACGTCGATCAGCCCACCGAATTCTTTTTCGTAGGCGGAGGATACGTCCCGCTGCAATGCGTCGATAGTACCTGTGGCCGCAATCGGGTCGATAAAGGGCAGGTCAATTGCGCCCGACTGATCAAGTGTGATCTGAAAGCGGTTGTTCATGTTGAGTGAAGGTTCCGTCAGGCTTTGTACACGTAAATCAGCACTTTTAAGGGCAATACTGACGATTGGGTTCCGCAACTGGCGCTCTTTGTAAAGACCGGTGAGCACCGACGCCAATTCTTGCGGGGTAAGGCTCGCGGCTTTAATAAAGGGAACACCGTCCAAGGCGACTGACCCGTCAGGAAGCACGAGGACATCATTTCTTGAGATCTCAGGATGACCAAAAACCTGTATCCCTAAGACATCGCCAGGACGGATCCGATAGGCTTCGGTTGCGCTCGTTCCCGTGGGGAAAAAGGTGACTTCCAGCAAATCGCCAGGACCAAGGCCCGCTGTTCTGAAGTCAGCGACCTTCGCGCCATCAGCAGGTAGGGACGGTGCTGTGGCGCAGGCTGCCATCAGTAACGGGACTAACAATATTAGCCCCCTTAATACGGCAGACCGCATCGGTTGAACGACACTTAACAAGGGAAATCCTCCTTGGGGGCGCAAAACGCCTTTGTCTCCTCGCAATCCCTATGCCATGATGGCTCTTTGGTTGCCAGTCTTCACCGTTAATGGTTATGAGGCGCGTAACGGTACAGGTCCTAGATCACATTGATCGCATATCGGTGCCTTAACCTCATCAAATCCTGCGCGAGACAAATGATGAGTTACGCCAATTTGGATCAGTCATCAGCCAAGGCACAATCGCTAACGGTTGCCGCTTTAATGCCCTGCCTCAACGAAGAGCTGTCAGTTGATACCACCTTTAAGATGGTATTTGGCGGCACGCGTGTCCCTGATGAGGTGATTGTGGCTGATGGTGGCTCGACCGACGGGACCCTAGAAAAGGTAAAAGCCTGGCAGGCACGGGGCTTCCCCATCATCCTTATCCACAACGATAGAGTGTTTGCAGGCGCAGGTCGCAACCGCGCTGCAGCGAATAGCACTGCCGATGTTTTTATTTCCATGGATTTCGGCAACGGATTTGACGCTACCTATGTTGAGGATATGGTCGCGCCTTTTGAAAAGGATCCAACTGTCGGTGTCGTGGCGGGCACGTTCCAGCCGGTCGCACAAACCCCTTTTGAGCGCTGTGTTGCGGTTATCGACTATACCAAAAACATGTTGGTCGATCGGCTAACGCCTGAGGAGCGGTCGGCGCGGGCCCCAAAGGATGGTCAGTTGGCCCCCGGCATGTCGGTGGCATGGTCACGCAGCGTTTATGAGCGAACGGGCGGGCAGCCTGAATGGCTACGCGCCGCTGAGGATATCCTGTTTGGTCATCGCGTTTTGGCGCTTTCCCCCCATATTGCATTGCAACCCACATCCCTTGTTTACCATCATATGCGGAGCAGCTTGCGTGATTATTTTCGAATGCGGATGATTTACACGATGGGTCGTTTGCGTGCGGGCCTGTTTGGCCGAACCTATTTGGTGCAGTTGCTGTTGGCCATCGGGGTGATCGGTGCGTTTGTCTTGGCGATGGTCTGGCCCTTCTTTTGGCCTGTGGCGGCACTTGGGGGCCTAGGATATCTCTTTAAATATGTTTTACGCCCTATTCGCCGTGTTGATGGTGGATGGCCCAGTCCTCGCGATTTTGCCTATGGGACGGGGATCGCCATCGCTCGAGATGTAGCGATCATCACAGGGACGGTGCGGGGGCTGATAGATTGGTGGTTTGTCCCGCACTGGCGACGTCGTCGTCGGGATTATCTGGGTCAGCCCTTAGGCGCACCGACACCACACGACTAAACCGCATCTCTAGGCGGGGGCGTGTGGCTGGCACGTGCCATGCCCACCACAAAAAACGTCAGTAAACTGGCATAACGGCCAAAGCTTGTGTCGAGTGTGTTGGCCACAAAGACAAAGGCCACCAGTAGCCCTACAGCAAGCCCAGACAAACGCCTTATATCGACTGGTGTTTCGCTGTTCAGCCCGGTGCGGAGTTGGTCTTGGGTCATTTTCCACATAATATAGATGAACATCCCAAGGGCAGGGAGGCCGGAGGTGGCCGCAATGAACAAGAACTCATTGTGCGGAACAGTCACGCCAAGCATCCAGTTTCCCTGCACAATCCCGAAATTGATAATGTAGTCACTTGATTCTTTGACAAAACTTGTGACGCCTAGCCCAACACCAAACAAGGGGTTTTGAATGCTCATATTGATTGACGTCACGTAAAGCGCGACCCGGTTTAAAATGGAAGAGATATCGGTGAGCCGGTAGGCTACTTCCGGTGAGGACATGACGATGGGGGCGGCGATAAACCCAAGCACAGCCCCCAGAATGACAAAGGGGATAGTGAATCGCCGCACCGCCGTGTCGAATAAGCATAAGGCCCCTAGCCCCAGAACGAACGACAACCATGGCGCGCGGGTGAGGCATAGCGCTAATCCGACGAGGGTGGCCCCAATCATCCCTGCAATGACGACCCGCCCCGGTGCGGAGCGGGCTTGGGTCAGCATGCAGACCCCGATAATACCGCAAAGGGCGGTCACAAGCCCCAGCTCCCACGACGAGCCGAACGTGCCGACTGCGCGTTCGAACGCTTCCCCTTGATGTTGGGTCTCGATAAAGGTTGCGTCAAAAATACGGAGGCCAAAGACGTACTGGGCGATTGATACGACCCCCAAAAGAGCGCCGTTGACCGCTGATCCAATCAAAACCAACCGTTTGCGGGCTTGGGTCCAGCGCACCCGACGCGCGATACCGTAGGCGCCCAGTGGCATGGCGTAGCCGGTCAAAAATAAAGCCCCATCAGGACGCCAATCACTCGCATCCTTCGTTACCCATCGCAAGATCATGGCGAGGAACACCCAGGTGAGAAAAGCAAGCGATGCTTTTTCGACCGCGTCCAGCTTCCTCCCTGGTCGCAACCTTAAGAACACTTGGGCGGTGAGCATACCGATCAGAACAACGAACAAAAACCGACCCATTGTAAATGAGGGGATGGCTGCGGCGACATTGTTGACATAGGTGAAAAGGAAAGGGATGCCGACGACCCAAAAAAGGGCGATGCGGTCAAAACCGATAATCAGGGCGACGACGCCAGCCACAATGGCGAAAAGCATGCCCGCCAAGATCCACTGCGCCGACGAGAGTAAAAAGGCGAATACAAAACAAAAACCAGCAAGCGTGAGGACCCAAACCGTACGCCCCACAAGTCGGGGATGTACGCCTAGAGTATCAAGCCATGTATAAAGCGCACTTCGCAAGAAAATGTCCCCAAGGTTTTTCGTCACTCACATCGAATCGTTTAAAAGAAACGGGCGCTGGGCAGCGCTTTCACTCCCGCTTCACTAACCCGCTCCATTAAAGGGTCTTCACCGTCCCTCTCGGTGATCATGGTTTGCCCGAAAACGCCCTCGTTTTCGTTAACAACTCAACACTGAGACTGCCGGGGCTGACATGAAACTCCTTTCAAGGCAAGTTGTCCATTACCGAAGCGAGATTGATAGCGGGCTTCCACCGAGGATGAGGTTTGTGGACAAGGGTCAGCGTCAGTTTCCGACTGCTGATTTTTCTTTTCTGGCAGACGACGCCCTTGTCTGCGAAGCAAATTCGGCAAGTCTCCAATCGACCCGTAAGCCGTAGTAGGCCGATTCTCATAATACTCTTGTCTTCGCCCACCATTCGTATTTGGCCTGCCGCGTCGATATTCGAAGC
>CALFRH010000310.1 GCA_937919225.1 uncultured Parvularcula sp.
AAAGCATCGAAGTGGCGGGCTGCGACAAGGTATTTTACGACCACGGCATATCAGGCGGCAACCCTGAAAGGCCGGGACTGGATGAAGCCCTCAAACACCTCGTCGCGGGCGATATGTTGATCGTCTACAAACTGGATCGCTTGGGTCGCTCAGTCTTGCACCTAGCGGATTTACTGGCGCGTCTCGACAACCAAGACGTCCAGTTCTGGTCGATGACCGAAGGCATCAACACCGCCACACCGGGCGGGAAACTTATCTATCACATCTTTGCCGCCGTCGCCGAATTCCACCGCGACCTCATTCGCGAGAACACACGCAATGGTCTCCTTGCAGCCCGTGAGCGAGGATCCAAACTTGGCAGACCAAGATTGATGACCGCTTGCGATATAAGTGAAGCAGTAAGGCTTGTAGAACTAGAGGGAAACACCGTCAAAGAAATTGCTCAACACTTTGTAGTATCTGAAAGCACTCTGAAAAGAGCCCTGAACCGCCGCGCTATAGGAGCGGAGTAAGCCCCATCCAAAAAACGTAGGCTAAGACATGAAGGAGTGGATCCAATGTCAAAACTACAGGCATATCCCTAGCGCACAGATCATTAGAACAAAAGACCAAAACAAATCCAGTTCACAACATGCACCCACTCGATATACAATCACCTAACGCAAACCAGGTAACGACATCATCTCACAAAGCACGCCTAGTTGACACAAGGATCTAAACAGAGACACTGCGATGAAACCTCTAACATGGACGGAAACGTGACAACCTCTCCAGTTATTTTAAACATTCTTTCCGCAATCATTTATGATGGCATGAAACGACCGATAAAGAAGCTAAGGGAACAAGCCGCCAAGAACAAATCTATCTACCGTGCTCTTCAAGGCAACAAGTTAGCTTACCATGAAAAACTCGGCAAAACCAAGGGAACCGAGCAGCTGGCTGTCGCAATTGGCAACTTGGACGGTCGATATACAAGGTCCCTAGATGCCTATCAAAAGTAAATAGAACACAGCAACATACCAGACGCAATCAAGCAAGCAGTAATTTGCGGCAAGGACCCGAGTCCCATTTTTCAGGGGTTTAACCTTGTGTATCAGTCTTACGACGAATTACCATTCACTAGCGACAACTTATTCGAGGCTTTGCATCTCGCTATACGCGAAAGCTTCGAAGAATCCATCGGCGACCCGCAAGCCTTCGATGCCATACGTGCGCAACTTCACGAGATGTCGGCTGATGTTGTGGAGATTATGGACTGCATTAAAGCTATTGAAAAATGCACTTTACTAAGTACAGACGATTTAAATGTCTATAGGCAGAAGGTTGCTAAGCAAATTGAAAATGATACGAAGCATATCAATGTGGAAACCACCCAAGGAGCAAAGAAAGTTGCAATTTCTAAGCTTGTGATACAAGCACGCCTCAATGATCTTTCGAGTTCTGGAGAAATCCCGTTACCACATCGAGAAACTTGGGATCGAAAGAAGCAAACTGTAAGTTTTCTTTCTTTTAGGCGGAGCTTTAAGAACGCATTGGTTCTTGGTGATCCAGGTGGTGGAAAAACTACTCTAACTCAATTCCTGTGTAACGTTATGTCAAAACAAGTGTTACTTGGTGTTGATGTTCGTTCATATGAGAAGCTAGATGCTCGTGACTTTCAAATTCCGTTGAGGATAATTCTCCGCACATATGAGAAACGGAAAAATATAAATCCATCCTATTCCTTTTACGACTACCTTGCGGACGAAATTAAGGCGTCTTGCGATAATGATTTAGAAATTGCAAGAGCATTTCTTAATCAGACTTTGCACCTCGGTGGTGCCATAGTTATCTTTGATGGTTTGGATGAGATTTTAGACGTAGGAGCGAGACGAGATATAGCAAGCTCAATAGAGAGTTTTTCATCATCATTTGCGTCTTGCCCTACTTTGGTGACTTCTCGCATTGTTGGGTACAATGACGCTCCTTTGTCGGACATATTTCAAATATTCACCTTGGCTAGGTTTAACAATGATGAAGTCAAAACCTTCTCAGAGAAGCTACTGTCTGTTGTTGCTCAAGTGAAAAAACCTCAAGCTGTGGAGAGTGCGAGAAATTTTGTGAGTCAGACTGAAGAAGTGGCGGCCGATCTTCGAGAGAATCCTCTTCTTCTTGGATTAATGGTATATATCTTTAATTCTTGGAGAGATGTTCCAAATAATCGGCCTGAAATATACAAGGAGTGCTCACTCCTTATGTTTGAGAAGTGGGATCAGCGACGCGACATTAAGTTCAAGTTTCCACATTATTTTGACCTGCTCGACCTTTTTGGTTACCTAGCATCAAAGATATTCGGGAATGCCGAAACAGAAGATGGAGTGTCGAGTAATTGGTTACGGCGTCATCTTCGTGACTTCTTCTTTGATTGGTACGAAGATCGTGCAAGATCCGAGGAAGCCTCGTTAGTTCTCCGAGAGTTTATTACTGGCAGAGCTTGGGTTATGTGTGAAGTTGGGCCAGGTGTGTACAAATTCACTCATCGAACTTTTCTTGAATACTTTTTGCTCGACGCCTTGAAGAAGGGGCAGATGGTGTCTCGGCACTTATCGCGAACGGATTGATCGAGAAGGCTCAAAACGCTGAATGGCATGTGGTTAGTCACCTAGCTTTGCAGATATCTACATTCAGAAGTAGCCCAAAGTCAATTCAAGCGGTAGACGCGTTACTTAGAGCAATTCAAAGGAAGAACCGAAAGGCATCTAAGAGAATTAATCTTATGATGTTCCTGGCAAGGGCTACTGAATATCTCACTATTCCTGAAGCAACATTGCTTTCAATCTTAGAAACAATATTTGAAAAGCTTCTTGAGCTAGATAGCACATATTACTACTCGGGTGTTCAAGTCCTTCATCAATTGATTATCGCGAACAAGATTAGATACAGCCTTCTGCATAAGCGGATGAACAGTATTGTACACGAAGCATTGAGGGAAGAAGGGTCTCATGGTAGAGAAATTGCTCTTCTGATGCTTTCTGCACGGTATTCGATTATTGAGTCGGCACAGGCGTATGCGTACGCACGGCATGATACGATTGTATGGGATACATTGGTTGATGCAAGGGAAGGATACAAACAATCCTTACTCATAGCTGCGAAAGGAAGTTGCTTCGACGCCAAGATGTTCATTTCGATCTATCGCGAGGGGTATGGTGAACTGTTCGAGACACATGGTTTCGATGTTTTATTTGATCGAAATGATGAGAGAATTACCTTAGATGGGATTTCGATGGGCTTTTATATGCTTCTGTCGGTATTTGATGAAGTAATGCCGGGTAAGAAACGATATATCGCTGGTTGGAATTTGAAAGGTGAGGATCCATACGCTCTGGTTGATAGTCTGCACCAGTTTCTTTTCTCCTTTGATAGCTTAGATAAGCTCACCAATTTTCTTGGTGACTACAAGTGCTTTCAGGAATTCGACTATATCTTTGATGAAGGGAAATTTCAGTCGTTTGCTACAATCAACAGACTTTCAGCAAAGAGAATAACGTTTGTTGCGCAGTGGCTGGACCTATTGATGGTGTTCTTCGTACAACTTTATGGTAGAAAGAAGGCAGGGGGAGAAAGGATTTATAGAAGGACATATGGCGAAATGGCGCAGACGCTGCAACATGCTTCGCGGAGAGTCCAGTCTTCTGGGAAGGTCTCAATAAGGAGGGACACTGCCTTCAGCGCGCTGGCTTCCTTAGAGACTCTGCTCAAGTCCTCATTGGACAAGTGAGCCAGGAAAAGCATTTCACTGCGGGGAATGTGTTACCTTGGCTAGTACGTGTGTCGGTAACTCATACCAATTGGGTTGAGGCGGTTGACTGAAAATCAGCGTTTCATGATCCTGCAGTAATCGTTTTCTTTAGAAGCGCTTGGTAGTATGAATTGTATCGTACGCAAGGTGTGCGTGGTATGACCACGCTCCTTGTACTGCGTGCGGCTAAAGCCGTCCTCGGCAAAGTGGGCCTGCCGCCCCCTGTTGCATACCCCCTGCCAAATCGCCCTTTGGGCGATACCGTATCATTTGATCCGGTTCATGTGCTCCGAACTCACCAAAGAACAGCTCGTTTGTTCTCCGCAACCGACGCCGCTGTTTGATGCCAGAGTTCAGCAGAACCTGCGTCAACAAAAATGCGGTGCGGTTGCTCCTATTTTTATGGACTCAGAACCGTGGCTGACCTCTGTAACGTGGACAGATCGACGGGACACTTATCCGATCATTGTAGCTTTTCTCTGAGAGCTTCGTAAGGGGTCTGACCATTGTGTGCTCCGTGCGGCCTGGCGAAGTTGTAGAACCGTTCCCACTCGTCCAGCTTCGCCTCCAGGTCGACATCCCCTTTATAGCTGAGGAGCTGATAAAATTCTTGCTGATCGGATCGGTGAGATCGCTCAACTTTACCATTGAGCTGTGGTGTGCCTCGCTTGATGTAGGAGTGTCGAATGCCCTTGTCCTCGACATGCCAATGGAACTTGGCTTGGAACTCATGGCCATTGTCAGTCCGAACTTCGCGAATGCGGAACGGGAACTTCTCAATGATATGATCAATGAAGTCGATCGCGTTTGCTTGCGTGTGCTTGTCGTAGATCTTTAGCGCTCTCACACGGGTCGCATCGTCAATTGCCGTGTATTGGAACCGGCGGACCTTTTCGCCGCGTTTCCCCTTAAACGTCAGGAACTTGACGTCTACCTGGATATGATGGCCTGGAACCTGCTTCTGGTAACGCTTGGTGTGTAACTTCCGCATGCGCGTGCCTCTAGGCAGCCGGTTGAGGCCGTTGCGTCTGAGAATGCGATAGACCCCGGCATCAGAGATTTTGATGTCGTGATAGCGCGCCAAGTACCAGACGATCCGGATAGGCCCCATGTGATATTTGCGACGAAGATAAAGGACCTTCTCGACGATCTCAGACGGAGTCTGATTGGCAGGGTTCTTCGGAACAGATTTGGCGTTCTTAAGACCGGCTTCACCATCCTTCAGATATGCGTCCCGCCATCTATAGAAGCTCGATCTGCCAACTCCGAAGTATCGGCAGGCCTTGCGAACATTGCCGATCCTCTCGGCATGTTGAAGTACTCTAAGCTTGCGTTGAATGTCGCGTTCGTCGTTCGTCATGAAAACTTCCTCCACCCCAAATCAGGGAAATTACAGGAAGTGTCCCGAGAGTCCGTACATATCTACACCGGCTAATATCACGGACTACCGTCGCGAGACCGGCGAGAAGATGCCGCGGATCGTCATCATCATTGACGAGTTCCATGGCCTGCTCAGCGAAGAAGATTCTGGATCTCGAGAAGCAGCAAGCATCTTGCAGGAGATTGCGCGCCAAGGCCGGAGCTTTGGGATCCACTTGCTCCTCGCGTCCCAAACTTTGGCCGGCGTTCAAATCCCCACGGCCATGCTTGAACAGATTGGCGTCCGAATAGCGCTGCAATGCAGCGACGACGACT
>CALFRH010000311.1 GCA_937919225.1 uncultured Parvularcula sp.
GAATGGTGCGGCGATACTCAGCAGTTTCCTTGCTAATGAATAGCATGCTTACTATAAGGTAAAGCCTATTTCATTGTCAAGCAAATAGGTTCAAGTGATTATAATTATGAGCTATCGAAATTAGGGCCATATGGCGGGCATTCGCTTGTTCCGGTTGTAAAAAGCTCGAAATCTGCACTATGAGGGAGAATGAGGTTTGAACTCGAACAATTTTGTTGAAATGCACAATCACCCTGGATTTTTACTTCGCCTATCGTACCAAATTTACAATGGTGTGTGGGACCGTGTCATGACGGAGACAGATTTGTCGCCGCAGCCCATTGCGTTGCTTTACACCGTTTACTTCCACGAGGGCATCGATGTTTCGGGCCTGGCTCGTAAGGCCGGTGTCGACAAGACAAGTGCCGGTCGTCTTGTCACCCGTCTATCGGATCGGGGTTACCTGAACATTGTTCCTAGTCAGAAGGATAAGCGCCAAAAAGAGGTTTACCTCACGGCGGAAGGCAAGAAGCTCTTCAAGAAGGTTATTCCACAGTTTACGGAATTATCTGATAGCTTGCTTGATTGCTTCACAAAAAAGCAAGCTCAGCAATTCATCGAGCTATTAGAGAAATTTGTACACAGTAAGAGAAATATTAGCCGGGCGCCAATCGACCTGCCTTAGTACACCACGATTGAAGGTGAGGTGCATAATGTGGTCCTTACCTTAATTGCTTTTCTATGAACGTTCGGAATTTTGGGTCCATGGGGGCATATTACCTTGGGTTCTTAAACAATCTGGGATTCCCGCCAGGACAACGAAAACGGATCGGTGAAGACCGGCGCTCTGCTTTCGTTCACTGCGGCTTGTGCGCAAGAGTGCCATTCATTCAGCTCAAGGGGCCGTAGACATCTGCGAAGAGGGTGATGTTTTCGGAGCAACAGCCAAAATCGTGTGACATGGCGTCGATAACTCGGTCGCGATTGCGGATCAATACACCCTTGGCGCGCCGGGCGATCACATTGGATCGGAGAAAGTTGGGTCACCGCCCCCTACAGCGTCGGGCTGATTCAATAAGAACACCTGATGCTGTAGCGCGATTGATATGGTCAACGCACAATTTGACAGAGGGAGGAGCATTTTTTGCCAACTGCTCTTTTTGTATTTTTGAACACTGCGAGATCTTGGGCATGAATGGGCGAGGGGGGGGGCGATATTGTGGTTGTAGACTCTAAGGAAAGCTCTTCTTTAATCAATGGCTATCCATCGCAGGGCCAAGGATGTGTGATGGGATATTTTTAATGCTTGTAGTCAGTAAGCATGCTTGCTAATTAGACACCTATCAGTCAAGCTATAAAGGGTTTGGGCGTCCGCGGTATAGAACTCTGCCACACCAGCTATCTTGCCATTTCAGGCAATTGATCGCGTCCATTCTCGCCGCATAAGCTGATCATGTTTTGTCTATTGCGTCAAAGATAGCGTAATTTTTGAGATCTTTGACTGTGGTGCGGGATGCGGGTTTGTCGTCTGTCGCGCATTTCGAATTGAGGAAAGGACCCTACCATGCCGATGCCGATTGAATCCAAATCTGTGAGCGAAGTCGAGGCGCTCATGATGGACCTTTACAATCAAGAGATGCCGTTGGTGAAGCGCGGTGAGGCATGGCCTTTCTCTGGTGGTCCAGATACTGAGGAAATTTCAAAACGTGCTGTGACAATTTTTGGTGGGCTTGTGCACCTGCCAAAGATGGAAGACACGAAAATGTTGTCAGCAGCCACCTTTGAGGAGGATTTGGTCAATAATTGGCTGCCATATTTCTCAGCACCTGAGGGTGCTGGTGGGGTGACGACAACAGGCGGTACAGAGAGTATTCTGTTCGCGGTGCATGCCGCCCTTGATAAAGCGAGGCGCGCTGGAAAAGATACGCGGGGGGCGGAGATTATAGCCGCAGATACCGCGTGGATTGCCCTCGAAAAAGCAGCGCGTATTTTCCAGTTGGATATCAAACGCGTGCCGCTGAATGATAATCTTCAGATGGACGTTGAGAAAGCGCGTGAGGCTGTCACCGATCGGACGGTGCTGATTTTTGCGTCAGCGCCAAGTTTTCACTACGCGACGCTTGATGATATTGAGGGGCTTGGGGCGGTCGCGAAAGAGAATGATATTTGGCTCCACGTCGATGCGTGTAGCGGCGGCATGCTGGTTCCGTTTTTAAGGCGCGCAGGTCGCGACATACCGCCTTGCGACTTCGCGGCTGAGGGGGTTTCGTCGCTGTCAGCTGACTCGCACAAATTCGGCTATTCTTATCCGGGGTGTTCTCTTCTTTTCTTCCGCGATCAACAAGATCTGGAAAATGCTCAATTTGATGATCTTGGTCCCCCCATTATGGAGCCTGCTCCCTATACGGGGCTTACCGGTACAAAGCCCGTGGGACCTGTCGCGGCCGCTTGGGCTGTTATGCAGCTTCTCGGTGATAAAGGGTACGAAGCGATTGCCGCGAAAATCTCGAAGGGCATTGATACCATCTGTGAAGGTGTGTCGAAGATTGACGGGGTCCACATCTACAATGACCCTAAACACTCGCTTCTTGGTTTTCAGCTAGAAGATCCCGGCAAAATGATGGAGGTTTTTGGACATCTGGCGTTTGCGGGTTGGGTCGGTGTACCGATTATGAAACCAGAAGGGGCTTTCAATATGTTTGTCTCCTATGGACAAGCAGACAAAGTTGATCAGTTCCTAGAGAAACTGAAATTCGCGTTGGAGCAATAAACGATGACTGAGAGTGTCTTCCAGCTGCAGATTAGAAATGTCAGTAAGCTTTACGGCAATGGCGTAAAGGCACTCGACGATGTATCGTTGACCATTAAGCCGGGCATGTTCGGCTTGTTGGGGCATAATGGCGCCGGCAAGTCGACGTTGATGAACACATTGGCGACCCTGCAAATGCCTAGTTCCGGCGCCATCCTAATGGGTGATGTAGACATTCTTCATCAGCCCTCTGAGGCTCGTCACCTCATCGGTTATTTACCTCAAGAGTTTGGTGTCTATCCCGGCGTACCGGCCATCGAGCTTTTGGACTATCTGGCGCAGCTTAAAGGGTTTAACGATCCATCCAGCCGCTTGGATGAGGTGAAGCGTCTGCTTCATGCGGTAAACTTATGGGATGCCCGATCACGTAGCGTTGACACTTATTCGGGCGGCATGCGACAGCGGTTTGGCGTGGCGCAAGCCCTGCTTGGTAATCCCCGCCTACTGATTGTTGATGAGCCGACAGCGGGGCTTGACCCGACTGAGCGAAATCGATTGCACGAGGTCTTGGCATCGATCAGTCGAGACTGCATTATTTTTCTGTCCACACACATTGTTGAAGATGTGGCGACCCTATGTACTGACATGGCTGTTCTGCATCAGGGGCGGATCGTTGGAACCGGCGCGCCGGACGAGTTTACCGCACGCCTTGAGGGGCGCCTTTGGATTGGGGATGTGAACCCAGATGACGTTCCCAAGTTGCGTAAAGAAAAAAATGTTATCGCGACGCGGGTACAGCGTGGGCGTATGCGCATTATGATCGAGGCGGCGGAATCCCCTGGACCCGGCTTTGAGCCAAAAGAACCAACCCTTGAGGATGTATTCTTCAGTATGACGAAGACTGGAGGCTGATTGAAATGGCCAATTCGTCAACGCAAACGAATACGTTTAAGACCGTTTTGAAATTTGAGCTTGGTCGGGTCTTCACCTCTAAGGCGGTGTGGGGCATCACTATTTTGATGCTGCTGAAAGCGATCCTCGACTTGGCGACGGGTGATCTGGACGAGCTAATTGGATCGGGACGGGTGGCCAGGAACTCAGGGTACGCCGCTCAGTATTTTTTCATGTATTCGACGGCGTGGGCTGCGATGTTCGGTGCTGGTTTAATGACCATGCCGCTTCTGACCGACCTTAAAACACGGATGGCGCCTTTATTATACTCCAAGCCCATTAATGCGCGCGCCTATCTCGCAGCAAAAGCGGTTGCGAGCTGGGTCAGTTTGGTCATCATCTCCCTGACGATTGTAGTGGGCTTTATCCTTTTTTCTTATCTTGCTGTTCCTTTGGGTATCGTGGATCAAAGTCTCATCATTCCCGTACCCTGGACGGCAGTGATTCAGGCGTCCATATTATGGCTTGGCATATCGAGTATCGCCTTTGGAGGTATGCATTTTGGGCTGACTTTGCTGACTGGTCGTCCGTTTGCTTCCTATGCGCTGGCTGCCGGTATTGTGGTCATTTTTCTAACCTTCGCTGTCTCCTTCGACATTACGACCTTTAAAAGTGGCCAATTCTTCATTCAGTCCATCGATCCGATTGGCAAAGCGACTTTGGATGGGATGACGCAATATTGGACGATTGAAGATCGGCAGCGCGGCGTCATCGATGTATCGCCGGCAATGCTGACGCAGCGGCTCTGGCTGTTGGCAGTGGGGCTTGGTCTTCTTTTCGCTGGGTTTATCCGTTTCCGGATGGAGGACTTTGTTGCTAAATCTCGAGAAGAGGGGGGGAAGAAGAAAAAGGTCAGCGCGGCTGGTGCTGGTACAGCGCCTCAAAATCCAGGGGGACTAGTCTGGCGGTCAGCTTGGATGAAGTTTCGGCTTGTCGCCTTTACGCCTGGTTTTCTGGTCGTTGGGTTCGTGTTCAGCCTCACGGCTATATTTACGGCCTATTCGGGCCAGTCCTTTGAACGCATCGAAAACTTCATGGGAATTTGGACACCAAGTCTTTATGATGCCTTGGCTATTCAGATGTGGCCGCCTGCAATCATCGCTCTTATTTTCTTTGCCACCGAGATATTGTCGCGGGATCAAGAGACGCGGATGTCGAAGCTTATCGATGCGACACCGACGTCATCGGTGAAGTTTTCAGCCTCGACCCTCATTGCGCTTTTTCTATTGTCCTTATGTTTCACCGTCTATCCGGCGATCGGGATCATCATCTCACAACTGCCGGATTTTGGAAATATAAGGTGGACGTCCGTATTCGATGGCCTGTTCCAATTCGGCCTAGCGACCTATCCTGTTTACGCTATGATGACCTATGTCGTATGGACACTGTCTAATAGTCGGTTCGTCACCATTGGGCTACCAACCATTTTTATGGTTGCTTGTATTATCGCCTTCGAACTTGGCCAGCTGGAAAGGAACGTCTGGTATCTCGGGTTTGTTCTCGAATCCTACTGGAGCGATGTTGACCTTGGTGCCCAGACGCGGCGCAGAGTGTGGTGGCACACTTCGGTCTGGTACTCTTTCATTGGCCTATTCGTGATCATTGTATCTCTGTTTGCGCTACGCGGAACGGAGGTCACGTGGAAGGCGCGCCGGGCATTGGCCCGCTTGCGAGCCACGCCACTCGCAATCGTTAGTATTGCCGTTATGGCAGTCGCTTTTGTCCTCACAACAAGAATGGTTCTGTATGCGACAACAGTGGCTAATGATTTCCATACGTCTAATGATGAATATGCTGAAAACGCTGAGTATGAGAAAGTCTTTGGCGCTTGGCGTGACAAACCAACCCCTTCGATTGTGTCAGCCGATCTGACAATATCGCTTGAGCCTACCGAACCACGCATGCGCTATGTTGCTGCGTTTGAGCTAACCAATCGGTTTGACGCGCCTGTCGACTCCTTTTTGGTCAATTGGGCCGAAGGGGTGACATTTGTTGATGTGCGGGGGGACGCTGCAATCGATACCAGCCGAGGCTATGGCGGTGTTGAGGACAAACATCGATACGGCCATGTTGTCATTGCGTCCTTTGCCGAACCGATGGCGCCGGGGGAGGCCCGCTCGATCGAAGTGGAGGTCCTCGCGCACTATCCGCTGTTTGGAAATGGAGCGATTTTGGGACCGATCCTGAAAGAAGGCAGCACCGTGCGTCCGGCATTTTTGCCTATCATTGGTTATAATCGAGATCGCGAGTTGGAGAAGATTGCACGTCGCGCAGCCTTCGACCTCGGTGATCGCGTTCGACTGCCCGTGGATGTCGGTCCCGGTACGGGAACCACGGCTTATCCATCGGCGCGCTACGTTGATATGACAATATCCGTAGACGTCGATAAACCACAGACTCTTGCTGCGACCGGTGACCTTGTGACGGTAGAGCGCGGTGAGGGTGGCGCGCGCATTGCGACGACAAACAATGGTTCTGGTAGCCTGTCCGCTGGTGTCGTCAGTGCCAATTTCGCTGTTTCTGAAAGCGCGCTTTCGGCCCAAGGGGGGGTATTAAAGATATTTCATCACCCACGGCATGGCGAAAATATTGGGCGCATGCAGGACGGTGTGACGAGGGCTGTCACTCAATATGCCAAGCTCTTTGGCCCGTTCCCATATGAGACCATGTCAATTGCAGAGGCGCCCCACGAGTTATGGGGAACCCACCATGAGGAAGCTGAGCCTTTCGTTGCAGGTAATCTGATTGTCATTCCGGAGGAAGAGGCATGGCTCCATGATTATGATGGTATCTGGACATTTGATTGGGTCCGATTCCTTGCCATGGAAAAAACCCTCGCTACGTGGTGGGGGGATCAGCGTGCCATTGCCGATGTTGCGGGTGCTGATATTCTTACCGAAGGGGTGCCCGCCTACTTAGCGTTAGCACTCATGGATGATGAAGATCAGGTTGAGGTCTACAAGAATTATCAGCTCGTCGAGTATCGACGTACCCGTGCTAAAATCGATAGCAAAGAATACTCCCTTCTGGACAGTAATGGCGAAGATTATGTTCGCCATAAGAGTATTGTGACCTTCCTTGAAATTGAGAGTAGGATTGGCCGACAGGCGCTCGTCAATGCGTTGGCGGTCGCTTACCAAAATGCTCTGCGCTCTCCTGAAGCGTTTTTAGAGCCGCGCAAAGTTGTTAGTGAGATTGTTGCTGCAAGCCCGGTTGAAGAACGTGATGCTGTGCGGAGGATGTTTGAAACGCTTGAGAAACTGCCGGGCGATGAGGACGACAATGATGCTGTTGCTGCCGCCACTCGCCCGCCAGCGAAGTCGGGGTGAGGGCGGTAAGCTCAATAAATCTTGCGCTTGAATGTTGGTGAGTATGCTTTATTTTTGTATTAGGTGATAAAGTAAGCTACGCAACAAATCTAGGCCGAGACGAAAGCGAGATATTTATGGCTAAACTGAAAGTCAGAAAGTATCCCGGCTTTTTCATTCGTCGTGCCCACCAGATATACAATTCTATCTGGGAGAATTGCATGGGGACCTATGAGATGACCTCTCAGCAGTTCGCTTTGCTGTATGCTGCTTATTTCTATAATGGGAATGATCTGACAAGCTATGCGCGACATGTTGGCATTGATAAAACCAGCAGTGGACGTATTGTCCGTCTGTTAGAAGATAAGAATTACATCAGAACAAGTTACAATCCGGAAGATAGGCGCCAGAAATATCTAAGCATCACTAACTTAGGTGTGGATGTTATAGAGTCCGCCGAGCCGCTTTTGGATCACATCACCCAAGCCTTGTTCGATTGCTTCGATGAAGAGGAGCAGGAACAGTTTTTAAATCTGCTTGAAAAATTTGTCACAGAACAGAACGCAAAAAGCCGTGCGCCGGTAATGCTCAACCGCGGCGGCGGTCCGTTGGGGCATGAGGGGGTAAAGCAGGTCAAAGCGGTTTTGAAAGCATCGGGATCCAATGTTTCCGAAAACGACCTCCGTGAGAAACTGGGCGTTACACAATCTGCGCTTCAGATTTGGGGGCAGCAATTTGAAACGCCAGATGGTGACCCGCAATCTGTCGTTGACAGGCTTCTGCAAGAAAACAAGGATCTCAAGGTTGTTGTGGCGGACCTTTATCTCGAGAATGAAAAGCTTCGTAGTCGGGCTTCTTAAAGTCGCGTGCAACAAGCTGCGAAAGCCTCAAAGGCTATATGCGCCTTTTCTCACTGGTTGGATGTCGCCTTTACGTCAAGGTTAGCCGATGACACCTAGAGCACTTTGCGAACAGATTGAATCGTTCGCGTACTCTAGATTATTGATTTATCGCGTTTTCTTACGACCAACCGGTACCCACTTGGTCGGAAAACGCTCTAGATACTCATTATGCAGGTAAGAGGTGAGTTGTTAGATTTACCCAGTAAGCGGTGCCATGGGGAATGAGCTTGTCATTGAAATCATAGTGCGGATTATGAACCGTACACCCACCTTCTGAGCCAAGTCCGTTCCCGGCCCAAACATAGGCGCCTGGCTTTTCCTGTAGCATCCAGGCAAAGTCTTCAGCCCCCATGGAGGGGGTAGGAGAGAAGTTCAATGTGTCTTCGGGGGCTATTTTTCGCAGTGCGTTTTGGCAGTCCTGCGTTTCTTTTTCTGTGTTGAGCGTCGGCGGGTACCGTTTTTCGTAGGTCACTTTTACTTTGGCACCGAACGCTGCGCCGACATTTTCACAAAGCGCATGCATGCGTTTCTCGACGATATTTTGCACGTCAGGGCTAAAATACCGAACCGTTCCCGCCATGGTCGCTTTTTCCGGTAGAACATTATATGTGTGTCCCGCCTCAATGCGGGTGACACTGACGACTGCTGCGTCTTGTGGGTCTGTTGACCTTGCGATGATAGACTGAAGAGCTGTCACAATATGCGACGCGACAACGACGGAATCCACTGCGGCGTGAGGCATAGCGGCATGTCCCCCAACACCGTTGACCTCAATTTCGAAGATATCAAATCCAGCCATCATGGGCCCAGGTTGGATGCAAAAATGCCCTAATGGAACGCCGGGAAAGTTATGCATACCGTATACGGAATCGATTTTAAACTTATCGAATAAACCGTCCTCCACCATAACGCGACCACCACCCTCATTTTCCTCCGCTGGCTGGAAGATGAAGTGAACGGTTCCATCAAACGGTTTGTGCTCGGCTAAATATTTTGCAGCGGCGAGTAGCATCGTCGTATGCCCATCGTGGCCACAACCATGCATTTTCCCTGGAATAGTTGATTTATGAGAGAAATCATTTTGTTCGAGAATGTCCAGCGCGTCCATATCCGCCCTAAGACCAATACTCTTGTCGCTGTCACCATTTTTCAAGACACCGACAACGCCGGTTTTGGCAAGGCCGCGATGAACTTCGATCCCATATGATTCAAGGCATTTGGCGACGATGTCGGCGGTGCGATGTTCCTCAAAGGCAGTTTCTGGATGCCTATGCAAATCATGACGAATGGCTGTGAACTCGTCTAATTGTGTTTCAGCCCAATCAAATGCAATGTGTCGAACCATCGCTACACCTCAGAAATTGATGACCTCATTCAGGCAGCATTTGTGGTGGCATCTGTGCTGGGGAGCGCAGGGTCACGGTTTTGCTGCCGGTATCGATGATAAGTTCCATACCGTTTTGCTCGCTGTCTTGTATGTCAATGGTGAGATCAGCAGCGTGCATCGCTTTAGATAAACTCTCACGATAAGGCGTCTCTAAATGGAATTTTTTGAGCGCGCCCTGAGGTTCAAGGGATGCCGTTGGATGTGCAACATCGCCCCAGTCGATAAAAAATGGTTGGAGTGCGCCGATATCGCCCGCTTCGACGTGCAGCAAACGCCATTCTATTGGTTCGCCATCAGAACGAAGGCGGCGCCATTCGGTTGGCCCGATGCGGCGACGATTGTCGAGAGTGGTATGGCATTTAGCGAGGGCCTCTAAATCGGGACTGCGTGCGCACCAGGCAATTAGCCCATCTTCGGGTAGCGCACGCAACATGGGTGAAGCGCCTACATTGTCAGCTTGCTCTGGATCTGGGGCCAGTATTTCGAAGTAGGTTGTCTGATCTAATCCTATCAGCGCGTTGCGCGTGCCATAGTTCTCATGCCGCCCGCCCGCTATGGCCTTTAGGCCAGTTTCGTTTTCGAAGTGCGCCACCGCACGGTCAAGGTCTGATGTCCCATACAGAAAATGATCGATCTCAGTCATCAACGCTAACCCATCAGACCAAGGTTAAAGGCGAGCATTATATTTATTATACTGGTTCCGCCAATCGTAAGGATCGTTCCCCAAAATCCAATAATACGGCACAATACTGATCGTGCCGCATCTCGTAAGCCATAGCTATGGATAATACGTACAATGAGGAAAAAGGCACCGAAGGTGTGCGCCAACCATGCTTGGCCACCGTTAAATTCAAAAATCAAGAGCAGTAAAAGCGCAAGAGGCACATACTCCACATTATTGGCGTGCGCACGGACGCGCCGTAATGTGAGTTCGTTCGACATAGGCGGCTCGCCCAGATGAGCGCTTGTTCGTATCCGCGTGTAGACCGTGTCGATAGAAAGATAGCAGTGTAAAAGCGCATGTCCGGCCGCGTAAAATGCGACAATCGGGACGGGCGTTAAGCTGTCCATATTCGTCTGGTTTCCTGTCCGCTAAGGTTAAAATGGGCTTCGTAGCCGAAGCTTTTCACCGTCAGCGCAATATAAAGCATACTTACAATAGGATCGCATATGGCGATAAGTCAAGGGTCTATGGCGCCGTGTTTTGGGGGGAAGGTCAAACCTCTACCATCGTCCGTCGCGGTCATGCGGATTGACAATGTGACCGACAAATTGACAGATTTCTTGCTGCCCATAAGATAAGCATGCTTGTGATAAATGGTTCAATTCAACTATAAATAGGGGTCGTTTTTATTTTTCGATGTGGCGACATCTATGGGAAGCAAGCGCGACGGCAATCCTGATCAAGAAGCCTTTTGGCTTCCAGTCGATTGCAATTGTAACGTCTAAGGAGTGTTAGAGTTTAGATGCTTGTAGGGCAGACCCCCCGTTCTTCGAAGGGGTTCTGTGGAAGTTGTCGCGGTAATGTGAGGAAGACATCCTGATGACTGCGCAACGGCAAAAAACAAAACCTGCCAAGGGGTGCGGAGAGCTAAGTTTATGAACAAGTCTATTCATGGTGCTGCCGAGAAGACCAGTACAGGGTTTGGTATTCAAAACGCTTGGTTTCTCGTCTTTGCGCTCGCCTTTGCGTATTTGTTATCCTTTATGGATCGTATGGTCATCACACTGATGGCGGAAGCGATAAAGCGAGACCTTGGTCTGTCGGACACGCAGCTTGGTCTCCTAATGGGTTTTTCCTTCGCGATGTTTTACAGTGTTTTCGGTTTGCCGATTGGCCGGCTTGCGGACCGAGCTAACCGAAAATATATTATCATTACAGGAATAATTGTGTGGAGCGTCGCGACGGCGCTTTGCGGTTTCGCGCAAGGCTTCTGGTTGTTGTTTGTGGCACGTGTCGTGGTCGGGGCGGGGGAGGCCGCTCTTAACCCCGCCGCTTTATCAATGATCGCTGACAAATTTCCGCAACAAAAACGAGGGGTGGCGACAGGGGTTTTTATCACCGGTGGCCAAATTGGATCGGCTATTGCCTTTACGGTGGGCGGCGCGCTGGTCGGTTGGTTGCAGTTCAAACCACCCATTGAAGGCGTACCGTTTGTGGGCTCTGTCTTCGCTTGGCAGTCGGTGTTTTGGATGGCGGGGGCCTGCGGTCTAATCGCTATCGCATTTTTAGCTGTCACCGTTGAGCCGCGGCGCGGTGCCTATGATGAGGGAGGGGGCAAAAATGAGCCGGTGCCGCTGCGCGAAGTTTTGCGGTTTTTGATCCACCATAAAGAGGCGCACTTTGCTATTCTTCTAGCGCCAGCCCTTTTCGCTCACATTGTCTTTGCTGTGGTGACCTGGGCGCCCGCTTTCTTTCTCCGGGAATTTGATTGGTCCTTAGAAACGCTTGGTCCAATCTTTGGGGTGATCATTCTTTTGACCGGTCTTTCAAGTCCCGCCGTTGCGGGGGCGGTCGTTCAGTTTTTAGAGCGACGGGGTATTTCCGACGCGCCCCTGCGGACGTTTTTACTATTTGGTGTCCCTGGTTCGGTGGCGCTGTTGGCGTTCCCCCACATGCCAAATGGTGTCGTCGCAACAATTTTGTTAGCACTCGGTCTGTTTGCGATGACGGCGATCCTTACCATTCCCCAGATCGCCTTGCAGAATAGCACCCCTGCGACAATGCGCAGCCAGGTAGCGGCGATATTATTCTTGCTGTTAAACCTTATTGGGATGGGCGCTGGCCCGGTGGCTGTAGGGCTGCTCACTGATTACGTCTTTCGTGAGCCCGCGGCGCTAAAATGGGCGCTGTCTTTATTGATTGCTCTGTTTGCGCCACTTGCCATTTTGCTCTGTCAGCGTGGCCGTCGTGGGTATTCAGCGCTTGTTTCAGTCTCCAAGGAGCCTTGAATGAGCGCCGCAAGATGCCGTCATTTTCGTTGAAGACGGCGCATCGATATTGCGAACCGCTCGCCCAATGATAGTTGACCATTGGTCGACAAATGAAGGCCATCGGCTTTGATAGGCAGGTCGTCCGTGTAAACGATGTCAGCATATGGAATTAGGACATTTCGTTGCTCTGCCTTAAGAATATCGAGATGTGGTCGTGCGGCACGATGCTTACTGCTTACGGCTCCAAGCTGAGCATAGACAAGCGGCAAGCTATTGCTGCCCAGTTCTTCTCTCATCGCTACAATGACGGTGGTGAAAACCCGTTGCCAGTAGGCGGACCGTATATCGTCTTTGGCGTCCCTTTCTCCTTGATGAAAGAGAATGCCCCTGATCTGGCCGTGCTTCGTCGCTGCAAGCGCATTTGTTAAGCATACTCCAAAAAGTGTTTCTGTGTCATGACGATTGAAAACGTTCGGAAGCCATTCAACAATACTTGTTCCGCCAACGGCGCAGGGGATTAGGATGATCTTACGGTTAGGCGCGGATGAGATCATCGCATTGGCAAAAGACAGCCCTGGGCCTTGTCTATATTCTTGGGGTGATGTTGGAAAAGGAGTGGATCCATCTCCTTGTTTCAAAAAATCGGTTGAGGGCCCCAATACGCCGTTCCAATAGTATTGGATCACCCCCTCATGATCAGAAAAGTTGGTGGGAAGATCTTTTTTCTCCCCTCGACCAACCATGTTCGACTGGCCCATCAAGATATAAATATCTTTGCCGTCGGCATGTTCCTCTGAGCCTGTTGGAGTGGGGGCGATCATTGTGGTGCAGCTGAAAAGCGTTGCCGGGACAAGCGCAAAAACCGCCTTGCGAATCAGTCGGACCATTTGGTGAAGGACGGTCCTAAGCATACAGAAATACGACTGTTCTGGGGCGTGACCGTGGGGCATTCGCGGGTAATCCCCAGTTCCATATTCTGCCTCCCATATCAGGCGCATCACGGTGACCTCAACGTCATGTCGAGATTTCCTTTGAAATAAAGAGTGTAATCGATTACATATCGGGTAGCCGAGATACTAATCGGTGTCAAAATCTGGAGGCGAGGTATTTGAGACCCTAAGGCTCTCATTGCTTTGCAAACAATTTCGTGCTCGCCATACTGTGTGAGTGTGCTCAGAGTTTCCCGTGGCCCCGGGGCGAGCTGAGTGTTCTAGGGTCTGGGGGGGCAAATCAGCTTAGTAGGGCGCCATTATGATCTTTCGTTGCTTCGTCGTCTTGGTAGGATATTGGCTCGCGAACGTCGGCGGGGTCGCCCACGCAGAGGACGGGAAGCGGGGAAGCCAGGGCAACCAGCCAAACATCGTTCTTATTTTTGTTGATGACATGGGGTACGGCGACATCGGCGCTTACGGCGCGCAGTCTATAAAAACCCCGATGCTCGACCAAATGGCGCAAAAAGGGTTGATGCTGACAGAGTTTTATTCGGCTTCTCCGGTTTGTACCCCATCACGTGCTGCCCTGTTAACGGGGCGCTATCCGGTCCGCTATGGCGTGAACAAGGTTTTCTTTCCTGAGACGTTTCTTGGACTTCCGCAGGAAGAGCACACAATCGCGGAAATTCTTAAAGAGGCGGGATATGCAACGTCCATTGTCGGGAAGTGGCATTTGGGCCATCACGCTGGGTACCTGCCGACGGATCACGGTTTTGACGAGTATTTTGGCATTCCTTACAGCAACGATATGCGCCATCCCGCTTTGATGCGGGGGAACAGGGTGATCGACTCCCGTCCGGATCAAGCCTTTATCACAAAGCGTTTTACTGAAGAAGCATCGGACTTTATTCGTCGTCACACTGACGGCCCGTTCTTCTTATATCTCGCTCATACAATGCCCCATGTCCCTATCTATGCTTCACCAGAATTTGTGGGCCGGTCGGCACATGGGCCCTATGGTGACGTCATTGAGGAAATCGATTGGAGCGTTGGTGAGATTATTCGTGTGCTTGAAGAAGAAGGGGTCGCTGAGGACACATTGATTGTCTTCACCAGCGACAACGGCCCCTGGCTTGAGATGGAAAAATATGCCGGGTCGGCAGGGGGCCTAAGAGGGGGGAAGCTAACAACTTTTGAGGGGGGGAAGCGGGAGCCGGGCATT
>CALFRH010000312.1 GCA_937919225.1 uncultured Parvularcula sp.
CGCTTGTCCCACACACCGCTTGTCGAGAACTCAAAGCCCCATGCGTTCATGACGTGAAAGGCGTGTGGCAACATCGGATGCGTTGCCCATAGGAACAGCCAGCAGTCCTTTGCCGCAAGACGCTTGATCGGCAGTGCACAGATCTCCTTAAGCGTCATCGTCTTATACTGGGCGTCTGGGCTCTTCTCGCTTGGTTTGGCGGACCAAGATATATACCGCCAGGGTGGGTCGACCATGATGACATCGTAGGAACCAGGGACCATCTCGACACCGCTCAGTGGCGGAACAAAAGGGTACTGTCTCGGTTTGAAATTACCCATCAAACAAGCTTTCCGAGGCGACGCTCAGCCCAACGGCCCACGTTATCGCCCCCAGGGACCAGTACGCCCCCGCGCCGCGCAATATTGATTGCGGCATTATGATCTGCACACCCAATATGGCCGCATGACCTACACGTGAACTGATCACGCGTTCGCCTGCTGGTCGCGTCCACCGCCCCGCAAGCGGAGCAGGTCTGGCTGGTGTGCTTTGGATCGACAGTTATGACTTTCCCACCGGCGCGTTCGGCCTTGTAGGTTAGTAGTTCTTTGAATCGGCCGAGTGCCGTGTCGGTCAGGGATCGATTGAGCCCCGCTTTCTGACGGACGTTTGTGCCCGGCTCTTCGACCGTGCCCTTCGCACTCCTCGTCATATTGGAGAGCTTTAGGTCTTCCAACACGATCGTGCTAAAGTGCCTGGTCAGATCTGCTGTGACCTGGTGCAGATGGGTTGCCCGAGCGTTGGCTTCCCGCTCACGTAGTCTTGCGAGACGCGCCTTGACCTTTGCCCGTCTTTTTGACCCCCGCTTACACCTTGCCAGGGCCCTCTGGGCTCGGCGGACAGCGGCGCGGCACCTATCGCCACTGCGACGGTTGGGGATCGTTTCGCCAGTTGAGAGGGTCGCGAGGTGCTTAACCCCCATATCGAGGCCGACGCTCGGGCCGTTGTGCGCTTCAGCATTGGGCACCCGGACCGTCAAACAGGCGAACCATCTTTTGCCGTATCGTCTGACCACGCAGGTCAGTGGCGGTCCTGGCAATGCGCGATGCACGGACAGTCGGATCGCGCCGATCCCCTTCATAATAAGGTGTTGACCGCGGACGCGCCATCCAGCTTTGTCTGCAAAGCCAAAAGCCCGAATGCGATCTCTGCCTTTGAAACGAGGGAACCCGGGGGTTTGGCCCGCCTTCACGCGTCGAAAGAAGGCTTTGAACGCATGGTCGATCTTTTTTAGCGCCCAACGCTGCATGACGACCGAATAGGTCGTGAAGCTGTCAGATGACCTCAACTCGGTCAGACCTTTACACTGATCATAAAAGGTCAGTGACTTCCCCCTCTTGCGATAGGCACCGATCCGCTCGTCCAGCGCCGCATTCATCAGATCACGGGTGTGGTCCACGGCGGCTTGTAGCTTTGCGTGCTGCACCTTCGAAGGGCACAGCCGATAGCGATAGGTCAGTACTTGACCAGGCATGTCCGACATCATCGAACCCCTTTGTTTGCGGGCAAATCCAAAGCCTTTAGAATCTGGACGCGCAAGGCGGCATCAAGGACAGCCTGAAATCGCTTGCCGTCAGCATTGATCCGCGCCATACGAATCATATTTGGCCAGTCGATCGTAGCAGCTGCGGCAATCAGATCCCGTGGGTTATTGTACAGCCGCACATCCTCTCCAACGAGTTTACCGCACGCCTTGATCGTCTGTGAAACCAGCAACCCAGGATGGCCATCTCCGCTTTCAGTGAGCATGCGCAAAGACAGTTGGAGAACCTCACCCCCATAGGCCTTACCAATGAAGAGCAATGCGCTTGCGGCCATTGTGTCCCCAACGCGATGCTTTGTTGTCGGAACGGGGTATCGAAGCACCCGGACACCCGCGCGGTCGCAGGCCGCGTACACTTCAAGGTGGAGGTCGTCTTTTGCCGCCACTGCCGCCCAGTATTTCTGGATAGAGGTCACGGGCGTGTTAACGGAGTTAATGGCGACGAAGGAGCGCGCTCGCTCCTCAAACGACATGTCATTGACCATGCATGGAGCTTCATCGACTCCAAGGGTCGCAAGCGCGGTGCCGCGATGCTGCCCGTCGATGACAGCGTAAAGGCCATGCTCCAGTGGCGCGACCGACAACGTCCCGAAACGCTGCCACGTAAAATCCCGGACGATCTTCTGAACAACCGCGAGGCCAGTCGGCGTCAGCTCTCGTTGGTAAGCAGATTCTATTCGCAATAGATCAATGGGTAGCCACTCCAGGGAGGGTCGCTCATCAGGGACTTCGAGCTTACGGTTGACCAACACTGGTGAAAGTGGACGAAGGCTCACTATCAGTGCTCCTTCTCATACTGACGAATTATCACCCGACTTTCTTCCGTAAGTGAGTAGCCCCTCCCCCAAGCTGTTTCTATAACGATGCCAAATTCGCTAAGCTTTTTACGTAGCTTACAGATAAATACGTCAATGATTTTTTCGTCTGCCCCCTCGCCCGGATCCAATTGATAAAGAGCGGAGTGCAATGCGCCTTTGGTAACGATGCCTTCACGACGGTAGAGCGTCGAGAGAATGATCATTTCTTTCGACGTCACCCCAGGAATAGCGAACACGGTAGAAGTAACCTCTTCAAGCCGTTGGCGTAACACTTCGTTTTCATCCTCAAGCGCCATGATACGATCCGCTGACGCTTCATCATGCAGCTCAAGAAGGCGTTCACGACGGACATTGCGATCAACAGCCACTAGACAGACCCTTTGTCGGGAAGTGGAAAACGATGCGCCCACTCGATCGCGTCTTTGGGCAGGCTTGAAACCACACCATCAATGATGAGCCCCCAACCACCCAAGATCGCCACCGCTTTGTCGTGAGAGTTAGCCCAACCCCACG
>CALFRH010000313.1 GCA_937919225.1 uncultured Parvularcula sp.
GATTTTCAACGCCGAGGGTCAGCCCTTCAAGGTCGTGAAGTTTGCCTCCGATATTACAGAGCAAATCAAGCTTAGGGAGACGGCGGAAACCTTGTCGCTTGTCGCCAATGAGACCGATAATTCTGTCATTATCTGTGATAAGAATTGGTTGATTGAATATATCAATCCAGGCTTCGCTAAGCTGACAGGGTACTCCTTTGACGAAGTGAAAGGAAAGAAGCCTGGCTCATTGCTTCAAGGGAAGCACACGGATCCTGAAACATCAAAACGGATTAGAGAAAAACTCGATGCCAAGGTTCCGTTTTATGATGAAATCTTGAACTATAACAAGGATGGAGAGGCCTATTGGATTTCGCTGGCCATCAATCCTGTCTTTGATGCAGAGGGTGAATTAGATAAATTCATCTCTATTCAGACAAATATTAATGACACGAAGCTCGAACAGCAAGACTTCAACTGCAAACTTGAAGCGATCTCGAAAGCCAGTGCCATTATTGAATTTACGGCGGATGGCAAAATCATCTCTGCCAACGAGAACTTCTCAAAAACCATGGGCTATGCCTTGGAGGAGATCGAGGGCAAACACCATAGTATGTTCGTGGAGCCGGAACATGCAGCAAGCGATGAATATAAGGCGTTCTGGGAAAAACTCGGTAGTGGGATCTTTGATGCTGCGAAATACAAAAGGGTTGCTAAGGGCGGAAAAGAAGTTTGGCTAAGGGCGAGTTACAACCCGATCTTCGACCAGGAAAACAATGTTGTGAAAGTCGTGAAGTTTGCGACCGACATCACAACAGAAGTCGAGATTGAAGAGGAAGTGACGCGGATTGCTTCAGACTTTGCTATGAAGTCGAAAGAAATCTCCGATCACGCCGGAACTGTTGCCGAGGGTGCACAAACGTTGGGGGCGACGACGGAAGAAATCAGCGCGTCGGTGGAAGAGTTAAGCGCCTCGATCGATTCCATTGCGCAGAACAGTAACAGTGCCAACGAAATAGCCCAGAAAACAAATGCTGAGGCAGACAGCGGTGCACGAGCAATCGAAAAATCGATTGAATCGATGGAATTGATCAATAACTCTTCCGAAGAGATCAATGAGATCGTGAAGGTTATCAGTGAGATCGCTAACCAGACCAATTTGCTCGCGTTTAACGCAGCGATTGAAGCCGCGCGAGCAGGGGAGCATGGGCTAGGGTTCTCCGTTGTTGCTGATGAGGTGAGAAAACTGGCTGAACGGTCGTCCCAGGCAGCAAAGGAAATCACTAAACTGATCAATGAATCAGTGAAACGTGTTGCCCATGGCAGTGAGATTTCGAAGGAAGCTGGTGAGGCCTTCAAGAAAATTGTTGAGGGCATCGCGACCACAACAAGTTCTATTTCTGAGATCTCCGTGGCGGCCAGAGAGCAGCAAACAGCGGCCAGAGATGTCACTGACGCTATTCAGAACATTGTGGATTCTTCGGAGAAATCAGCAATCGCGTCTGAAACCATCGCAAATTCGACGATTTCTCTGTCCGATGGCGCAGAAGACTTGAAATCAGAAGTCTCGAAATTCGCGTCGTAAAAGTGGGGAGCGGCATGGAGAACGGCCAGATCAATGACAGCTTGACGGACGCCTGCTTTGAGGAACTCGTCAAGCTGACCCATAAATTGACGGGCATTACGATAGGGAGTGATCGTAAATCGATGCTCGTCAGTAGGCTACGAAGAAGGGTAAGGGCACAAGGCCTTACCGACTTCGATAGCTATGTACGCTTTGTCAGTGAAGACAGAGATGAGGCCCAGCAATTCGTCAATAGTGTGACGACGAATGAAACCTATTTCTATCGAACTCCGCGCGTATGGGACTTCATCACTGGTGATTTTCTTGAGAAATGGATTGGAGATGGCATCAAGCGCCCTCTACGCGCGTGGTCAGCCGCATCCTCTACCGGTGAGGAAGCCCATACCATGGGTGTGTTTTTTCAAGACCTAAAAGATCGGCACACGGCTTTTAACTATGAGATCCTCGCAACAGATATATCCTCAAGGGTGGTCAATGTTGCAAAAGAGGGAACCTATTCGGGGCGATCAATTGAACGCTTTCGGACGGCGAAACCTGATTTATTTGAACGCTATATGACAACAGAAGATGATTGTAACTATCAAGCGCGATCCGATATTCGCCAGAGTATCAGCTTTCAAGCTCACAATCTATTCAAGCCTCTTCGTACGGCACATAAGTTCGATATTATCTTTATAAGGAATGTATTGATCTATTTTACGAAGAAAGATCAAGAGATCGTTCTGTCAAATATCGACAGAGCTCTCGGTGATGAGGGTGTTTTGGTGATTGGGGAGTCTGAGTCTCTAGCGCAAGTGAACACTAACTTTCAGTCCGTCGTTCCTTTGGTCTATCGACGTAAATCCTAAGATATAGAGAAAATGAGGCATGAGCGAAAACGAACTTCATGTTCACATTGGTGAAGTCAAAACCGGTAAGGAGGGAGATGTTCTCCATGCCTTGGTTGGCTCATGCATCGCTATTGGCTTTCTGCATAAGAAGCGGAATATCTGTGGGCTCGCCCATTGCCTTTTGTCGAAGTCGACAAGCGATAAGTTTGAAATCGGGGGGCGTTATGTGGATCAAGCCATATACTCACTCCTAACGTTGATGGAAATTCCACCCGAGGATGTTCGGAATATTCGCGCTATTGTTGCGGGCGGCGGGAATATGACCATGCCTTCAAATGCAAGTCGTAAGAAGCTTGTGGGGTCAACGAATGCCGATTTCGCAAGAAAAACCCTTCGGGAACGGCGTATAAGGATAACCCACGAAGATTTGGGGGGGTTAAACGCTCGAAAAGTGATTATTGATTGCTCGAGCAACGATTTCACCGTGAAAGATATTCCGAGATTGGGAGCCGCATAATGTCGGACCAAGATAGTCAGTACGTAAGCGATACAGAGACCGTATTAGACGTTTACGGCTCATTTGTTATCGATGGGAATGAATTTGCGTTGTCAGCGAAGGCAATACAAGAAGTTGTCAATGAGCCAAGTTCCTACAGTGCAGTCCCTCTGTCACCTGATTATCTGTTAGGCTTGTTCAATCTAAGAGGGCTTATCGTCCCAGTGATTGATTTGCGGAAGATATTCAATACGAAAGAGCCTTCCGACAACGTTGCCGACCGTAAGGTTGCCATCATTGAATATGGCGATTTTTGCCTTGGGCTACTTTTTGACCGGACAGGAGAGGTCTTTAATAGCCGGGAGGTCGAGAGGAGTTTGTTTTCAAACAGAAGCGGAGACATTAGGGATGTAATCGTCGAGGGC
The DNA here is from genome assembly GCA_937919225.1 of uncultured Parvularcula sp. Lineage (GTDB taxonomy): Bacteria > Pseudomonadota > Alphaproteobacteria > Caulobacterales > Parvularculaceae > Parvularcula. The sequence continues at coordinate 3,316 of CALFRH010000313.1, forward strand.
GTCTTCAAGGTTGAGGATGGCAATAGAATAATCCAGATTTTAGACCCCTACGAACTTCTCAATCTCGAAAAAATTCCAAGGTCAGATGGGTATTCGGCGTCATACTTGCGTCAGAAGAAGGTTGGAAAAAGGCATCAGTGTATCTCCTTTAATGTTGGAGATTGTTGCTGCGCGTTCGATATGAACAGCATCAAAGAAATTGTTGAAATCAAAGCGATTGAAAATACAGCCCTCGCGCATGATTATACCCTAGGTGCCATCAGCATTCGCGGGAATACTGTACCCGTCATTGACTTTAGAGTCTTCCTTGGAAAGAAAGATCAAACAACGTTAGAAGAAATCACTGACAAAGGCTATAAAGTCATTGTCATGAAATTAGGCGATGATCTGATTAGCTTCCTTGTGGAATCGATCGACAATATTATTTCGTACTTTGACGAAGATCTTATTCAGTTTCCAGCTATTGGCGCGAGCCGTGGTGAGATGTTCAGGGGGTGTTTGGCAAAGGACGATTCCCAGATGGTTCTTTTGTTGGATCACGAGGAAGTTTTGACGAACGATGAGCTGCAGTCCATCACTAAAGGGCATAGCATGTTGTTCAAGGATGCCGACAATATTGCGACGGATCAACAAAAGGCGGGTGCAAGTCGCAAGAAGACATTCATCACATTTTCAATAGACTCCGAATTTGCACTCGACATTGATCAGGTCAATGAAGTGATCAGCCACCCGGAGGATATTGTTCATCCCCCAAACATGCCCCCCGCATTTGACGGTATGGTGAACTTACGGGGAGACCTCATCCCAATTATCAATCCGAGATCGTTGTATAGTATGGACCGGAGTTCAAGCGAGGAAGTAAAGGTACTGATTTTCACATCAGGTGACCATAAATACGGGCTGGCTGTGGACTCCGTCGATTCAATCGTGACCTTTGCTGAGTTCGAAAGCACGCCGATACCCCGTATCGGTGCTGGCGGCGACGGAATGTCTATCTCAGAGGATGTGAAAGAGGCCCTGATGATCAAAACACCGGGCGCAAAGAACCGCACATTGTTGGTCTTTGATCTATCCTCCTTAATCTCGAAGTGCGCGCCAGCTTTTGCTGCCTAGCGCGGCGGTCTGCGATGCACTGGCTGAGCGTCCTTGATGGAAGGGTGGGGTGCTCCTCGCTGATACTCGGTTGGGCGAAGTAGGGCCTTGGGGTTCGTTGCGCCCCCTTGAACGGGAGCAATCTTCCCGCGCGGCCTAGGCGTTCCTGCTAAGCTTTGCTATGCAAAGGGATCGAGGGAGCGCACTATGACCCACTCTTTCCTGACCGTTGGGGCGGCTTTGCTGTTACTGACCGCATGTGTCCAACGGGCCCCAACATTGCCTGACTTACCGCAAGACCAGCGTCCGGTGGTGGAGAAAGCCAAAGACTGGGAGGATTGGGGCCCCGAGCAAAACAAAAAGAAGCGTGAGGCGGCCTTAGAGGGGAACCGGCTGACCACTGAACAGATCACAGCGGCCTTTAAGGGGCGCGTGCTACGGGGGTGCTATCCAAATGGGGAGGCATTCGCTGAAACCCTTGCCGAGGATGGTCAGTTCTATGACGCGATGAACAATAATCAGCGCCTTGGCACCTGGGCGGCGCGGAATGCGCAGCTCTGCTTCCGCTATCCTGAGCGGGCGCAGCAGGGGCAATCTGATGCCTGCTTTGCCGTTCTCAAGGCCGGTTCTCGGTACGATTTCTATTCACCAGACCTTAGCCAAAAGGTGGCCTCAACCGCGTGTCCGCGCTAACTCACGCCTCGTTTTGGGGAACTCAACAGGATCAATCCCATGGTATTTAAGTCTAGTCTTGTCGCCCTTTGCATGTCTGTTGCCGCCATGACTATGGTGTCTGCGGAGGAAAATTCTACCAAGACCCGCGATAGCGGCCTGCGTGGCCTGGGGGTGGGAGTGATTGCCAGCACTCAGCCCTACTCGATCATTGATGATGATTATCTGGTGAACGCTATTCCCTCTTTGTCATATGACAAGGGGCGGGTGTGGATCCAGGGTAAGCAACTGGGTGTCATTCTAACCGATCCGGAGGGGGAGGGCCCATGGGAAGTCAGTGCCCTGCTAGATTATCGGTTTCAGGGCTTTGACGGCGATGATGTGGATCCCGATGCAGGGTTTCGAGAATTTGAGGATCGGAACGGCACCCTAGAGGCGGGTACGGTGATCACTTATGCGATGGGGGACGCACGCCTCTTGGGTCAGTTCCGTCATGACGTCTTGGACGAGCATGGCGGGTTCGACCTCAGCCTACAGGCTGAATATAATTGGCAGCCTTTCAAATACACATTTGTTCGTCCGTACATTGGCATAAAGTTCCAGTCAGAAGACCTGGCGGACTACTATTTTGGCGTTCGCGAGGAAGAACAGCCCGAGATCGCTTGCATCGCATTGGCGGGAGTCATTTGTCCAGAGCCTGAGGCGGAGCTGGTTGGCGAAACAGTGAATCCCTATGTGGGCGTTTTCGTTCGGCAGGCTTTAAGCAAGCATCTTGTCCTGGGCGGTTTCGTCACCCACGATTTCTTTGCCGATGAGATCAAAGAAAGCTCCATCATTGATGAGGAGGGGCAGACGACCATTGGGATCACCCTTTCCAAGCCTTTCTTGGGAAAGGGCCGGTAATTCAAAGCGGGGCTTGTTCTTTGCGGCGGGGTGAGCCATTTGTGACGCCTTCATTCTGAAACGAGACGTCACAATGGCCCGTATTCTTATCACATCGGCGCTGCCGTATATCAATGGTATCAAGCACTTAGGCAATTTGGTCGGGTCCATGTTGCCCGCCGATGTCTATGCACGGTTCCAGCGGGCCCAGGGCCATGAGGTCGTCTATATTTGCGCAACAGATGAGCATGGCACCCCGGCCGAGCTCGCCGCGCGGGCGGCGGGACAGGATGTCGCCGACTATTGCGCTGAACAACATGACATCCAAGCCGCGGCGGGGCGGGGTTTTGGTCTCTCCTTTGACCATTTTGGGCGGAGTTCAGGGGAGAAAAATCATCAGCTAACGCAACATTTTGCTGAGAAGCTAACGGAAAACGGCTTTATCGAAGAACGGCTTGATTCCCAAGTGTACTCCAATGCCGACGGCCGGTTTCTCCCTGATCGGTATGTGGAGGGCACATGCCCCAACTGCGGTTTTGAGAAGGCCAGGGGGGACCAGTGCGATAATTGCGGCAAGTTGCTTGACCCGGTGGATCTTATTGATCCTTATTCGGCGGTTTCAGGATCGAAAGACCTGGAGGTACGGGAAACCAAACACCTCTACCTCTTACAGTCAAAGCTCGAGGATCAAGTGCGTGCTTGGGTCGATGCGCAAACCACTTGGCCCCAGCT
>CALFRH010000314.1 GCA_937919225.1 uncultured Parvularcula sp.
GGGAGTAGGCGGGAAACCGTCTCGAGGGTTCGAATCCCTTCGTCTCCGCCACCCAAACCTCTGAGAATATATGAGATCGCCCGATTTGGGCCATATTTTTCAGTACTTTACCCGCATTGAAAACAAACTGTCCTCCGATTGGGTTCTGTTAAATCCGATACGGTTGGGTTATTTTTTGGCGGGTAGGTTGACGGGTGAGATCATGCCGAGGATTGCAAAAGAGCTTTCTGCGCTTGAAGTGCAGCGACTGAGCTACGCCGGAACGGGACAAAATAAGCCCGTAGCCGAGGGCGGCGTCTCCCGTTAGCGGTGCGCTTGTAAATGTAGCACCCGACTACACGGCTATCCGTGAATATCGCTATCGCATAAGGAACAAAGAGACCAAAGCGGGTCACGAGTTTCTGCGACGCCATAGTCAATTGGGCAAAGGATAGGCTTGTTCATTAGGTCGAGAAGATCACAATAGTAGCCATCAATCCGAAGATCATCCAAGCCCAAAATCTGTTTTGGTTAGCTATGGGCCGGTAACTTAGACTATGACGTTGAGTGGTTTGAGATCATGAATAGGCTTGGTTGAACAAAATCGGATGTTATCAATTGGGCGACCATCTCACCCAAGACAGGTGCGAACTTGAATCCGTGGCCTGAACAGGCGGAACACATGATGATCTGAGGATGGCCAGGCAGCCTGTCGAGGATGAAATCCCCGTTGGGTGTGAGGATGTAGTGGCACAAGTTTGTTCCGGACGGCGCTCTCGGTAAGCGCGGCAGGACTGGCAAAATGGTTTCTGCGATCTCAGCAACTTTGTGCTCCGTGAGGCGCTCCGGCGGGCTGGTATCCCGCCCGTTGTTCTCCACCATGATTTTTACGCCCGCGTCCCGATGAATTGGAAACACTGAACTCAGAACACCGTTACCGAGGTGGAAAATCAGGAGCGGCATGTGGTCAGCCAGATGAGCTTCGGGTTCCAGGGGCTCGTAGAAGGATACCTCCTCCAATGACTTTGTAAGCGGTAGGTGTGTGCCCAGGTCCGACGCAAAACGTGCCACCTGATCGCCTGTAGCTATGACGACCGTGTCTGCATGATGCATTCCCTGAGTGGTGTCCAAACGAATGCGGTCGTCCGGGATAACCCGGTTTACTTTGCACCCGGTCCATAGGTGGGCCCCATACCGCCGGGCCTCATCGGCCAGTGCCGCTGAACAAAGATCAGCATTCAATACTGCCGAGCGATGCTGCCACAATCCTGTCGCTTCATCGGGTAAGTTCAACTCCGGATAGGCGTCGTTGATCTCGGTCGCGGACATCAACTTAGAAGACACCCCGCATTCAGCCAGCGCATCGCGATGCCCGTCAAACCGGCGTTGCCCAGAGAGGTCGATGTCCAGGCTGCCAGTGACTTTGTACAAGTCCTTCCGAGCGACAGAGCCAAGCGCATGCCACGCCTCAAAAGCCTCTTGCGCAAGGCCAACATAGAAAGGATCATCGTAGCTCAGCCGAATGATCCGGGCCTTGCCATGGGAGCCACCATGCTCATGGGTCAGCGTCTCAGCTTCAAAGAGCGTCACTGACTTGCCCTGCCGGGCTACGGCATAAGCGATGGAGAGGCCCATGATGCCACCACCGATCACTGCGACATCGCTTCGCCCGTCCGTCATGTTTGAGCGGAAACAGTTTTTTGGTTTGTGCGATACTGACGCACACGTGCTGCGTTGCCACAAGTGCGGCTGTCACACCATCTCCGCACGGGCCCACGGGTCCCTCGTAAAAACACCCAATCGCAATTACATCCTTCACAGCAACCGACCTCAAGCCGCGGGTCCCGCAGCATAAAGTTTTCTAGCGTGAAGCCGATCCAAAGTAGAAGATCGCTCGGTTTCTGGGCGGGAAGCTGTGCGACAAACGACATAGATGCTGGATCGATCTGTCGATACTTGGCCACCTCAAGCAAGACGTTTGAAACGACAATTTCCGCCCGCTGGACCAGATGATCATCGTCCACCAAAGGTGGCAGCAGTGATCGGAAGGCTTCCCTTAGGACGATGATCTCTGTCTGAGCATCTGAAGCTGCGTCAGGGTCTAAAGTTGCCAGTTGCTTGAACTTTGCTGCTGTGGCGGTGTCCAGCACGTCTGCAACCTCCGCCCAACCGATCATGGCGGCATAGGTTGATACCCGATCACCGGGTACTGTGCTCCCCCTGTACTTGACCGAATTCACAAAGTCCAAGGCCGGATGCCCTGCCACCAGGCTGAGGCCATCAAATTCTGGTTTGTCTGTTTTGGTCATATTGGACCTCTTTCATTGTAATGATTAAACACAACTTGACTCATTACACAAGTTGCACCATCGTCCCGCTGACAAAGCGGAGGGGCTTCGATGATTGCCCGAATTTGGCACGGCGCAGTGCCAGTGGAAAAAAGTGATGCCTATCTGGAAAAAATGCGGACCGTTGCTCTGCCAGGCTACCGGGGCGTCGAAGGCAATCAGGGCGCTTGGGTGATGCACCGCATCGAAGGCGACGTGGCCCATTTTGATATGCTGACGTTCTGGGATGACTATGAGGCCATTAAGCGGTTCGCCGGTGAGGATTACCGCGTCTCATACTACTTCGACTTCGACGATGACTTCCTGATCGAAAAAGAGCCGCATGTCCGGCACTGGGAGATGTACGCCGACTAAGGCGTATCTTCGAACGCGGTGGGAAGGTCCGACCAGATTTGGGGAGTCGCCGCCGCCATGGCAGCGATATGCATCTATGCCGGGATGTTCACCGTCGGGCGTCACGGGGGTGCAAACAACCTGGACGGCTTTGATCAAACGGCCCTACGCTTCATTGTTTCTTTCGTGGTCTTGACCCCGTTTGCTTTCTCTCGGGCGGAGGGCATTTTTGAGCGCCTCGGGGCATGGCGCATCTTTGCATTGCTCGTTCTTCAGGGAGCGGTTTACAGCTTCATCTTTCTGGCAGGTCTCGTCTTCGCACCCGTCGCGTACGGGGCCGCCCTTGTACCTGGCCTTCAGCCCTTCGTTGTCATGGGGTGGAGCTTTTTCCTACTCGGCGAAAGGCCAGGAGGGGCTCGTCTCATCGGTCTGATTGTCTGCCTGACCGGCTGTGGTTTCATAGTGTTGGGCAACTTGGTAGAAATGACACCAGGTGTTTGGACTGGGGTAGCCCTGTTCTTGCTCTCAGCCCTGATGTGGGGCAGCTACACCTTCCTCCTGCGCATTTGGTCCGTTCAGCCAATGGACGCCCTGTTCGTCGTGGGGGTTTCATCCGGGGCCTTGTTCTTACCACCCTATTTTCTGGCACGAGGAGCCGCGATCTTGGAGTCTCCGGTGGAAGCGATTGCAATTCAGGCCGTCTATCAGGGTGTGTTTGTCGGTATCATTGCAGTTCTACTGATGCCTTTCGCGGTTGGCAAAATAGGCAGCACACATGTTGCAGCCTTAACCCCATTGATGCCAGTTCTGGCGACACTGTTTGCGCTCATGGTTCTTGGAGAAACGCCTACGGCGATGCAATGGCTTGGGTTGGCTGTGGTGACGCTAGGGCTAATGGTTGTGCAGGTACCCGCTATTGTTGGGTCGAACAAGCTCAAGTAGCTATTCCCGCAATACGGCAAACCAAACCAGAGCAGGCTATTTGCTACAATATGTAGCTACAGCGTATCTTCACTATGATCGTAAAATATTGTAATTGAAGTAAAATATAGCGTAGGACGATATTCCCTTCATCTCCGCCACCTACTTTGCCACTGAATAGCGTGGTACGCGCGTTGGCGTTTTGTCAAGTTGTTTATGGTGGGGTGGCGTCCCTGCTGGTGGCGCTTCTACAGAGCTTCGGTCGGGTTTAGGAAAACCACGTTATTCTCGCCAGACTTGTTCTCTTTGACGCTCCACAATTGCTTGGGCGAGGCCGTCAAACTGCTTTGACAGGTACTGCACAAAACGGCGGGTAGCGGGTGAGTGGCCTGTTTCTGTGTTCCAGAGCAGACCCAACTCTCGTCTGGGGTGTTCGATACGTATCGGCAGGGCATGCAATGTGTGTTTGGGCAGCATGTACACGACAGAAAACGGCAAGACCGTCAGCGCCTTTGAGCCTGCTAAGACGTTCACGATCGAGGATAGCGAGCCGCCCGAATAGCTGACCTTAAAGTCCGTTACACCAATGCTGTTCAGAACGTCGCGCAAGTCTTGGAACAAAGGGCTGCCAGCAGGCTGCGTGATCCACGGATAAACCGAGATATCGGTCAGACTGAATGACGTTTTGCGGGCGAGGGGATGCGTCGCACCACATGCAATGACGTTGCGCCCTTTCAGGATGCTTTGAAACATCAAGCCGTCTGGCACGTCGCAATGTTCCAAAGGGCAGATGCCAATGTCAGTGGTGCCTGAC
>CALFRH010000315.1 GCA_937919225.1 uncultured Parvularcula sp.
TTCAACTGGATTATCGGTGGATTTTACAACAAGTTCGAATTGGTCGGTTCGTCGACGGAGTTTACCCCCGGCTACTCGGAGTTTCTTGGGCTGACACCAGGCGCTGACTTGGAGTATTTCTCAGAGCAAGTTGAGGATCTCACGGAGTCCGCGATCTATGGTGAAATCGGCTACGATATTACCGACCGTCTCTCCGTTACGGTCGGTGGGCGATATTACGAGTATGAGCTGGATACATTCTTCTTGGAGAGCTTCCCGATCGGTGATCCGGACTTTGTTCCGCGTACCCTGGACCAGATCGCCGACCTCGAGTTAGAGCCTAATCAGTCCGATGATGGCTTCTTGTCCAAATTTAACATTTCCTACGATTTGACGGACGACGCGCTGATCTATTTCACGCGGTCAGAAGGCTATCGTATCGGGGAAAGCAACGGCTTGGCTGATTGCCCAGCATTCGATCCTGATGCGGACCAGTTCTCCTGTGCTTATGGCCCCGGTGAAGTCTTCAACGAAAATGGCGATGTCACCCAGCGGGATGAAAGAGAGTATGGCCCAGATACAACCACCAATTATGAGATCGGTGCCAAGACGACACTTCTGGATGGCAGCCTGACATTGAATGGTGCGGTCTACTTCATTGAATGGACTGACCCACAATTGTCTTCGGCGACAATTGTCGCTGCAAGCCCGATCACCATCAACGCTGATGGGGCCGAAGCAAAAGGTGTTGAGATCTCCGCTGATTGGCAGGCGACTGAGAATTTCCGGATTCGCGGCAGTTACAGTCATACTGAGGCTGAGCTGACGGAACCTGTACCGGATTTGGTGCGCACAATCCCGGCACCGACCGAAGCTGATCCGAATCCCGGATTTCCAAATGCCTTTGAGGACGGCGTTGCAGGCGACCGGCTACCCGGTTCTCCTGAAGACCAGTTCTCGTTCTTTGCGACCTATAATCAGCCCCTCAGCGGGTCGGGCGAGATCGCTTATAATGTCGGTTATTCGTGGCAAGGCGATGTCCTGACGTCTGCGGGCGGTCGGGGTGGCTTCCCAACCCTGGACTCGTTCGGTGTCCTTAACGGTTCCATTGTTTATGACGCTGGCAACTGGTCTGCGACGCTGTACGCCAACAATTTGCTAGACGAATTCTACGAAACCGGTGTTCGTAACAATTCGAGGTTCAACCAAGTTCAAAGCGGCGCAAATCTTCGTCGGCACTACTCGACCGTCGGTGCACCGCGTTCCATCGGTATCCGTTTCAAATGGGATATTTGGGATAAGTAGACGATCAATCCCTATGCAACAAAAAACGCCCGGGAGAATTCCCGGGCGTTTGACTTGATTTTTGGTGTTGAGCCATCTGACCTGCTTCGCGAAAATTGAGCCATAGTTTTCTAACTTAGGCTGTCGTTTTAGCGGGCTGAGAATTCCGTGACGCACTCCAAGTTCACAGACGTGTAAACTGCCGACTGCAAGGTTAGCTAAATGTTTAGTCCCGCGGCGTGGTGGTTTGGGTCGACGTTGAACCCTTTTGGCTCGTCGGTCCAGCATTTGACGGTCAACTCGTGAGGCGTGAGCCCCTTCAGAGTTTTCAGTCGCTTGGCGTAATTGTAGGCGTTGGCGAAAGGGACGAGGTGTTCGCGCAACTGGCTGTGGGGTGAATAGTAGTACCGCTTGACTATTGCTTCTTTCAGGATCCGGTTCATTCGTTCGTCTTGGCCGCTTGTCCAAGGTCTGCTTACGCAGCTTTGAATCTTCAGCGTAACTTCCACCAGCCTTTGGCGTGCAGCATTGCGTTCGCAATGCCCGGTTCAGTAGTCTTTGCACTGATCGGACTGTTGGTAGTGATCTGTGTGCAATCTACACAGTCGATCTCTGCGTCCAGAAGCCTATTTAAGGTCTCCCCGACACTAATGCGGACACCTCGGCCAAGTGACCGCGAATGCGCTCCTCATCGATCCTGAAAACATTCGACATGTTCCGCTCCGCCGAATCTGCTGTATCCTCCAGCATAGTGGCTTGCTTCTCTTTTTAATGAATTTCTTGGTCGAAAACCACTCAAGCCCGAGAGGCGAACCACCCATAAAAATCTGGATTTATGAAAAACAGACTACGTTATCGATATGCTCAGTGGTGCTGTGAAAGCTCAATTACGTCACCTTTCTCATCAAAAAGAAGGGCTTTTGTCGGATCGATCTCAATGCCGACCATATCGCCGGGGGCAAGCTTACGGTCCGGTGTGTCAAGCCGCACGGCGAGCGCTTCTTCAGCGGATGGTGTGGCGATGAACACAAATGTATCTGCCCCCAGACGTTCTAGTTCTAGAACCTCGCCTTTCAGCAGGCCTTGCTCACTGTCAACCAGTCGGCAATGTTCTGGACGAATGCCCAATGTGAGCCCTTCATTTGTATTGAGGCCTTCTGCGGTAAGGGGGATGACGATATTGTTGGGTTCGGCGTTTTCACCCCCCAAGGTGATTGCCATACCATCGTTCGTTTTCTCGGCATGCTGAATGGCTAAAAAGCCCATTTTGGGGGTGCCGATGAAACCAGCAACGAATTTGTTCGCGGGCCGCTCATAAAGCTCAAGGGGCGGCCCGATTTGCCGTGTTTTGCCGCCTTCGAGCACCACAAATCGGTCCGCGAGGGTCATCGCCTCCACCTGGTCGTGGGTGACGTAGATAACCGTATTCATAAGGCGCCGGTGAAGGCGGCCTATCTCCATCCGCATCTGTACCCGTAAGGCTGTGTCGAGGTTTGATAGGGGTTCATCGAACAAGAAAACATTAGGATTACGGACAATAGCCCGGCCGATAGCCACCCGCTGCCGCTGGCCCCCTGACAGGTCGGAGGGTTTGCGATCCTTTAAATGATCAAGCTGCAGTGTTTTGAGAGCCTCAGAAACCCGCTGGCTTATTTCTTGGGGCGGCTTTTTGGCAAGCTTCAGTCCGAACCCAACATTTTGTTCCACGGTCATATGCGGGTAAAGCGCATAGGATTGGAACACCATCCCAACACCCCGTTGCGCGGGGCCTTCATCATTGACGACCCGGTCGTCGAACAATAGGTCGCCTGAGGTGATGTCTTCGAGCCCGGCGATCAGGCGTAAGAGAGTCGATTTTCCGCATCCGGACGGTCCTACGAAGACGATGAATTCACCTGGCTCAATCGTGAAATCCATGCCTTTAATGATCTCAACGTCACCAAAGCTCTTGCGTAGGTCTCGTAGTTCAACGCGCGCAGGCATAGAATGCCTCCCTTTTGTTCTTGTTATCCTTTAACGCCACTGCCCATCACACTGCGAACGAACCAGCGTTGGAAGATGAGGAATGCGACCAAAACCGGCACTGTGATGACGGTCGCATAGGCCATGACCTGACCCCATATGGTCGTCCGGCCAAAGAATTGTTGTAGTCCAACCATAAGGGGGCGTGCCTCTTCTCCAGGGACGGTGATGACCGGCCAGAGATATTGGTTCCACGCGGCGAGGGATTGAAGGATGGTGACTGTGGCAATAACCGGAAGGGCCAAGGGGATAATCACATGGCGGTATACTTGAAAC
>CALFRH010000316.1 GCA_937919225.1 uncultured Parvularcula sp.
TTGTTGACATGACCGTTGGATTGACGACCGTGTAGCCCGTCCACCCAGACCAGGCAAAAATCTGATAGCGGCGCATTTCTCCATCAGTATAAAGAATGGATGACGCGCCTTTGGCGGCATACCCCCATTTGTGGAAGTCCATGGACATTTGCGTCACCCCCGGTGTTGAGAGGTCAAATGCGGGGATGTCCGCGCCGGTTTGCCGAGCGAACGGCAGGTACATGCCCCCAACGCAGCAATCGACGTGAAACAAGATATCATGTTTTAGGGCCACCTGGCCGAGTTCAGCAATTGGGTCGACGACACCGTGGGCGTAAGAGGGGCCAGAGCCCACCATCATAATCGTCTGCGGTGTGATTGCTGCGTCCATTTTCTCCGGAATGGCAATGAAAGACAGGGGATCAACGTCACCAACGATGGGGGTAACGTCAAAATAAAGACAAGCTTTAAAAAATGCTGGATGGGCGGTTTCTGGCAAAACAAGGGTGGGCTTTGTAATCTCCGGATACAAATCGCGCGCGCGATCGCGTGCTGTTTTGACCGAAAGCAGAATGCTTTCGGTCCCCCCAGAGGTGAACGACCCCTTCGCGCCCTCAGGGGCATTGTGAAGGTCGAGCGCCATAGCGATAACATCGCGTTCAAGCTCAAGGCATGATGGAAAAGAGGTGGGGTCGAGACCATTCTCTGTCAAAAAGGCACTATATGAATCGTGCAAAAGCTGCATCGCTTCTGGGCCGGCGTCATAGACATAAGCAAACACCCGCCCTTCCTGCCAGCGCACATCATTGGCCTTAAGTCCCTCTAGGTGAAGCATGATATCTTTAGACGGACGACCTTGAGTAGGAATTTTCATGGCATTGATCTCTTTTCGCGGTCTTGACAGGAACCTTCGAAGTTTAGACAACTGTACAAATTTCACGATTTTTGGCAAGAGGTATTCTCAGCGGGAGGCCTAGATGACGCGGAAATGGCTGATGGGCGCTGTCACTGGTGGGGGCCTGCTAATGCTAAGCCTTTGGGGCGCATGGGAATGGTTCTTTCATCGGGCGCTCCCGGATTACAATGCTGACGCAACGGTTGCGGGCCTTACCGCCGAGGTCGAAATTTTACGGGATGGTGATGGCGTTGCGCATATTTTTGCCGAAAATTTGAGCGATCTTTTGTTCGCTCAGGGCTATGCCCACGCCCAGGATCGTTTTTTCACCATGGACTTTTATCGGCATATCGCCCGGGGCGAATTACATCGCATCGCGGGTACGCATCCTGACGTCATTGAAAATGATCGCTTTATGCAGACGATGCGCATTGCCGCCCTCGCAGAAGAGGAGTTTCAAGCTCTCTCCCCCGAGGCAAAACGCCTGCTGTGGGCGTTTACGAATGGGATCAATGCGTACATCAACGACCAGAAACCTGGGCGGGTTGCGTTAGAATATTCCGTACTTGGTTTTGCTGGTCGCGACATAGCGGTTATGCCTTGGCGCCCCGAGGATAGTCTGGCGATCAGTAAGCTGGTTGGTTTTTCTATGTCAGGACGTGACCTAACGCGCGAACTTGATCGCGCGGCGGTTTTGGATGCTGTCGGCCCGGAAATGTATGCACAATGGCGCCCCGCCTATGATTACACCCGACATCCCGTTGTTTTGAAAGGTGACGTAATCAAGACAACAGTGCCGAAGCCATTGGAAGGGCAGGCGACAATATCGCCAACGGTATCGGATGGGGGTCTCGCCTCTCGCACTGGCATTGAGCGATATGGTCTGGCGCCGGAGGGGGCGGGATCAAACGCTTTTGCGCTGTCAGGAGCACTCACGAAGAGTGGGCGCCCTCTTATTGCCGTTGATCCCCATGCGGCTCTTGAAATTCCAAACATCTGGCATGAGATTGGCCTCAATCTCCGCCCCCCGTCAGGAGATAATATCTCTGTATACGGCTGGGTGGCGGCACCCTTCTTTCTCGTTCTTGAGGGAAAAAACGATTATGGAGCATGGGGGACAACCAATGTTACCGGTGGTGATCCGTTCGATTTGTTTATTCTCACTGTAAATCCTAACAATAGCGGACAATATTTGTGGAACGATGAGTGGCTTACGTTCACCAAAACACCCATCCACTTACCTGGCGCTAATGGTCAAATGGAAACGACGGAGGCTGACTGGACCCACTTTGGACCAGTTGTTAGCCCGCCCGGCGCTGACACCGTTCTGGCTGCCCGCTGGGGTGGCTTTGAGGGGGGCAAGCTGACGGAAGCGAGTCTCGCGCTTCCATTTAGCCGCACTTTTGAGGAGATGCGTCAGGCTCTCGAAGGCTGGGACTATCCGCCGACCCATTTCGTTTGGGCAGGGAAGGACGGATCCATTGGCATTCAACAAGCTGGGCGCTTTCCGTATCGTATACGGGGGCATTCAGGGCAGCTTCCCCACCCTGCGACAGGGGACAAGGACGATTGGCCAGGGATGATTGCCTATGCGGACATGCCCTATGGTGTGGACCCATCGTCAGGGTTCATTGCAACAGGAAACAATCCTATTAAGCCGCCGTCTTATTTTGATGAGTTGGGCCAGCGGGCAAACGCAAATGCGAATTATCTAAAGGATGTAGCGCGCGGATATCGTGGTGCCCGATTAGAGGCTCTGATTGAAGCGCATAATCATCATGATGCCGCATCGGCAAAACGCATTCAAACCGACGTTAAGGTATTTGGCCTGAAGGAAAGCCTGGCGAATATCGACTGGGATCTATTCCAAGAGCAGGGGAGGTGCGTTGCACTACTGACGGATTGGTCTGGAAAATATGGAAAAGAAAGTGCGGGTGCGTTGGTATTTGCACACTTATGGTCGGCAATCTTGGATAAGGTCTATAAACCGCATTTACCTGATAGCGTATCGGTTAATGTGGGCATGGCGGAGCTTTTATCGCTTGAAACCATATTAGCTGATCCTAATAGTGGATGGTGGGATAACCCAAAAACTGATCGCCGCGAAAATCAATACGACCGTCTTGCCGATATTATCCCGGAGGTTTGCAGTACCCTCGAAAATCAGTTTGGTGATGATATCGCTGCATGGCAATGGGGTGATGTGCATCAGGCGGCATTCGTTGCGCCGGTGCTGGGGCAGTCTGGTATCAGCTTCCTGGAAAGGGCGGCGAACCGGGAGGGTATCTTGGTTCCGGGTGGCTCTGGCACTATCTCTGTGTCCCGTTGGAAACACGGCGCTGGTTACTCTCCCGTCCATATTCCTGGATATCGGATGGTTTTCGATTGGGGTAACCCTGACGAGATGTTTTTGATCAACTCGGTGGGTCAATCCAGTCACGTTGCTAGTCCACACTATACGGATCAACAAGAAAAATGGGCAGCGAATGTCTACCGCAAGGTGACGCTAACCGAAGATATCATTCGTTCGCGCGTTAAGCATCGTCAAGTCCTCCGTCCGGAAGGTGCTATAAAATGACAGATCAAATGCAAGACCACTATAAGAGTATTAATCCATCAACGGGTGAAGTTTTCGCGACCTATGATCGAGCAAGTCTGTCCACGATTGAAGCGAAACTGTCTCTGGCAGACAAGGCCTATCGAAGCTGGTCGAGTGTCTCTCATAATGACCGTGCGCTGTGTTTTAATAGGTTCGCTGATGCTCTTGAGGCAAATCGAGATGAGCTTGCATTGCTCGCCGCCCGTGAGATGGGAAAACCCATACGGGATGGACGGGCGGAGATATCGAAGTGCGCGAGCCTCTGCCGACACTATGCCTTAGAGGGTGAGGCAATACTTACTCCACGGTGTACGGAAGTTGACGAGGGGCGAGTGACCCTAATCTATCAACCGCTTGGATTAATCTTCTCGGTAACGCCGTGGAATTTCCCGTTCTGGCAAATTCTGCGTGCTGCTATCCCGATGATGGTGTCGGGGAACGTTGTTTTGAACAAACCGGCGCCGAATGTGATTGGCTGTGCTCACGCGATTGTTGAAATTGCAGAGAGTGTAAATATTCCCAAAGGTGTTCTGCAAACGATCAATACCGATAATGATCAATCGGCGGATGTAATAAAGGACCCCAGGGTTAAGGGGGTTGCTCTGACGGGATCAGAGGTGGCTGGGGCGAGTGTTGCGAGGACCGCGGGTGGGGCCTTGAAAAAATCCGTCCTGGAACTTGGGGGATCTGATCCATTTATCGTCATAGGGGATGCGGATGTTGCGGCCGCAGCGGCGGCGGCTGCACAATCGCGTTTTACCAATGCGGGCCAGGTTTGTATTGCGTCCAAGCGTCTTATTGTTGCCGCCGATGTGGCGGACAGGTTCACTGATGCATTCTTGGCGGAGAGTCAGCGTTTCACGCCTGCTTTGCCGGAAGAAGAGACAACCCGTCTTGGTCCTATGGCGCGGTATGATTTGCGCGACCAGTTGGATGATCAAGCCACGAGAACGATTGCTAGCGGTGCTGACGTTGTGCTGCGTGGCGGCGTTGTTGAAGGGCCGGGGTTTTTCTACGCACCAACGATTTTGCGCGATGCAGCCACTGCCAGCCCAGCACTAAGTGAGGAAACATTCGGTCCCCTCGCCACAATCGTGCGGGTAGGAAGCGAGGCTGAGTTGATCGAGGCAGCCAATCGGACGGACTTTGGATTATCGGCCAATATCTGGACAAGGGACGAAGAGCGTGCGTTGCATCTTGCCCAGCGAATTGAGGCGGGCAGTGTTTTCATCAATACGACGACAGCGTCAGATCCTCGTTTCCCTTTCGGTGGTATTGGCCGTTCGGGCTACGGCCGCGAACTTGGCGCTGAGGGTGTGTACGAGTTCTGTAACCTCAAAACAATACGTATACACTATATATAGTATTTTGTCATGATGGTGTCTAGTTTTGTAGTGACACCCTCTATTTACCTTGCAGCATCTTTAAGGCATAGGCCCTGCGTTATCTGACACGACTGCCTCTCTAGCAAGATTGAACTGCCTAGTCTTGTTGGTCTAACCATTATGTTAGAGTTGCTTTGTAAAGCGTATAGGGTTTACGGAGCAATTTTCAGTTGACAGGTTAACTAAGATCCGTAGAAAGAATGTAACACGTCCAAGATGGTCCGGGTAAACTGGCGGTGCCGTCAGTCTACAGCGAACCGGTCTCTGCGTGAATTCACTGATGTCCTATTAGAAACAGGGGTTCTTTGGCATTTTTGGGAGTGCTCAGCTTACATGAGCCCCTTGGCGTGCCGATCTTGCTTGGTTTCGCTTTGGCTTCCTTGCTTTTAAAACATATTAATACCGTTCAAAAACAGGGGAGTGTTGATTCTGATCATTTGATATTTTCAGTAGAAAGTGTGAAAAATCGAATATTTATTATTGTTAGTAATGAAAAGATTGATTTTTTATATTTGTATATTTTTTTGTACGGAGATCCAATTGTATTTTTACAAAAGCTCATGTTGGGAGAGTTACCGGACTTATCACCGAAGCGATTGGTGCTGAGCCCGCCGCTTCAAACTGTATGTGGTCTTAACTTTGCATGGAAAAGCTATCCGCCGGGCCTTGCGGAGCCAGCATTGCGAAGATGACCTCTCCGGAGTAGGCAGATATAATTGTGAAACCGCTGCAACTAGAAGAAGCCGAGATTTCGAAGCTCATGGTTGACGCCTCTGCTGGAGGCGATGAGCGGACCAAGGCTATGGCGCTTCCCCATGGGGCAGGGCGGTTGTTGTGGGAGGAATTCTCCCTCGACCATGGTGTTAAGGTTACCGTTTCGCAAGGTCGGTTGGACAAGCCTGTTGCCATGTTCGGTAAAGATAGTTGTGGCCTAGAAATCGGTTTTCAGCTTGGCACGAGCCGTCGTGTCCTCATCGGTGATCAAGAAATTGTTGATGACGCGCAACCGCTTTACTCGATCTATAAATCGGCAGGGGGACAGGACTTCGAAATTGTCGAGCAGCCGACCCGCGATGCGGCGTTCGTTGAATTTAGTTTTGAGCCTGGCGCCATTGAACGCCTTTGTCCTGCGCTTGATCACTCGGTTCACACATTGCTGAGCCGAGGGCTGGACGTCGGTAATGCGCTTTTGTTCAAGCGGCCCCTCCCGCCGGCAATGGCGGAGGCTGCGAGGCGTTTGGCCCGGCCAGATGGGGCGGAGGGGTCACGCACATTGGCAGCGAAACGGGATGCTTTTGCATTGCTTGGGCTGCTCACGAATGAGTGCTTTAGCGGCGAACCTCTAAGCGACACAGGACGAGCGCGTCAGGCAGCAGAGATCCTGCGGTCAGAGCTTGCCGATCCGCCCGACTTGGCGGCGCTTGCCAAAGCGGTGGGGGCAAAGCCGCACCGCCTGTCCGCGGCGTTTCGCACCGAGTTTGATATGACGCCCAGCATGTTCGTACGTGCTGAGCGGATGCAACGGGCCTCTGAACGGCTTCGCGGCGGGCCGGTGCATATTGCAAGCCTTGCGTGGGAGCTTGGGTACCGCTCTACCAGCCATTTTGTGCAAGCGTTCCGGGATTGGCACGGGGTGACGCCGGCGCGATTTGGACGCGTGGAGAGCTGTCCGAAACACGACATCCTTTCTGACTGATCGACACATAATGGGTGTTTCTATTTTGGGAGAGTTGAAGAGACTGTTGTCTCTTAGCGATCTCAAAATGGGATGTCATGATGCATCAAGAAATTCCTCTTTGTACGTTTTTAGAGAAAAGTATTTGCCTTAGTGGGCTAACCTCCACGGCTTTACGCTCTCGTTCGTTTTGCGATTGCTGAAAACTCTTTGATCCTCTGATCATATTATATACTCAGTAAACAGGCAAAATAAGCATGGCCAAATTATTCATTGCAAGCTTTGGTGCAGAGACGAACACATTCTCTCCTATCCCGACCGGCATTCAGAGCTTCGAAGAAGCAATCCTCGCCCATGGTAAGTTCACGCAGACGCCAATGTCAGGTTTTTTGCCGTCAATGCATGTTTGGCGCGAGATGGCAGAGGCGCAAGGGTGGGAGGTCGTTGAAAGCTTGACGGCAGCGGCCATTCCTGCAGGCAAGGTGGTCGCGAGTGTGTACGGATCGTTCCGTGATGAGATTATGTGCGACCTGCAAGAAGCCGGCCCATGCGATATGGTTCTACTTAATCTGCATGGCGCCATGGTGGCAGAAGGAGAGGATGATTGCGAAGGCGACCTTCTAAAAGCCTGCCGCGATATTGTTGGACCAGATGTCATTTTGGGAGCCTTATTGGATCCTCATGCTCACCTAACAGATAAAATGGTGGATATTGCGGATATTCTACATTTTTACAAGGAATATCCTCACACCGATATTAGCGATCGGGCACGGGAGCTTTTCGATATCGCGTTGAAGACCTCGACGGGCGATGTGAAGCCGGTGATGTCCGTCGCCGATTGCCGCATGGTGTCGATGTTTCTGACAACCCAGGAACCGGCCAAGGGGGTTGTTGAACAGCTGGTCGAGTTTGAACAGTCTCACCCAACAGTTTTAGCAGCGTCATTGGTGCACGGTTTTCCGTGGGGTGATGTTGAGGATAATGGGGCGAAGGCTCTCATCGTCACCGACAATGACTACGCCCTTGGTCAGGTGCTGGCCAATCGTCTGGTTGATCATATTTGGTCCGCACGCGATGGCACTATAAGCTACTATACTGACCTTGACGATGCGCTCGCGCTCTTGGCGGATAAACAAGACGGAAAGCCGCTTGTACTGGCTGAATTTGGGGATAATTCAGGTGCCGGCGCACCAAGTGATGCCACCTATATCATTCA
The DNA here is from genome assembly GCA_937919225.1 of uncultured Parvularcula sp. GTDB lineage: Bacteria > Pseudomonadota > Alphaproteobacteria > Caulobacterales > Parvularculaceae > Parvularcula. The sequence continues at coordinate 7,750 of CALFRH010000316.1, forward strand.
AAAACTCCTTGACCAGTATATAAATGATGTAGCTATCGGTATGCTCTGGGATCCGATGGTCTTGCAGATGGCGGTGAACGCCGGTGAAGGCGCGGAAATTGATGTCAGGTTGGGGGGGAAGGTTGGCCCTGTTTCGGGTGAGCCTCTCGATCTCACGGCACGTGTTGCGGCGTTGCGCGATAATATCAACCAACCCTTTGGTGAGCGGACAGTCCCAACGGAGCGAGTGGCCCTCCTTGAGACAAATGGGCTTTCCATTGTCGTCAATGAAAAACGCCGGCAGCCAGTTCATCCAATTATTTTCGAAGAACTGGGCGTCGATATCGCGGCCCAGCGAGCACTCATCGTGAAATCATCCAACCATTTTTATGCTGGTTTTGCTCCTATTGCAGATCAGATTATTTACTTGAAGTCGCCGGGGGCCGTGACCCCTGACTTCGCCAAAATTCCTTATCGAAAGCGCTCACTTAATTATTGGCCACGGGTGGACGATCCCTTTGCGGACTTAAGAAGGGCTGAGGTCAAAAAAGGCTCAGGCACCGATGGGTAAGGCGGCGACCCGCTTAACACGCGCTCAAGTCCTGTCCTTTGCAAGTGTTGGCATCCCTGTGGGGGCTGGCAGTCTACCTCTGTCGGTGTTTCTTGCGCCCTTTTACGCTGAGCAAATGGGGCTCGGCGCCACGATGACGGGCATCATCTTTATGCTCTTGCGGCTTTGGGATCTGGTGACGGATCCTGTGATGGGATGGCTTATTGACACTCGCCCCTCGCGCTGGGGGCGGGTAAAACACTGGCTTGCCATCAGCGTTCCTGTGATGATGTTGGGGGTTCTCTTCCTCTTTAATCCTGGGGACCCGCCGGCGAGTCCGCTCTATTTGGCCGTTTGGCTGAGTGTCTTTTTCGTTGGTACCACAATGATTATGACACCCCACCAGGCGTGGGTGCCGTCAATCACAAGGACGTATGATGAGCGGTCACGGCTTTTCCTATGGTACGAAATTCTGAATACCATTACTCTTCTTGGATTGCTGTTGCTGCCAACATTGTTGGCGATTTTTGCCGATATTGACCGAAGCACACAGGTGTCGATCATGGGGGGTGTCTTGTTGGTATCGCTGCCCATCTGCATGGGGCTTGCCTTGCGCTTTGTTCCTGATGCTCCGCCGGAGAAAGGCGCGCCGCGTGCGGATTTCAGTCTAGGGACGATTATCGCTGCGTTTCGGCATTCCGCGGTTTGGCGTCTCCTAGCAACACAGTTGCTCGTGGGGGTTGCGATTGCGTCCACCGGGAGTACCTTTTTGTTTGCCGCGGAGTGGGGGTTTGGCGTTACGGACACAGCGCCCATTGCTCTTATGGTGTACTTTATCGCGGGCTTCTTGGCGATGCCACTTTGGACAATGCTATCGCGCCGAACCGAGAAGCATGTGGCGATGCGTATTGTCTGCGTTTGGTCGGCGCTGGCTTATTTGGTGTATCTACCCGCGAGTGCGATCGGCGGGTTTGGCGCCCTGACGGTTGCAGCTATTATCTCAGGCATAGGATATGGCACGCCCTACATTCTTGTTCGGTCCATGATGGCAGATGTGATTGAGCGGCAAGCCATGCTCGCAGGCGATGAGCGTGGGGGATTGTATTATGCGCTACTCTCTGGGGCCTATAAGTCTGGTGCGAGCTATGCTGATGGTATCCCCTATGTCCTCCTTGGCCTGATTGTTGGCTTTACCCCTGGAGGGGATAACGGCCCTGAGGCGATACGGGGACTGATGATGGTGTTTGTGACTGTGCCGATGGCGGCCTTTGTTGTGGCAGCACTGGTAATTGGTGGTTTTCCCCTGACGCGGGCCATGCAGGCGTCGTTGTTCACCAAGAGTGAGGCCACATCGTGATGAAGGGCGGTGGTTGCCCTGAATCCTAGATCAGGTGAGAAGATAGGTGGGCGCCTCATCACCACCTGCTATATCATCCCATGTTGTGGGGGCAGACCGATAGCTTTGCTGATATGAAAGAATTTAGGGGTATGCACATGAATCGCCGAGAGATGCTGATAACAAGCGGTGCAGCTTTTTTGTCAGCGTCTGTGTCCGCTGCAATCGCTGAGACGAGTGGCGCTGTGGCTACTGTAACGCCGGGAGCACATCAAATGAGATGGCGTTCCGCTCCATCCCTACCAAGGCCCGTCCAGGAGATTTATCCGGCGGTCCACGATGGTGAAATCTGGCTATCGGGTGGGTTGGTCACGGTCGCGGGACAGATCATTGGTCCGACGGCGGGCACCCATATCTATGACACCGCATCGAAGGGCTGGCGTAAGGGGCCAGCGCTACCGGCTAAGCTTCATCACCCCCATTTGCAAAGCCATCAGGGCACTCTTTTTTGCATGGGGGGATTTAAGGTCCCATCGTTTAAAGCCATCTGGGTGATGCAACACGACGGATGGAGGCTTGGTGATGATGGCTGGCAGCCTTTGCCGCCCGCCCCCGCCCCGATTGGGGAGGCCGGGACCGCCAGCATTGGTGACAGCCTTCACATTTGCGGTGGACGCCAGCCGAAGGGGGAGGCCAATCGCGATACCGCCGATCATGGCGATGTGGCTGCGCACCATGTCTTTGTCGGTGGTCAGTGGGAAAAGGCGGCTCCTTTACCCACCCCCCGAAATTCTGCGACTGCCCAGCTCATTGGAAGCCACTGGCACGTCGTTGGGGGGCGTACAGTGACTGACGGGAACCACACCGCGCACGAGGTTTATGACGCCAAGGAAGATCGCTGGCGTGTCGCTGCCCCGCTTCCGAAAGGGCGAAGTGGGCTCGCAAGCGGCATGATCGACGGCTCAATAATCGCCTTTGGCGGAGAAAGCCTCATTGGGGAACGTACTGTCTACGGAGATGTTTGGATATATGATCCAGCATCTGATGTTTGGCGCGATGGGCCAAAAATGTTGACACCGCGTCATGGGTTGGGAGGCGTTTCCCTTGATGGTGAGATCTACGCCATTGGCGGTGCAAGACAACCAAGCGGCAAGGGAACGGCGAAAACTGTTGAGGTTCTATCCGTTACCTTACCGTCCGGCACGTGAGCATGAGCGTCAGGCCATTGTGTCAGAAACAATGGCCGGCTGCGCGATGATGCTATTGCGCAGTCTCTAGGGTGCCCGACGGACCTTCAATACGGGCACTAAACCCCTGCCGCTCAGACTGCTTGACAGGCAAAGGAATATTCAGGTGATTGAGTAAGGCGGAGAGACCTTCGGGGTCGGGAGACACGGCGTTCACCTCGATAATTTTCACGCCATCGCCCAACAGCTGAGATGGGTGTGGGACATCTTTCCAATCTAGGATGGCTGGAAGGCGGTACTCTGGATGCTGAAGGGCCAACGCATCAAAAAACACTTCTGACCCATCCTCTCCAATCCGGGACAGGGTGAAGGGCCCAATGGGCTGCACGCCGCAGCCTTTCGCGTGTTCGGCGAATGCTTCTAAATCCGTGTGTTTAAAGGCGACAACGCATGGCGCGAGGTTTGGGTGGCCCGAGATCATTTGGCGCATCAACTCATTGAGATCTCTGTCTGGATCTTTCGCGATCAACTCGACATAGGAATTGGATCCTGCGCCGCAGAGTTTGTTCCAAGTCCCCGGCCGTTCATGTCGCCCCCCTTCCAGCGGCGTAAAACCGGTTTCTTCCTCAAAAGTCCTGGACGCTCTTTCAAGGTCGTCGCACCATAATGCCAGATGGCAGAACTCTAATGGGGTGTTCGTCATAATATTACTCCGTCATAGAATTTGAAATGGTAAAGTCCGTCTCATGATGGTCGCTTTCCTGCGTCACGGCTCTGGTGGTTCCCAGCACAGATGCTAGCGGGTGAGCGCAGCGTAGACGAGGGCCGTGAATTGCGGGCGTATGGGATAAAGCGTTGAGGGAACCATCTGGGTAAGCTGTATGGCGACGATGTCTTCGACAGGATCAACAAAGAAATAGGTGTTTGCCATCCCGCCCCAGCTAAAAGTGCCGACGCTGCCTGGGGTCATCGTATCCGCCACGTCACTGACCACAGAGGCGCCTAAGCCGAAGCCATTCCCCTCCATTCGTGTTTCCGAGAAGGTTTGATCTCCCATTTGCTTGATCGTCTGCCCACCCGGTAGGTGGTTTTGGATCATGAAATCCCACGACTTGGGGCTGATAAGCCTTACCCCATCAAGGGTACCACCATTCCGCAGACACTCACAAAAACGCCAAAAATCACGCGCTGTGGAAACAAGTCCACCGCCCCCGGATAGAAGTGCTTGGTGGTGGTAGAACATGGTGCTGTCACGCCCTGCGCCGTCAAACGGTACCGGCTCACCGGTTTCTGGATTGAGGGTGTAGCAGGCAACTAGTCGATCAATTTTGTCTTCGGGGAGGTAAAAGTGCGTATCGTTCATCTGTAAGGGGTCTAAAATACGCGTGCGTAAGAAATCATCGAGCGATTGCTCTGAGATAATTTCAATGATATGCCCCAGAACATCAGTGGAAACGCCATAGTTCCACCGTTCACCCGGTGAAAATATAAGCGGAAGTGTCGGTAGTCGCTTACTGACGGACGCTAAACTTTCATCCGGGCGTCCGATCATATCTCTCCGGTAAAGGGCATCGACCGGGTGTTGTTCGAGGTGGCCGTAGGTTAAGCCAGACGTATGCAGAAATAAATCCTTCACGGTCATGGCACGGTCAGGTTTCCGCGTCGTGAAGGTTGAGTCATCGCCGCCGTCCCATACCTCAATAGCGTCAAACTCTGAGATATATTTTGCAACCGGATCATCGAGATGAAGCTTAGCTTCCTCCATCAACATAACAGCCGCCAATGAGGTAATTGGTTTGGTCATTGAGTAGATGCGGAATATCGATTCTGGCCCAATCGACGAATTGCCCGTAAACTCAGTAGTTCCCTGATAGGCTTCATGGACGATTTGCCCTTTATGAGCGCCAAGGGTTGCCAGAACGG
>CALFRH010000317.1 GCA_937919225.1 uncultured Parvularcula sp.
ATCATAGGGGCGACGGACAAGCGCGCAGCCTTTGTCGCAGCGTTTCGGGTCATTCAGCGATCTCCTCGGGGCCGCCAAAATTCTGGAGCGGGCCTTAGGCGGTCAACATAGCCACACTGCGCGTAATCTGCCAGCCTGGCACGTGAAAAGGCAGGCAAACGACGGTAACTGACGGGTCTGATGGATGCCCTGGTGCCCTAACACTATCGGTGAATTTGCAACGCTGGCTGGTGTCCATGGCCGGAGACCTCAAAGAGATGGCACTGCTGTTGAACACAGCGAGTGTCGGCTTCGAGTCCTATCTGATAGCCGTTCACAAATATGACCGCTAAATCGGCGTGTCAGAAAATGGCTCTGCTACAACTTGCTGGTCATCTTCGTAGACGACGTAGCCGACCCGTTCGGTGCGAATTACTTCAATCGGATAACCATTTTGTTGCAGCAAGCTTATTAATTCGTAGGAACGTCCGATTGCCTCAGACGCATCTTCCTTGAACCAACTGAGCCCCGCCGTATTCCTATGCTGCGACCCTTTGGATTTTGAGCGAGAAAACTTGTCGGGGATTGTCAAATTTGATCGAAACCAGCTTAAGTGGTCTTCCAATTGCTCAGAGGTATAGTTCTCGAGATAAGGTACACCTCGGAGTTCGTATGCCGCACAAAAGAAGCCTTCTCTGGCGCCAAGGTTTTCGATCGTATTGGGTCTTACAAACCGAAGATACTTCATTCAGCGCAGTGCCTTGAATCCAAGTTCTGGCAGCCGTATCCCGCAAATAAGGCGTCATCATGGATGGCAGTTCAATTCGCGTTACCGGCCTTATAAGTCTGAAACCATTCAAACAGGGCCAACGGAAAGCGTCAGATGACCGCTTTTAGCCCATACTTACCGCCAAGCATTTCATCGGGAGCGTTGACCCACCTCCCTAGCATGAATGTCACTCGTTCACCGACTCGCTTATGTAATCGTCATAGTATCGCGGCACTGTCTCGGCCAAATAGTCCTCAACGAGTTTTGGATCGCCTCCAATGGGAAACTCGTCATCGTAAAGAATAGATACCGCCATGCGATGAAAGAAACTGGGGTAGCCAAACGCGTAAAGGCTAAATGCGCTTACCGAGAGTATAGAGGAAAATTCCCCGGATACTTCATTCAGTCCTAGCGAAACAAAAAGCGACCTTCCCAAGCAAAGTTCAATATCTCGCGGAGCTAAAAATATCTCTACTATGCCAGTACGCCCAAAATTGTTCATTGCAACAAAACATGTCCCAAGTCCAAGAAGAGCCGCGGGCGGGCCGCCGGGCCTTATTTCACTATAGAACGTCCTAGCTTCGGGGTGCCTGAATGAGGCTAGTGAAGCAACAGACTCAAAGCCACCGATGTAAATGTTAATGTGCTCTGGTGAGTTACTAACACTCCAACTAAACCCAACGGAGCCAACAGAAGCCTCAAATTCCGCTCTAATCGCGCCCATAATTCGCTCATCAGCGACTAAGCGGCTAGTAGAAAGCACTCTCACTTCAAGCTCACGAGAGGGAAACCGTCGGATACCGTTATCACAATAGCGGATTAGTGGTCGGCATCGGAACAGGGCCTGTTTTAGCAGGTCTTGGTTGAACTCCACTCCAAATAATGGCGAAAAGTCAATTTGATCGCTATTTGGTGCTGACGGTCCACCAATAAATTCACCGTTCTCGCTGAACTGGTACGAGTGAGCTAAGCCAAGCTCCGCCTCCCTTTCTGGACTAATACCTATTCCCATTTTGCCTTCCGATAGTGAGGCGGTAGTCGATTTTGAGACGAAAAAACTACGGGTAAGCTTATTGGTGTTCGTGAGTTCATGCAATTTCCAGTAAATCAAGCAGTCCTGGATCCTCGAAGCGGCTTTAGGAACGCTTCCGCGACGAGCATATTTCGTCAGGGTCAGCTCTTGCAAGCAACACAACCAGATGGCCTTGGATTGGAGGTCGGCTTTGTCCGCATAGCGGACGTTAACCACCATGAAGCGCCCAGGCGAGCCTCATGTCCCCCAAATACCGGCCCATTTCACTTGCCATACGTTTCGCATACGCTTTGCATACATTCCAAAGTCGCAACAATCGGCCATAATCTCGCCGGATTGTCCCGTTAACCATTTTCCAACCTCAATAGGCGACGAGACGGCGGACGAGCGCTGCTTTAGACAAGGGATGATTGACGTGGCTGTAACGGATGTGGAAACCGTGGGGGAGCACTTCCAACCCCCGCGCAGCGAGCATATACAGGCGCGGGGACCCGCACCAAAGATGGGGACCGGAGCACTTGATGCAAAAGGCGGGC
>CALFRH010000318.1 GCA_937919225.1 uncultured Parvularcula sp.
CAAGAGCGGCCGAGGCAACACCTTTTCCAAGTGAGGAGACCACGCCGCCGGTGATAAAAATGTACCGGGTCATGGAAGTCCCGCCTACGCTCGATTGGCGGGCTTCCGCAAGACGTAAAAGGAGGTGGGGGAAAGAAAAGTTTGGGCCTTATCATTATCCCTTGCGCACCCGCGGCAACAGTGACGCTGTGCAGACGCAGGATGACGACACGAGATGACGACAAGCGGAACCCAAGAAGCCACCGAACAAAAAAAGGGGCGTACGCTTTGCGCATGCCCCTTCGGTTTGCCCTGGTGCGGGAAGCGCTAGTTCAGCGCATCCTTCAGGCCCTTACCAGCGGAGAATTTCGGCTGGTTAGACGCTTTGATTTGGATCGTTTCCCCGGTGCGCGGATTACGACCTTCCCGTGCGGCCCGTTTGGCGACGGAGAAGGTGCCAAAGCCCACAAGGCGGACATCGTCATTTTTCTTCAGCGCTTCGGTGATCGCATCAAAGACGGCATCAACGGCGCGGCCGGCATCGGCCTTCGTCATTCCGGCAAGGTCAGCGACGCGATCAACAAATTCGTTCTTATTCATGGAGGGGGGTCTCCCAAAAGTGTGCTAGAAACTAGGCAGGACGGTAGGTTCAGACATTTACCGCCGTCAAATGGGAAGTTTCACACAATCCCCCTAAAACCCAGTATTTATTGACTAATTGTTTGTTTTAAATCGTCTTTTTTGATTTCATTTTTCCGCAGCGAGACCCAGGTTTCTTGCTCATGTTGGATGCATTCTTCCACCAAAAGACGCCAAACCCGCTCAGCGATTCGCGGAGAGAGCCCTGTTTTGGCGGATTCCGCGAGTACATTTTGCACCACTTCCTCGATGCGCCAAGGCACGCGCACGTCCGTCAACTCCGGTTTTATACGGGCGGCCGCCTCCATATAGGCCTGCCGGCGCGTGAGGAGCGAAACGAGAATCCGGTCGATGGCATCAACCCCTGCGCGCACCTCCTCCATGGTCTCACACTGGGTCGGCAGGGTTCCCTCGGCACCACCGGGGGTAAGAGAGGGGTCGTTAAGGTGGGTCACGGCTGATCTCCTATCGGCCAATCTTGGATACGCCCCATGTGCGCCTCCTAGGCGCATTTGTCATCGGGGAAGGACCATTTTACGCAAGCAGAGACGCCCCCAGCGTCGCCAGCTGACGCGCATATTGGGGAGAGAGAATTTTAGCGTGCCCCACACCGGGCCATTCAAGCCGTTCTGTGCGGCGTCCTGTAGCGCGGGCCGGGCCAAGCGCCATCTTGTCGCCACTGGCCACCACCGTCGCTGCGACGGACGCGATGGGACAATGGGTGATAGGGACGAGCCGGTCTTTGAGCGCCGGGTCGGTCGCGGCCAGAATTTCAGCCTTCGTGGCCAGCAAATGCCCAGGGTCGGCCCATGACGCCATCTTATCGCGATGGGCCTCACCATCGAGATCAAAAAAGTTTGGGTAAAGACGAAGAAGACTTCGGGTCGCCCGGCCCCGCGCCGCCTGGCTACACACACTAATGCTACGCGCTAAGCTGCGCACCACATTCCGACGAACGGACCAACCCAGCTGGACGGGGGTCACCGCATCGATGAGGAGAACCGCCCCTACCCGCTCGGGATAACGCGCCGCGAACCCATGGGCCCGGAGGCCAGCCATAGAGTGGGCAATAAGAAGAACCGGCTGCGTCACCTCACACGCATCTAAGAGCCGAGCCATGTCATCGGCATGCCAAAAAGGGTCAGGCACCACCCCGTCAGGCACTGGATCGCTTTTATAGAGGCCCGCGCGAGAATAGCTGACCATCGGGATGCCAAGGTCAGCGAGGGACCGCCCGACCCAGTCGCCATCCGCATAGATCCCAAAGGCACCAGCATCATAGAGCGCCCGCGGCGGTCCCAGCTCATAGGGACCATGGCGAACAGCAAACAATCGGCGATGACCGTCATCAATAGTGAGGGAGCAACGTACCATCCGCGCTGCCTACAGCCGCGCCGTGATCAGGAAAAGGGCGAAAAAAAGGGGGCCGCCGAAGCGGGCCCCCAAGTGGGCACTCACACCTGTGAAGCATGGGTGAGGCAGGTCGAGCGCCCGGG
>CALFRH010000319.1 GCA_937919225.1 uncultured Parvularcula sp.
ATGGAGGGAAGCAGACCAGGTTTTAGATAATGGTCCTCAAAGAAGGTGGTAATCTTCTCAAGCCTGATCGTGTCCATAGAAGTCCCTATCGTTTCTCATATAATAGTTATTATACTGAACGTATATCGCTGGCGATGCGTTATTGTACGATAGCCCCTCGGTCGCTTGCGTTAACCTAGATCGACTAGTTTTATGTGGTAATCGCCGCCTTACGATCTGCCTAAGTGACAGCGTTGAATTGCAATATCAGGCCATCAGCGTCGAGGTCTATTTGGAAAAACGACATCTATTTTCCAACACCGACATGGAACCACCATTTCCTATTTTCCGATAGTCAGAAACAATCTCCCCCGCGCAGGCTGCGCTCCAACAAGCTTGATAATAACTCGGCGCAGCCCAGTCCTTGAGGCAACATACATTCAACCAGATACGGAGTAGGGGTGCATTACTATGTCGAAGACGTTTAAACGGTCGCTGCTAGGGGCGGGGGCTATCATCGCTGGGCTATCATCGGCGCACGCTCAAGAGGGGGCGGGTGGTTCATCCGATGGCATCACGCAACTAGATAACATTGTTGTGACCTCGCAACGCCGAGAACAATCGCTGCAAGATGTGCCGATTTCCGTTAAGGCGTTTACGAACGATGATATTAGCCGTTTCGATATTACAGAATTTGAAGACTATGCGATCCTGACGCCAAACCTCGGTTTTGCGCCGCTTAACAGTCAAGGGCAAGGGGCGGTCACGGTGCGGGGCATTGGCCCTGTTGGGGGGGAGCAGACGGTTTTCGGGACCTATCTTGACGGGTACGAGTTACCCAATGTTGCTAACCGGGTTTATGATCTTGAGCGGCTTGAGGTTCTGCGGGGCCCGCAGGGGACAACGTTCGGCCGCAACGTTATCGCCGGGGCGTTAAACCTCACCAGTGTTACGCCTGGTTTCGATGGTGTGTCCGGGTACGCGACTGCTGACGTTGGTAACCTTGGCCTCATTGATCTTGAGGGGGGCGTTACGCTTCCTATCACCGACAACACCGCCATTCGTGTTGCTGGCTTTTACCACGAAACTGATGGTTGGTTGGAAAACCAGTTCGCCGGTGGCACCGAAGGGAACTGGGTCGAGACATTTGGCAGTAGACTGACGGTTTCATCAGAGCCAACGGATAGGCTGAAGTTAAAGGCTCTTGTTTCCTATGAGTCCTATAATCAAGGCTTGGGCAACGCGACGTTAACCGACGGTGTGCTGCTCGATCAGACAGAAGCCATAAGGCAGTTTATTGATTTTGGGGTGAACTTAGCTTTCGAACCTGGCACGTTGCCAAATGGTCCTGACACATACTTCCCAAACCAAACCACGCAGGTGAATATTGATGCGCCATCGTTCACCGACTTTACAACGGTCGTCGCGCTTGGTCGGTTCGACTACGACCTTGGTCCAGCGACGCTAGTGGGTATTTTCGGTGGCACCAGCATTGATCTAAGCGACTCGGAAGATCTCGATTACTCTGAGTTGGATGTGGGTGTTTGGACCAGAGATCGGAGCACTGGCTTTTACAGCGGTGAACTTCGCCTTGAGTCTAACGAAAACGAAAAGCTGAATTGGGTCGTAGGGGCCTACTATTCGCGCGATGAAGAGGAATTGCTCGAAAATCAAACCACTGGTAGTGATATTGAACCACTAACACTATTTGCGGGCGCGCCGTTCGCCATCCTTCCCAATGATACATTCGTCTTTGGGGGCTTTTCTGTTGATGAAGTGGATACCTATGCTGTCTACGGGGAGGCTGAGTATGCGGTCACGGATCGACTGAATCTTCTAGCAGGAATTCGGTATACTGAGCTAGATTTCTTTGAGTCACTTGCTGACGGTGGGACAATTGCACCACGTTTCCCAGATACGGATATTCCGACTCTGCAACCCTTCCTGGTGCCCGTAGCCCTTGATTTCGATTCTGGTACTGTGGAGTCAGAAAAAGTGACCTGGCGTGCGGGCGCAATTTTCGAGGCAACGAATGATATTAATGTTTACGCAACGGTATCCACGGGTTTCCGGGGTGGCGGGTTGCAGCTCAACAATGTTGAGCGATCCAACTTCGATCCCGACAGCGTGATCAATTATGAGATCGGTACAAAAGCGTATTTCTTCAATCGTCGGGCGGCGGTGAACCTATCGGCGTTCTTTATGGATTGGGATGATATCCAGATCGAAGTGCGTAACCGCGCAACCAATAACCGATTCACAGATAATGCTGGAGCCGCGGAGATCTATGGTTTTGAGCTTGATTTTCAAGTCCTGGCGACAGAGGCGCTGTCGTTCTCCGGCGGGGTGGGGTATGCTAACTCCGAATTTACCGAGTTCCCTGAGGCAGACGACCCTCGTCTGAATACGCCACTGCCGTGGTCGCCTGAGTGGCGGGTGAACTTTGTGGCGGATTATCAGCGTCCTCTATTCGGCGATGTCGATGGCTTCATTCGCGCCATTTATATCTACAATGACGAAGTGCAGGCCGGTATCATCGAAGATGGGATCCCGGAGATTCGCGTTCTTGATGATTGGACCAGAATTGATCTTCGGGCGGGTCTCGAAAGTGCCGAAAATTGGAGCGTTGAAGCCTACATTGAGAACCTCACCGACGATGTCTATGCGACCGGCGGGTGGTATAGCGGCTTCTCTAGCTCCGGCCGGAACACGGTTGCCCCACCGCAACGCTATGGCGTACGTGTAAGGAAAGAGTTCTAAATCCTCGTTTAGGGGTACAAAATTACGCAACACCGCCTGTTCTCTTCGCGAGAGAATGGGCGGTGTTTTTTGTTCCAGTGCTCGACGGGCGATAGCCCCCCTTAGTCCTAGTCAGGTCACTCGGAGCGTTCGATTTTATTCAGCCTCTAGTCAGAAGGCGGCTGATATCCTGTAAGGTTGGCAGGTCGCGTAACGCCTTGAGGAGTTTGCTTGCGTCGATATCGCTATCAGCCGTGCACTCCATAAATTTCTCTTCCAGTGTTTCGGTAGAAAACGGACGCGCTGGCATGCCGTACGCCTTGGCGATAGTGGTTTCGAGGCGGTTGCCTCTTTTTGTTGTAAAGACCACTCGGGCCCCTTCGGGTTGTAGCTCCTTAGCTAGCGGATCGGCCTCCTCGTCGAGGACGTGCATCACAACACGCTCAGCAAGCTGCTTTATAGGTAGGTCTTCATAGGCCTGCCCCGCTAGATGATGATGGGTAAGTCCGCCATGGGTGAGCGCACAGGCAACCGCAAAAGGTAGGCTAAACTGCGCTTCGGTACCGTTCTGTGGGCGGATGTAGGGCAGGGAAATGCCCACAAGGTGGGGTACGAAGCAGTCGACGATCTCAATATCATCAGCATCGATCCCATAGGCCTTTGAAAGGAAGAGGGCCGCTTCAATAGAGGCCTGGGCGGCCGAGCAAACGGGGTAGCGTTTGACGGCCAAGCCGGGCTTAATCATCCGCCACGGTTGACCAAGGTCGACAAAGGGCTGTTGACCCGATTGCGTGTCAGCACCCGTGAGGGCCGCCAATCCGAAGCGATGTTCAAGGACATCCGGAGACGCCGATAATCCGGAAGCGGCGAGGTAAGCGCTTTCCACGCCGAGCGCAGCGGCTTGCCCTGCCATGATCGGTTTGAAATTCGACCCGAGGATTGATCGCGAGCCACCGCAATGGCTCATCGCATTGGAGATGGCTGCGGCGGTGGCCTGTTCACCCAAATTGAGGAGGGCAGCCACCCCGGCGGCAGCCCCAACAGCACCCAGCATGCTGGTGTTGAACCAACCGCGATAATAAACGTCATTACCCAGATAGTCGCCAAGAGCATAGGCCACTTCGCTGCCAATGGCGAAGGCTCGAATGAGATCCTCACCACTACAGTTCTTAGACTGACCAGTGGCAAGGACAGCGGGAAAAATGACTGCAGACCCGTGGCAGATTCCGGCGTAGCATGTATCGTCGAAATCGAGGGCGTGGGCTGATACAGCGTTGACGAAGGCGCCGCCGCGAGGGGTAAGCAACCGATGGTCACCGATAATGGCAGCGGGTCCCCGACCATACTCTGCTTCGGCATAGTTTCGGGCAGCGATGGCCTGCGGGGTTCTGCTGCCAGCGAATGCCACCCCCACCGTATCAACAATGGCGCGGACGCTGGCGTCCATGACCGCCTCCGGGAGGGGAGAACTTGCTTGCGCGCAAACCCATTGCGCTATGGTGTGGCTTGCGTAAGCCATCTCATCGTCTGCTTACAGAGCGGGTGGTCGAAGGACGACTTTTCGTACTCGCGCTCTGCCTGATGGGTAAGGACGTCATCAAAACACACCCTCAAAGGTCACGACTCCCTTGGGCGTGTTGATGTCGAGGGCGACCCTATGGCGGTCAGCCTCCTCAAACGGGACCGATATGCCGAGGTCTTGCCACAGCTTTTGTGTGGCTGCCGCATTGGGGCCACCAAAAGCAACTGAGGTAAAGGTGCACCCGCTAGGGGTGGTTCCCGACGGGTGGGGAGTATTTTTCCAGTCGATATAGAAGGGCCAGCGCGGATCCATAGGTCGAATTTGATGCTGGGGTTCGCACAGGCTCCAAGATAACATCTTGCCCTCGGGTGTTTCGCGTCCCTCATCACTCTGATCAACGGGGATGTTATGGGCGTCATAGATAGCTGCGACCGTTGAGAGGTCAGGTGCCCTTAGGGCCATTGTCATGAGGGTGGGGTGGGGGAGGACGGCAATGTCTCCGCCCAGCGTTTCCGCTAAAGGTTGGGCAGGGTCGGGAGCGATGATCTCAAAATAGATGCCAGGACCAAGCGATGCGAGGGCGTTCCGTGTGCCAATGCCGGGGTGTCGACCCCCAATTGCGGGCTGAACCCCCGTCCGCTCGGTGAACAGCGCAATGCCTTTATCAAGATCGGGAACACCCCATAAGAAATGATCGAAGTCTGACTTCATCGTCCTCTCCTTCACGGGTTGTGCTCGCAACCGAGCAGCCAATTGACCTGTTCCATTTACACTTTAACATGTCAATATATTAGAATAAACATAGCACTGGATCTGGTGACCGCCCATCGCCGGTCAGCCAATTGTGGAGCGTTGATATGACAAACAGTGCTGATGTCCCTCCTGGAATCGCTGCGTTGCATGATGAGATGACCCAGTGGCGGCGTCACTTGCATACCCATCCGGAGACAGCGTTCGAAGAAGTGGAGACGGCAAAGTTCGTGGCGGAGCGCCTTCGGTCCTTTAGCGGGATAGAGGTACATGAGGGGCTTGCAGGCACCGGGGTGGTTGGTGTGCTGAAGGGGATCGGGCCTGGTCCGATGATTGGGTTGCGGGCGGATATGGATGCCCTTGACATAAAGGAGTGTACCCATGTGCCGTGGGCGTCGCGACGGGACGGCAAAATGCATGCTTGCGGTCATGACGGACACACCACCATGTTGCTGGGCGCAGCCAAATATCTCTCCGAAACCCGCGATTTCTCCGGCACCCTCGTTTTTATCTTCCAACCGGCTGAAGAAAATGAGGGGGGCGGTCGCGTCATGGTGGAGGAGGGGTTGTTCGAGAAGTTCCCGGTTGACGAAGTTTACGGGCTCCACAACCAACCGGGCATGCCCCTGGGCACCGCCGCGGTGCGGGCGGGGCCTGTCATGGCGTCCTACGATATCTTCGGAGTCACCGTGAAGGGGTCTGGCGGTCATGCGGCGGAACCGCATTTGGGCACCGACCCGCTGGTTGCTGCTGCGGCTATCGTTGGGGGCCTACAGACGATTACGTCACGCAAGGCCGCGCCCCATGAAGCGCTCGTCGTATCTTGTACCCAAATTCACGGCGGCTCGGCGTGGAATGTCATTCCCTCCGAAGTGACGATCCGCGGCACGGTACGGGCATTCTCCGTAGCCAACCAAGATATGGCTGAGGAACAGATCGCCCTAATCGCCCAATCGATAGCGACAGCCAATGGAGTCGAAGCGGATGTGCGGTATGAGCGTCGCTATCCCCCGACCATCAACCATATTGACGAAACGGAGCACGCCGCTACCGCGCTCAGCGCTGTCCTGGGGGGCGGGCAGGTTATTCGTGATGTTGACCCTGATATGGGGGCGGAGGATTTTGCCTTTATGTTACAGGTGAAGCCGGGGGCCTATATTGGCCTCGGGATTGGTGAGCATGTGAGCCATCTGCACTCGCCTGAATATGACTTTAACGATGAAGCGCTGCCGATTGGTGCGGCCTACTGGGATCGGCTGGCGCGCCAACGCCTCGCTGCCCGCTTATCCAGATGATATACTCCGCTTGGACTATATTAAAGGAAGGCTTGACCGGTAATCGCGGGTGGCAGCCGGTTTGGCGCGACCCTGAGCCAAAGGCGGCGTATGATGTCCTGATTATTGGGGGTGGGGGCCATGGCCTGGCGACAGCTTATTATCTCGCTAAGGAACATGGCCTAACGAACATCGCCGTTCTCGAGAAAGGGTGGATTGGTGGCGGTAATGTCGGGCGCAACACAACCATCATTCGCTCTAACTATATGCTGCCTGGGAACGAGCCTTTTTACGAGCTATCCCTCAAACTGTGGGACGGGCTAGAGCAAGACTTCAACTATAATGCCATGGTCTCCCAACGGGGCATCGTTAATCTCTACCACAATGACCCGCAACGAGATGCATTCGTCCGTCGGGGAAACACCATGCGTCTTGCGGGTGCTGATGCTGAGCTATTGGACGAAGAAGGCATACGGAAGCTTTGTCCATTTCTTGATTATGACAATGCCCGATTCCCCATCAAAGGGGGGCTGTGGCAACCCCGCGGCGGCACCGCGCGCCACGATGCGGTTGCCTGGACAATTAAAGACGGAAAATGCATTGGGGTGGAGCCCAGTCGGGGGGCTATACGGGCAAAGAAAGTGGGGGTGAGCGTTGCTGGCTCCTCCAGCCGTGTCATGGCGATGGCGGGAATGCGATTGCCGATAGAGACCCATGTTCTTCAGGCGTTTGTGACAGAGGGGCTGAAGCCGATCATTCCAGGGGTCGTAACCTTCGGGGCCGGGCATTTTTATATTTCTCAATCGGACAAAGGCGGCTTGGTCTTCGGTGGCGATATTGACGGTTATAATAGTTATGCCCAACGCGGGGGGCTGACGATTATCGAAGACGTCTGTGAAAGCGGCATGGCCATCATGCCGATGATTGGGCGGGCGCGGGTCGTGCGCATGTGGGGCGGCGCCATGGATATGTCCATGGATGGCTCTCCTTTTATTGATAAGACGGCTATTGATGGTCTCTATTTTAATGGCGGCTGGTGTTATGGCGGATTTAAAGCGACCCCCGCCTCGGGCCTATGCTTTGCGCATCTTATTGCGACAGACACCCCCCACAACACCGCGACGGTTTTTCGTTTAGACCGCTTTCGCCGCGGCGCCATGATCGATGAAAAAGGTCAAGGCGCCCAGCCAAACCTTCACTAATGAGACGTCATAATGCTGATTAACCATCCACTGCTGGGCCCGCGAGATGCGTCTGAGTTCGTTTATATTGGTGATGCCACCCTGATTGATCGCCCCGATTGGCAGACCGAGGATGCGGACGTGCAGTTCCACGATTATCTTTATCTCCGCGATAACCCACCTGGAGAGCATCGGGAGCTGTGGTTCCACGAACAGGGGGACCGGTCCTGGCTTGTGGTAGCACGGAATGTCACTACCCACGA
Organism: uncultured Parvularcula sp.; assembly: GCA_937919225.1. GTDB lineage: Bacteria > Pseudomonadota > Alphaproteobacteria > Caulobacterales > Parvularculaceae > Parvularcula. Next base: position 7,709 of record CALFRH010000319.1, read on the forward strand.
AGTCTAGAAGGTAGAGTTGGCGCGGGGGCGGTCGACATGAACCAACCCTATCGCATCGCTGGTGGACGGATTGATCGTAGCGAGGTGCGGTCCTTTACCTTCAATAATCAGACGTTTGAGGGGTATAAGGGGGATACGCTGGCCTCTGCCTTGTTGGCTAATGGTCAGCGGTTGGTGGGGCGGTCTTTTAAATACCATAGACCTCGCGGTATCTTTTGCGCTGGGTCTGAAGAGCCAAATGCCCTTGTTGAGTTACGAGGCGGCGCCTATCGGGAGCCGAATAGCCGCGCCACAATGACCGAGCTTTTTGACGGGTTAGCGGCATACAGCCAAAATCACCGTGGGCTATTATCGTTCGATCCCATGGCCATTAATGACGTGTTGCACCCATTTCTTGGTGCGGGGTTTTACTACAAGACCTTTATGTGGCCTGCGTCCTTTTGGGAGAAGGTGTACGAGCCGCTCATCCGACACTCGGCGGGCCTTGGTCGTTTGTCTGGGCAAGAGGATCCCGATACTTATGAAAAAGGCTTCTTGCACTGCGATGTCCTAATTATTGGCGGCGGCCCTGCGGGCCTTGCCGCGGCGCTGGTCGCTGGACGGGCGGGCGCCCGGGTGGTGCTGGTTGATGAGGACCATCTGCTCGGTGGTCGTCTGAATACAGAGAACTATACTATAAACGATCAGCCTGGCACCGACTGGGCGACATCGTGCACGGCTGAACTTGCGGCGTTGGACAATGTCCATATTCTGACCCGTGCTACCGTGACTGGGGTATTCGATCATGGGGTTTATAGCGTTTTAGAGCGTAACACGGATCACCTGTCTGATGCGGGTGGTCGCCCTCGCCAGAGCCTGTGGCGGATTTATGCAAAAAGCGCGATTTTATGCGCAGGGGCGACAGAACGGCCTATCGCCTTTGGCAATAATGATCGTCCAGGGGTTATGTTGGCGGGCGCGGTGCGCGCCTACGCCAATCGGTGGGCGGTGGCATCCGGTCAACGCGTCGCCATCTTTACCAATAATGATAGCGGCTGGCACACCGCACTGGATCTTTCCGCCCACGGCGTTGAGGTGACGGCGGTCATCGACAGCCGTCCAGTGGACCCGGTGGCCACCGTTCCTGGCGCGCTGATGGCCATGGGGGAGCGGGTGGTCGATACCCGGGGGCGCAAAGCGCTGAACGCGGTCACGCTTTCGAACGGCATTAGTGTTCCTGCGGATAGCATTGCTCTGTCGGGCGCTTGGAACCCAAATGTTCATCATACTTGCCACCATCGTGGGCGCCCGCAATGGCGCGACGATATCGCGGCCTTCGTGCCGGGGCAGGACCTGCCGCCGGGCATGTGCGTCGCGGGGGCTGCTCGCGGTGTCTTTGGGCTCGGCGCCGTACTGGCTGATGCTTATCAGGTGGCGATTACGACTATAGAGACCCTCGGATTTCAACCGTCACCGGATGATGTGCCGATCGCGGAGGATGAGGGCGCAGCGATTTCACCCTTGTGGCACGTGGGCGAGAGCCGCTCGCGTTGCTGGGTGGATCTTCAGAATGATGTCACGGCGAAGGACGTCACCCTGGCCCACCGCGAGGGGTTTCGGTCGGTCGAACATCTCAAACGCTACACCACGTTGGGCATGGCCACCGACCAGGGAAAAACCAGCAATGTGTTGGGCCTCGCGATTCTGGCCGAGCAAAGCGGCAAATCCATTGCGGAGACGGGGGTAACGATTTTTCGGCCCCCCTATACGCCGGTACCGATTGCTGCCTTCGCCGGTAAAAGTCGTGGTCAAGAGTTTCGTCCCGTCCGTCTACCCCCAAGCCATCAATGGGCGGAGGAGCAGGGCGCGCAGTTTGTGGAGGTGGGCCCGTGGCTACGCGCTCAGTATTACCCCCAAAAGGGGGAGGCGCATTGGCGCGAGACGGTTGATCGTGAAGTGAGGGGCGTGCGCGGGTCGGTCGGCGTATGCGACGTAACGACCCTTGGAAAAATTGATATTCAAGGCCGCGATGCGGCGGCCTTTCTCAATCGGGTCTATTGCAACGCCTTTGGGAAACTCCCTATTGGGAAGACCCGCTACGGCGTGATGTTGCGGGAAGACGGTATCGTCATGGATGACGGGACTACGGCGCGGCTTAGCGAAACCCATTTCGTTATGACCACGACGACCGCGAACGCTGTTTCAGTTTTTCGGCATTTAGAGTTTTGCCGTCAGTGCCTCTGGCCTGGCATGGACGTCCACCTCATATCCGCCACGGAACAATGGGCGCAATACGCGGTTGCAGGCCCCAACGCGCGGAAGCTGCTTCAGAAAATTGTCGATCCCGAATTTGATATTTCCAATGAGGGTTTTCCCTATATGGCCTGCGGGGAGATGACGATTTGTGGCGGCACGCCCGCGCGTCTTTTTAGAATCTCTTTTTCGGGTGAGCTTGCTTACGAGATTGCGGTGCCTGGTCGCTTCGGTGATTCACTCATGCGTATAATGATGGAAGCCGGCGTTGAATTTGGGGTGATGCCCTATGGGACGGAGGCGGTGGGCGTCATGCGGATTGAAAAAGGTCATGCGGCGGGGCCTGAGCTGAATGGCCAAACCGCGGCTCGTCATCTAGGCCTTGGGCGGATGGTGTCAAAGAAGAAGGACTCCATCGGCAGTCTTTTGTCGAAACGCGAAGCCATGAACAGAGAAGACGGTGTCGTCCTCATGGGCTTTCGGCCGGTTGATCGGGCGCAGTCTATGCCCGCCGGGGCGCATCTTCTCTCAAAAGGGGCGCCCAATACGCTGGCGCATGATGAGGGATGGTTGAGTTCTGTCGCTTATTCGCCGGAGCTTGGCCATTCTATCGGTCTTGGTTTTATTCAGCGGGGTCCTGACCGGATTGGAGAGATGGTGCGCGCTGTTGATCTTCTCCGCAATCGCGAGGTTGAGGTAGAAATTGTGCCTTCAATCTTCATTGATCCTGAAGGGGAGCGTTTGCGTGTCTGACTATAAACTGACCGCGTATCCTCCTCTCGCTGCGCTGTCCATTGAGCGCAGGGGCGCCAGCCTTGTCGAGGTGGACGGCTACGCGCTTTGCTCCCTCGCTGTACCATTGGGGGGGCGCCAGGCGCTGGGGCAGTGTCTTCAGACGGCTCTTGGTCTCGCTTTACCCGCTATTGGCAATTCTTGCTTATCTTCTGATGGGATGTATCGGCTGCTAGGGTTGCAGCAGGATCAGTTTTTTCTCACGGCGGAAGCGGAATCGGGGACGGTCACCCCCTTTGTCGCAACCCTGGTTGAGGATAAGGCCTATGTGACGGATCAATCCGATAGCTGGGCAAAGCTGCGTCTGAACGGTCCCATCGCGAGAGAGGTCCTTATGCGGTTGTGTATGATTGACCTGCATCCGATTGCCTTCACGACAGGGGCTGTCGTACGTACGGTGATGGAGCATATGAGCGTCATCTTGCTGAAAGAAAGCGATGAGAGTTTTATACTCTTTACACCGCGTTCATCAGCTGGATCATTTGTTCATGCCGTTGAAGAGGCAATGAACAGCTGCGCTGCGAAGAAGGCTCACGGATCTTCGTCTTGATCAAAAACCTCCAATCGCGCTCTTTATGAGAGTACATTGGGGAGGAACAGAACGATATCCTGAAATTTCGTGATCAGCACCAAGAAGCTGAGCAGGATGAGCCAATAAGGCAGCGCAGCCCGTGCTGCTTCGCCAAGACTCAGCTCGCCCTTGGACATGCCCATCACCATAAAGAGGTTGAGGCCCAGCGGCGGTGTAAGGAGGCCGAGCTCAATCAAGATCACCAACGCAACCCCCAGCCAAAGAGGATCAAACCCCAGGGCGGTCATCAGCGGGAAGGTGAAGGGCAGCGTGATCAACAGCATCTCAATGGCGCCAAAGACGCACCCGAGAATGAGATAAAGGAGGTACACCATTGCAATGGCGATAATGGGCGACAGGTTTGCGTCCTGCATCGCAGTGAGGACCAGGTCAGGCAAGCCTGATAGGGATACAGATTGGGCGAGTGTAACACCACCAAGGAGGAGGACTCCTAACCCTGAGAAAACGATAGCGGTACTGCGCACAGCGGAGAAAAACCGGCTCGGTGTCATTTCTCCGTACACGGTTGCTAAGATGATGGCGGTGATAACCCCAAGGCCGGCTGCCTCCGTCGCGGTGGCAATGCCAGCGAACATACTGCCTAAGATAGCAACGACCAAAAGGACGAAGGGCCAGCCCGCCAACGAATGGATAAGGGCCTTCCCCAAGGGCATGACGCCCGTGTTTTGCGGCGTCTTGGACGGCGACGTCTTTGCGACAAAAGCGATGTACAGCATGAAGAGGAGCGCGACGAGGAGGCCGGGAATAACTCCGGCGATGAAGAGCTTGCCAACGGGAACGTCGGTCAGCGAACCATAAAAAATCAAGATAATGGATGGCGGAATAAGCATGCCGAGGGTGCCGCCACCAGCAATCGACCCTGCCACAAGGTTGCGGTCATATCCCCGCTGCATAAGTTCATCAAAGGCGATGGAGCCAACCACCGCGGTCGTGGCGGTGGACGAGCCGGAAATCGCCGAAAAGGTTGCGCAGGTCCCAATATTACTTTGGACAAGGCCTCCAGGCAGGCGCTGGAAAAGGGGGGCAAACGCATCATAAATGCGGGTGGCCACCCCGGTTGCGCCGAGGATTTCGCCCATAAAGATAAACATGGGGATCGCCGTCAGCGAGTAATTTGTGGTGATCCCCCACACTGAATTGGCGATGACGGAATAATTTCCGTCAAAAAAGAAGGTAAGAATCAGCAGTCCAATCGCTGCCAAAATACCCCCCACCATCGCCCCGGTGATGAGGGAGAATCCAAGGACGCCAAACAGTGAGGTCGCGAACATGAATAAACCTCCGGTTCGATCTAATGGAAAGAGACACTTGTCGTCTCAATAGGACGGCCATTGATCATTAGGCGAATAACATCGAGAACTCGCGCAAAGACGGCAAAGCAAAAACACCCGATTGCGATGGGGACCACCATCATCCAGGGCCAGAGCTGTATGTCCCCGAAGTTGGACCGAGAATCGAGCATGCGCGAGAAGTCCGCAAACTCCCATGTGACGAAGGCGATGATTGAGAAAGCCAGAAGGGTCATCATGTCGCCGAGAATAAGAGTGATCCCTCTCAGACGCGGCGGTAGTTTGTTCCATAGCAGCACGAGACGAAAATGACTGCCCTCATTCGTCGCGTGGGCCATCGAAGCGGTAAAGACGACAACGAACAAAAGACCCGATAGATCCTCTGTAAATGAAATAGGTGTACTGAACACATATCGAACAATCGCTGACGCCGATAAAAGAAGAACGATACCGACAATGGCGGTGCAGCTCATCACCATACCGACAAAGCCAATCACCTTTGATACCCTCAAAAAAGTGTCGGCAACCCCATCCATAGCGCGGGATGGCCAGGCGCGTTGTTTTGGTCTCTGTGCTTTGCTGTTTGCCGAAGATAGGCTGTTTGATTGGTTAGGATTGTGAGTCATTGCGCGCTTGCAACACCTAGGTCCGCAACAATACGGTCATAATATCCAATGGATTTTGATCCGATCTTTTGCGCATTTGCGCGCCATGCTCGTAGAGCTTCGGTCTGTAACGCCCGTCGATCCTCTTCGGGGAGCGGGTCGAGGATGGTGATGCCCTTGGTTTTCAATTCCTCAAGAAGCTGAGGTTCGATGGCATCCTCTTGATAGCTCGCCATATCCTTTTGCATCTGCGCGTTCGTCACGTCTTGCCAAACTTCTTTGAATTCATCGGGGAGGGCCGCCCACGTCTTCTTCCGGGCAAGGAATCCTGAGGGAGTAGAGGCGATGAACGGCGTAACGTATGCGGCGTAGTCCGTAACGTCCTCGAGGGATGCCGCGTAGTTGATGGGAACGACGGCGGCATCCACTGTTCCGTTTTGAAGAGCCAAATAGAGTTCCGATGCGGGAATCACTTGAGCCGGTACGCCTACGGACCTGAACATATCAACGCCCAAGCGCGACCAATGGCGGAGTTTTATGCCCTTAAGATCGTCGAGGGACTGAAACGGTTTCGTCGAAAGAACATAGACGCTTTTTTGCTCGCCCGACACATGTTCGAAACTGATAAACTCAAGCCGCCACTTCGCCGCAATTTCTCGTGCAATGTCGCGCTGTACACCGATGACCTTCTGGTTATCTGCGGCATCCACAAGGCCGTGCAGCGGCACAACCGCCGCATCAAAAAGGGGCTCATCCCGGACAACGTAAGATGGGAAGTGATGCACAAGATCGTACACCTTTTGATGGGCGACCAGGCGGAGAGAATCTGCGCGATTGAACCCCTGGGCCGTCATGGCGGCCATGTCGATTTTGAACCGGCCTTGGGTTCGGTCGGCGATCTCTTCGAATGTGGCCTGGAAGTTCTCGACCGCTGCTGAGTTGAAGGGGAGGGCGTGCCCAAACCGCCATTTTACTCTTTTGGGCGCGCTGCTTGCCCATGTGACGGTGGGGAACAGGCTTGCGCCGGTGGACGCCATCAACAGTCTACGTGTGATCATCGTTGTTGGCTCCTAAAGGGGTTATGGTTGTGGCGGTCTGACACAGCCGGACATGAGTCGGCTGATCAGCATCTGTGGCATGTCACCATGGGCCTTCAGAAAGGTCAATAGTTTGCGGTCGCAAGAAGGGATGTCGCTTCACCAGGGGTGAGTGGTTGCGAGGCGTCGATCAGGGCGCGCGTCAGGTTATGGGGGTAATCGATGAGGGTGCACTGGCTCTGCAAGGCCAAAAACCCTTGAGAGGACCCGTCAAATAGGGAGCTGCTCGGCCTTTTCGCGCAAGACCTCGATGACGATACGCTCAGACTTTTCAAGCCCTGTGCGAGCCAATCGCTCCGCTGTCTTTCCGTCCCCGGTCATGAGCGCGTCGAGGATTTCGTCGTGGCCGTGAGCCCAATCGTCATAGAGGTTGGGCTCCGCTGAACCATGTTGTTGGGCCGCGTAGCGCAACACTCGCTCTGCTTCATCGTGAAGGAAGCCAACAATATCCGCCAACCGGATGCTGCCCGACGCCTTGGCAATGCCGACGTGAAACTCTTTGTTCGCCGCAAAGAAGGCCGGTTCGGGGTCCATGCCTTGCCAATTTTCATGGTCCGGATCGCATGCGGCTTCGAGCAATTCTTGCGTGGCAGGATCAATCCGCCCCGCTGCCATGCGCGCCGTAAAGGGTTCCACCAGTTTTCTGGTCATGAACAAGTCGCGGGCATCCGCTATTGTCAACGGTTTCACCCGGTGCCCCCGCCGGGAGACGGGCTCGAGCCATCCGTCTTGCACCAAGCGGGTAAGCGCGGTGCGAATAGGGGCCTTGCTCAAACCATATTTGGTAGAAAGCTGGCCCTCTGTAATCATCGTTCCGGGTAGGAATTTACCTGAGCGAACGCCTTCTAGGATATGATCATAGGCCTCGTCTTTCAGAGATCGCGGCGCCGCTTTAGCGGCCGGCTTTTTCTGTTGCCCTTTGGGCTTGGGCATTTTTTTTGGCTCTTTGCTCAACGTCCCGACCTCCTGGTCGCATTCTGCTTCCTCGTCATGGAGACAGCACCTCACGCCGCCATTGACATGGCTGATTTTCCAACTAAATAGTCAAAAAACACTTGTGACATGTCAAAGGTGTCGCGCTTGCGTCCCAACGATGCTCAATATCGGTAAAGCTGTTCGGCAGCAACCGAAAGGCATGGCTTCTGGGTGTTAGATCAGTCGTTTACAGCGGGGAGATCGGCCATTGACCACTAAGACCGCCAGCCCGTTCACCCCATCAGATAAGGTCAATGCCTTCAATTTTAGGGCGTTCGCCGATGCGTGCAGGGATGCCCTCGGCGAAGGCGGGCGCGGGCCCGATGCCATTGTTCAGCTGGTGACGGACGCGATTGCTGACCTGGGCGCCCTTAAGGCTGGCTTGCCTGAGCTGACGGAAGACGAAACGCTGCTGCATATGTGTGATCGGGTGACGATTTTTGCCATTCGTCTTACGCCCGGTTTGCTCTATCCGCCGCATAATCATTTCATGCCGGTGGTCATTGGGCTTTATGGTGGGGCTGAGACGAATATCACCTATGACGAAGTCGACGAGACCCTTGTGTCGACCGGGAAAAAGCACCTGAAGGCCCCTGCTGTTCACCGTTTGCCCGAGCCTGCCATTCACGCTGTCGTGAATGAAGGTCAGGATTACTCTGAGGCTCTTCACGTCTATTGCGGAAATTTGGCGAACACCAACCGCAATGTCTGGGACCTTGAGCGTCAGAAGAAGTTGACGTTTACGGAGGAACGATATTTCGGTCTGTCCCAGCAGCTTAGCGCTTAAGGGGCGATATCGTTTTAGAAGTTCGGTCCGATTAGGTTCCACTGCCACATGATGAGGACGTGCAGCAAGAAAATGGGCATACCGATGAGCTGAAAGGCTCTGAGGGTAAGCCCTTGCCTTGTGTTAACCGTCGACACCATCATCAGTACGGCGCCTATGAAGGTGAGGGCTGGGACGTAGTTCCAGTAGGCGAGCGCCTGCATTGGGCCCGTTGGGTAATCGATCATACTGTCAGGAAAACGTCCGGAGAAGGTCACGAAAACATAGACGACCAATGCCGTACTGATCGCTATTACCGTCGACAGTCCAAAGACCATGGGGGCCAATGATGTCGAGCGCTCCGATCTTTTCGATCCTCTTACTATACTGACCAATGACAGAATAATACCGATGACGGCCGCTAATGTGGAAGCGCCAAGCGTCGACACGAACACCATGGGGTCCGAGAAGAATGTCGGCTGAATAAAGCCAAATGACCCGACATAGGCCCGCTTCAGGACGCCTGCCTCGTCCGTTTGCAGGAAGATTTGCTCACCTGTCTCCTCATTTTCGTAGAGGGTTGGCGTAATCTTCGTAAAAGTGGTGTCCGTCTCTGCCCGGTAAAGAGATCCCGCCTCATCAAGGTTCAAGGTGTAGGTTTCGAACGCGAGCAAGAACATTTTTTCAAACGTCGTATGGCTCATATATTCGAAAACAAGCCGTTCATGAAACGGTTGTGGCGCTACGCCTTGCTGTTGAACGCTGATCTCCTCGCCCCGTGGCTCCTCTCCCACTATTTCCAACAAAACGTCCTTAACAAGACCGATGGCGACATCGCGTCCGTTATTGCTAAGGGCGGAAACAAACACGCCAGCATTCTGATCAGGCAGCATGCCGAAGAAGCTCTTCGTGTAAAAAATGTCGCCTTCATGCGAAATCATCTTGTGCCCGCAAAGGGTGCTAAGCTCGACACCAACACCGTAATCTGGCGCCCCCGGACGGTCGCCAAACAGCTTTGATGTCATCGCCTCTTTCGTGAGCGCCGTCATAACGGCGCCTTCACCTGGGGGCGGTGAGCTAAGGAATGCCTGCATGAACTTTGTCATGTCAGCTGCTGTGGCGGACATCGATCCCGCCGAAGCGCTGTTAGAGTAGACGAAGGGCCGCGGTTCAAACCCATCAGAAGACTGATACTGGCCAGGCGCGATTTCGTTGACTAGTGCCGGACGCATTCCGCCAGGATCAACACTCACACCGGGTAAGCGTACGGTGGTCGTGAGCATTCCAAGCGGTATTAGAACGGCGCTTTCTAAATAGTCAGCATAGCTTTGCCCCGATACCCGCTCGATGATGCGACCTGCAACGCCATAGCCATAGTTAGAGTAAACCGTCGTTTCACCCACCGGGAAAACGCGTTGAGGACGCCCAAAGTCTAAAAATTCGGATAGGGGTTTCACGTCATCGGCCGTCTTGGGCCACATGGGATATTGGACAGGTTCATAACCCGCACGGTGCGCGAACAGATGCTTGACCTTTACCGTGCCTAAATCCCCATGCAGACTATCTTTAAACTCCGGCAGATAGTTGCTTACGGGTTCGTCGAGGTCGACGAGGCCATCTTCTACTAACTGCATCATGGCCAGTGCGGTAAAGGTTTTGGTGATGGAGGCGATCTGGACGAGTGATGTCTCGCCATCTAGGGCGCGCGGAAACTCAGTATCTGGTGCTTGTCCGGCATAGGTAAAGGTAGAACCGTCTGGGTACACAACACCAACGACAAGCCCTGCGACCTCGGCATTTTCGACCGCGGCGTTCACACGGCTCTCCACAAAAGCGCGCGTTTCTTCAACACTCAGTTGTGCAGAGGCGACACCACCGAACAAAATTGCGGTGAGAACACTGAGTACGACGCGAACCATAAAC
>CALFRH010000320.1 GCA_937919225.1 uncultured Parvularcula sp.
GAATTGATTGACCTTGCGGGGGAAGCTGCACGGCGCTTTGAGCAGCTCACTCCGAACACATCTCGTGCCAAACCTTCTCCGGCTGGCGTCTTAAAAATTGCTGCTCCCCCCGAACTCTCATACCTAATCAGTTCGGTCCTCCCAAAACTGAGTGGGAAATTTCCAACGCTCTGGTTTTCTTTCATGACGTTGCAGGATTACAAATCCACTAAACCGGAAGATGTTGATCTGGTGTTTTCTGTTGGCGATAGTGCCTCAACAAACGCCCCGACAGTTTGCCTAGCCACGGTGCCACAGAGTCTATTTGCGTCTCCGAAGTATCTTCGAAGTTTTGGCGTTCCACGTGCCATCGCTGACTACAGTAATCATAAGTTTGTTCACCGTTTCTCGTCTGATGACGCGACTCGGATCGATGCATGGCTAAATAAGGCCGTATCTGCGGAAAACATCATCTTTCGCTCAAAGTCTCGATTAGCAGTATACTCAGCCATAGAAAACGGCCTTGGGATAGGCGCTTGCTTGGAACCAATCGCTCTTCGAAAAAAAGGCCTGGTTCAAATCTGTGACCCTCAAGACGATTGGAAGACTTCAATTTGGGCGACCTTTAAATCGGCCCCCGAACGAGATCCACGCACACATGCAGTGATATCCGCTCTTGAGAAACGGCTCCGCACATAGAGTTACGTCCTGTTGCGGCTATATAGCTTTTCTTTTTCTCGGCGCCGCTCAAGCTAAAGAGCAATAGCATTGACAAATACGCCAAATTTGGGTAAACACCCAAAAACTGGGCTTAAGTGGCTCTAATCGTCGTCGATCAAACCCTATAGCTGCATTTCGCCTGCCTCGTACTCAACCACTTAAATCATGGGGGCGCTCCCGTGTTAATATGCCGACTCTCACCTTTGATAACAAAAACGCGATCAAGTGTTATGATTTGTCATGCGCTCAGTGACATTCCAAGCGACTAAGATGGGAGTTGTGACCAAGTAATCAGATGCGCGCACTGCACACCCTCGATATGGACTGGACCGATATCCGCTCTGCTTACAAAGTGGCTAAGCATGAGAACTTGGCGGCGGCCGCCGACGAGCTTGGAGTTCATCGGGCAACGCTTATCAGAAGAATTGATTCAGTTGAGACTGCGCTCGGTGTCAGGCTCTTTATTCGTCACAAACATGGATACACACCAACCGATGCCGGCGAGGAGTTCGCTCACATTGTCGACGAAGCTGAGGTCGATTTAAGTTCGTTGGCAGCCAGAATGCTCGGACAAAACAAACAGCTTTCGGGGCTTATCCACGTGGCCAGTGCAGAAATCTGTGCGCCTATCGCGTTGCCGCTGATCGCACAGTTTCAGTCAGAAAATCCTAAAGTTCAGGTCAGGTTCACTCCGACGCATTTGCGACCAAGATTGGAACTCGGCGAAGCACATATTTCACTGAAGGTTGGCGCAAAAGTCGATCGACCCGACTATAATCATGAGGCTCTCAGTCCAATCCGGTTTGGACTGTTCGCAAGTCGAACCTATGCAGACCGTTTTGGCATACCCTCGTCATTGGCTGACGCTCATGAACATAGATTTGTGGCAATTGAAACAAGTCCTACCATGACGAGAGTCGGGATCCATTCGTGGATGGAAGATCGAGTGCCGGAATCGTCTATCGCGGTGCGAAGTGAAAGTCCCTGGGCTCTGGACAACGCGATGCTGATGGGCATGGGGATCGGGTTTTATCCGTTGCATCTTGCGCGGGATCGCCAAGATTTGATCCCCGTTTGGGAGCCCTGGGATGATATCTCCATCCCCGCCTGGGCCATTACTCATCGAGACGCATCAAAGAATGCCAAAATCGCGAGACTGCTATCAATCATTCGAACCGGTATGCGAGATGGCCAAGTAATGGGCGATGGTCAAAAACAACCCGGGCAGCAGGCATCGAATTCTAAAACTCTACAAACAAGCGACGAAAGTTGATCCATGGACAAATGGACTGAACTGCACACTGCATTCTCCGTCGCGCGCCTTGGAACGATAAGCGCAGCAGCCAATGCTTTAAATGTCCACCGAGCCACGGTCATTCGCCATATAAACTCTCTTGAGAGCGAGCTCGATACAAAGCTGTTCTTCAGACATGCGCGCGGGTATTCGCTTACAGAAGCGGGTGAAGACATGCTGACAACCGCGACAATCGTTGACAAACACTTGCAAAAGCTGCGGGGTCTATCCAGACAGGTAACTACAATTTCTGGCAATCTCGCAATCTCATCGCGAGAGGTTGTCGAGAAGGTGCTCTTGCGTGCTGTAGGTGCGTTCAAAAATAAGCACTCTCGCGCGACTGTTTCGTTACAAACCGAGCAAACGGCTACGGATCTCGAAACCCGTCGGGCCGATATCTCGATTCACGAAGGCGAGGCACCGACAGACTTAGACCATGTCGTGCTGCCATTCGTGCGCGCGCAATTTGGATTGTATGCGCATCAGGATTATTTAAAGCAACACGGGATTCCTCAAACAATCGAGGACCTAGCTAAGCTTCACTATATTGCTCTTACCGAAGACAAACGCGTCGATGTGTTCGAGCGGTGGCTCCAACTTGAAGGACATACACCTCATATCGTTTTGCGCTCTAATTCGCTTCTCACAGCGGTAGAGGCGATCAAGACGGGAATTGGGGTCGGTTTTTGTCCAAACGATTTCGTTAAAAATGACCCCGATATTTTCTCGGTTTGGCCTCAACAAGACGAGTGGTGCGTGAATTATTGGATCGTTACGCACATGGACGCACACAGGTCGGCCAAGGTGCAGGCGTTTGTAGAAATCCTACGTGGGCTTGGATTTTTGGGTCGCTCCATTCCAACGCTTTAGCATCGGCGCACCATGAGCGATTAGTATGGGCGATGGCGGCTCGAAGCTTCAGTGGGGTTATCTTGAAAGGTGCTGGCACCCCTTCGAAACAAGGCGATCGGGACAAGCCCCCAAATGATCAGACCCGCATAGTACAGACTGACCGGGAACATTCCGTAGACGTTGGCTGCAAACAAACCCGCGAATAGAAAAACATGACCGAGCAAACCCCACAACAGCCCGGCGCCAAGCATGGTTCGCGATGCCATCCCATCTCTCAAAAGCCGACGGTAAAACAAAATACCCACAGGAATAAATATGAGCAGCCCCGTGGCAAGACCAGAATTATAGCTCTGATAGGCTAACCCGTTAAGGGCGTGTGCAACGCCATTCACGATCGTCAATCCGGCCATGGCGATTGCGGGGAAGACATATTTTGGACTGACCAAAATAGACACGAACCCGACCGTCCAAACCATTCCAGCATTGACGTAAAAAATGGCGCTTGGCGTTAAGACTCCATATCGATCTTCACCGGCGACATCGGCGATCAGCGTATTTAAGAAATCGTACAGTGGATAAGGGCGCCCCATCAAATCGAACCAATGTTCCTCTACTTGATGGTGAAGATAGGCGGCTGTTAAGAGGCTGGCCATCAGAGTCACATCGCTCAAAATTCTCGGTTCATGCACACGACGACGATGAAACGCTAAGAACATGAGCACGGGCGCGATGTAAGCACCGATTTTCATCCAGTGTTCTTCCATAAACGCTTGCTGCCCCAGTGGCACCCATGCCATCAAAGCAAAAACGACCAAAAACGATGTGCTCAATATTCGGTTCATTTGGCTTCACCCGTCCACAGCCTCTCTGGCAGGCGACGAAGCGAGCGTAACTCCATTCGCTGCGGCACTTTCGTCAACTCAATCGAGACGAAGATGAAGCGCTCGCTTAATTGCCTGCAGCATTAGGCCTAGCATATCGGTCCGGCGAATATAGTTACGCAAACGAGCGTCACATGTGCGGGCAATCGGAAATGCGCTTATTGGTCGCGAGACCCGCGCACCAAAGGACGACCTGGAATGCTGCCAGCATAAGCAATGTCGCTCTGTCTTAAAACTCAGCACCCACGCGAATGGAACCAAACCGACGCGGTGCCATTTCTTTGATAAGCAGAAATCCAGCCCTCGAATATCATGGTTTCAGGCTCGAGCGATGGTTTTGCGCAATGAGGCCGGTTTGTCATCCGGACTTTCAAAAGGCTATTTCGTATCTCTTCGCTTCCAATATCATTCCCTGCTAATGTAGTTTGAACTTCAATGACCTCGACCGCTGGTGTCCAATATTTTGCGTCTTCTAAGCTGCCTTGCATTGCTGGGGACAAAGCAATTTCTATCAAAGTCCCTGCGGGGCGCTGCGAATATGAAATTTTGGAGTTCGTCAAAAAATTGAGTCCGTCTCGCAGCAGATCTGGATAAGCGTAAAACTTGTCCTGCGACTCCATTTGCAACCAAAGCGTTTCGCCATTGGCAAGGACTTGAAGCCAATCTCCCGCCTTTTCGAATACGACGATGTGTGCTTGTTCGTAATCCGTCTCGATAAGTAAAAAGTCTGATATAAAGAAGGTTGTGCGAAGCGAATCTTGCGACTCGAAGTGTTCTTTCACGGTGAAGTTCTTCGGAACACTCTCATCTCCCCATGTGGCTGCAAGCCAGTCCTTTGGAGCGCCGAGAATGGGGTCCAGGTCGCCATCGAAACGAGCGGATACGTCTAGCACACCGATCAAATTCATAGGGTCTGAAGTCGTTTCAGCGATCGCCTCCCCACTTGGGACCAAAAATACCAGAACAGTAAACAGGACTTCGCGAAACATTCTCCATACCTTTCGCATAAACACCTTTATCGATCGATCATCGCCTGATCGTTCCTAAGGCGTCTCATCATTTCAAATAGGACTGCGGTGTCCAATCCAAATATGATAAAGCCTTCTGCAGCGGTGAAGCCGGAGAGTATTCTCCACTCTCGACCCAGCACCACATCGCCAAATCCGACGGTAGTGATCGATACCATGGCGAGATAAAACGCATCCTCCAGGTTAGAGAAAGCGCCAAGTGTTTGGAACAAAGCCGCCCAAGCGAACACTACAGCGATCATCGCGAGCAGCATCCACAATACGCTGGCAATCAGTAAAATACCTCGACGGACTCCTCCGGGAAAATGCCGGAGAGGTCGCTCGATGAGGTGAAAAAATTCAATCAATATTATGATAAACCCAACTGCGATGGCGAGGGTCACGCAGGTCCAGGCAAACCCTAAGACAATCTGTCCCGCGAACGTCAACCGCGATCGACCTCTATTGAGTGCGACAATCGTTCGAGGCCAATCGAGATTTCGCCCGCAAGTAAGCGCAGCGCCCCATTTAGCGCCAGTGCATAATCCTCATAGCTGGAGGAGTTCGACATGACATCGAATTTAAAGCGTTGTGTATGATTAGACTTTCCCGGGCCAATCAGAATGAACTGGCCGCGAGAATGAGCTCCTCCTGATCTTGTACGATAAAGCGCATCGAACTCTACCTCGACTACGAACTCAGAACGTATTCCCGCAGGGAGCGGTCGGACTAAGACCACGCCTTCGACGGCATGCTCGATGTGCTGTGCCAATGCTGACGTAAACATTTCAGTCGGGGGCGATGCCCAACGATGCTGATCGTCTTCTTCTAACTCTGTCGCAGAGATCGCTGTCGTGATTTGCAAATTGCGCGCGTATGCCGGCATTTCCAATTCAGACAGGCTTATCAATTCTGCATCGCTTGCCGTTAGGGTTTGCGAATAAAGATCAGGTAATTTGTATAGTTTGGGATCTGGAGAAGATGCGCAACTCACTAAAGCAAGAATTGCGCCGCACATTGCGGCGTTCCGAAGCTGATGCATGCCTAATTCCTTCCCATGATAAGTGCATTGGGTTGCTCTTCCAGCCGCGCCGCTAGCGCAGACAAGGACCGCGATGCATCACGCAGCTCGCGAATAGAGTTTGCCAAATCAATGTAGAGTTCTGAATCTGGGGAGAGTCCCGATAGAGTTTCCTCACCTGTATTGGCAATCGCATTCATACTGTTGATGAGCGTTGGGAGATCCTTGCTTGCCGCATCGAGCGAAATCGCCACTCGGTCAAACGAAGACAGCGTTTGATTCAGTTCGCCTGGCAACGCCGTAAGAGCGGGATCAGCGATGACTGTATTTGCATTTTCCAATACCAGCACCATGGCATCAACCAGCTCGTTTAGCGGCAAGTCAGCGAGAGTGGCGATGAAGGCTTCAGCATTGTCAGCTGCAGCATCTAAGTCTGAGAGCGCGGTTGGTAGCCGCGGAAAAGGCTCAGCAGAAAAGTCGATACCTTGTCCCTTGTCACCGATTTCATCGACGAACCGAATGAGTTTCTTTCCTGTCAAAATGTTTCCGGTCGCTAACCTAACGCGCATGCCTGACCGCACCCACTCTTCGAGTCCGATCATTGCTTCGTCAGAATTTTCAAAACTCAATCCGAGCCTGCTCGGTTGCAATTCAATGATCACCTTGACGGTGTCACCGCTGGCGCGCGCCGCTAAGTCTAATTGCAAGTCGCTGACCGTTCCGATCCGTATGCCCTGCCATTCGACGGGCGCTCCGGGTTCAAGTCCGTTCACTGATTCATCAAAGACCAAACTAAACGAATAAGCGGTTTGGCCCGGGTCGCTATACAAACTCTCTTCGGCGTCCGAAAGATTGGCATAAATCGAAAACGGTCCGGAGAATTCTTCTTGTCGATCAATCGGCACGTTACCAACCTGCCCAAACGCGACTCCCCCAGAGACCAAGCTAGATAAAGATGATACTTGAACCGAAATTCCTTCTGCGCCTGATGTCAACGCAACGCCGGAGACGTTCCAAAAGCGAGAATTCTGATTGATTAAATCGGCATATGGCGCTTCAACAAACCCCGTATACTCAAGTGTTTGAAAGTCGTCAGACAGTTTTCGACTCTCGATCCGGCCAACGTTTAGGCCTCGAAAGTAAATCGCAGATCCGACATCGATTGATCCTGCGTCTCCTGAACGAAGCTCAATTTGTCGTCCTTCGGCTCCTGGTGGTGTGAGTGGCCGAGTTTCCAATCCGACAAATTCGCGTTCACTTTGATTTGGCGTGCCAGACCAATCAACTTCGATATAAGATCCCGAAAGGATCGTGCCCAATCCGGAAAGATCCGTTCCGGAGATGGCTGCGCCAACCACCCAAAACTGTGTGGTATCACCGAGAAAAGGCTCGATTTCAGGATTAAGCTGAGCTGAAACCAGGACGCTATCTAAATCGTCGGAGAACTTAACCTCTTCGACCAATCCGATCACGACATCCTTGTGTTTAATCTCAGTTTTCCCCGCTTCGATACCTTTCGCTTCATTGAAGCGGATTTCAACGGTCGGACCTTGAGAGGAAAATGACTGCCACATAACTGCAACTCCGACGATGGCGGCTAAGATGGGCACAAACCAAATCGCGGAGATACGCCCGCTTTTACCTTGTTCTACCTCTAAATTCTGTTCTTCAGGTTGCGGCATGTTCCCCCTCCCGTGGCCGGCTCGCATCCCATATCATGCGAGGGTCTAAACTATTGGCTGAGAGCATCGTGAAAATCACCGAAAGCGCGAAAGCATCGAGCCCAATTCCAGGTGAAATTGCCATCAATCCTCCGACTTGAATTAAGGCGGCAAGGGCGGCGACGACGAAGACGTCAATCATTGACCATCTGCCGATAAACTCGATGACTTCATGAGCCATATGACGACGGTGGGTGCTTAGCTTCCATCGCATTTGGATCGACAGAGCAAGCCATGCAATGATCGCGAACTTCGACACCGGCACCGCGATACTTGCGATGAAAATGACGGCCGCAATGACATAACTACCATGGTGCGCGAGAGAAATGACGCCCCCAATAATCGTTGAGGGACTGGTTCCCGCGACCGAGTCTGTCACCATTATTGGCAATAAATTGCCGGGAATGTAGGCCAGCACACCGGCGAACCAAAACGCCCAGACATATTGCAATGATTGAGGTTTGCGAACTTCGGTTGATGCGCCACAAACAAGGCATTTTTCACCTGGTCGATCCGTGAGCGTTCCGCAAGTCCGACAACGGGCCCACCCAAGATCTCGCGTCGTGGTCATCGTTGCCCCCGAATATTGTGCCAAACCGTATCTTTGCAAATCGTTTGACCGCCGACTGTGAGGACGATCATCAGCCCGGTCATCGACCAGAACGCTGGGCCAAGCGTAATATCCGCGAGTTTTCCGACCTTCACCAGAGATACGATAACTCCGACCATGAAAATCTCGGCCATGGTCCATGGCTCTATAAATTGAGCGAGCCTAAACGACCAAGCATGCGGTCGGCCTGTTTCACCTTTTCCGAGCAAAGAGATGCCAATAAAGAGCAGCAACAATATCCGAGCCATAGGGAACAACAGAATAAATCCTGCGCACAGCAATGCGACCAGGTGCATGTCGTTGGTCCAGAGGATAGAAACGGCGTCCAACACCGAAATTTCGTTCGATAAACCCGACTTTTCCATTCGCATGAAAGGGAAGGAGACTGCTGTGATGAATAAGATCAAAGCGGCGATCATCAGAGCTATGGTTCGCTCAGCGCTACGTGTTTTTTTGACAAAGAAAATCGAGTGGCAATTCCCGCAGCGCGCACGCTCACCCTCCGATAGATCGGGGCGCGCCCAAACTTCATCACAATATGGACAAGCCACCCAGTCTCGGTTGAGTTGTTCAACTGTAATGAGTCGGGATGATCTGGATTGGACATTCATCCCTTCGTCCTCGACTTTCGTTTTCGCCAAATTTGAGACAAGCACCTTTTGTGAATCTCGCAACTACACTGAGAGCGCATCAGGCGTGCATTTGTGTAAATGATGGGCCTGCAACTTAAAACGCCGGTCGTGGAATGTTCAAATTCCGAAAGATTCTCGAGCGCACTAAAGCGCTCAATCAACGGAAGGCTAAACAAAATAAGGATGGAGCGATGCTCATCACGCTCCTGAAATTGCAGTGGATGTCATAACGTCAAATATAAATTCGTACTCTCGCTAAGGGACGAGCAATTGCTCTGCTCAGCACGTGCGTCGCTGTTCCAGAATCACGTTCAATCGAGCAATATTTACCGAAAATAACTCTTTGGGTTCGGGCTTTGGTTTGGGTTTGGGTTTCGGCTTTGGTTTTGGCGCGGGTGAAGGGGGCGGCGCCGGCTTAGGCTTCGGAGCTGGTCCTGGATCTGGCCTTGGGTTTGGGGGCGGCGGCGGAGGCGGCGGAGGCGCATCTTTTTCATCCAATCGCCCCTTAGGGAGTTTTGCGAAACGCGTCTCCTGTTTCAATTGAAAGGATTGAACAACTCTTGTTTCACCTGCGAATACGCTCGGGCAATCAACACAAGGTTCGATCGCAGCCGTGAGGTGTGCAAACATAAAGAACGATAGAATCTGATAAGCAATCATTTTGTCCCTCGCCCCAGCTGCAACGTTGTGTGGTGATAAAGTTCGTCAATCAATAGAGCAGGCTTGCACTGAAGGTGAGTTCCCAATCGTTGCCCCCGGTCGCTGTTT
Source organism: uncultured Parvularcula sp. (assembly GCA_937919225.1). Lineage (GTDB taxonomy): Bacteria > Pseudomonadota > Alphaproteobacteria > Caulobacterales > Parvularculaceae > Parvularcula. The sequence goes on from CALFRH010000320.1 coordinate 9,486, forward strand.
CTACCAAACTGTAGGCGCCAATTCGGTATGACAGTGCCTTTTTCGATTTTAGAATAAACGTCTTGCCAGCGCTTAATCCGACAGGCACTTCCCAGGCGTTATCGTCGGCAGACCAATCATAAGTGATTGAGTTGTTATATCCAAAAAACCAGTCTCCAATGCCGGGGGTATTCAAGTTATAGAATACAATAGGTTGAATCGTTGAGGTGCTGTAATCGTCTTCACCCCATAGATGATTGACGAGCGCGCCATAGGTCATCGGTCCTGAGGCGCCGAAAACGGCGGTTGCTATTCCACCGCCCCACCCTGCGCCCTGAGTTGCGTCGTCAGTGTGCGTGTCGAGCGAGATTTGCGGCCCGAAGGCGAAGGTCAAAGGCCCGTTCTGATCGGACGGAATTATAAAGGCGTGGAGGATTGTATCGCTAATCCCCCATTCTGTTTCTCGTCCCATGGGCGTACCATCTGGAACTGGAACACCAAGCACAGGAATTACGCCGCGAAGAAGGACGTTACCCCATTCTTGTTGGGCGATTGTCGCGATTGGCTGCACCTGAAAATTATAGAGCGTATCATCGCTAGATGGCCCGAATCCAATGGAATTGCTCAGGAACACCCCGTTCACAGCGGCCGTTGGATCTTGAGACTCGCGCGTTGCCTGGCAAACTTCATCGCATTCCGATGGCACTTGTTCTTGCGCCGTAGCCGGCGCGGCTGAGCTCATGCAAATGAGTGCGAGCAACGCGCTCGAAAGGAAAAGCTGTTTTAGCTCGCCGAAGCCGGTTCTAAATTCATACAGCCGATTTTGCCAGTGCTTTGCATCGATGCTGTCTCGCTGCCTGGAATGGTCGTGTTGTTTTGAGTTCGTTCTTAGACTTTGTTTATCCATCATCGATTTTCCCGCCGGCTCAAGCGCGGACCTATAGCGAAAGCTAGAGCTTTGCTCGATCGGTCTTTTTGTTTGTTCGAAAGGCTAGAGTGTTCGAAAATCGAAGTTGCTCAAGTCATCTGAGCGCGCAGCGGCAGCGCGTTTGCGGATATCGGCGCCCACAAGAATTGATTTATTGAGATCTTCCCGGATTTGACTCGAAGCGCACAAGTCCTGCGCGCTGGTTGGCGTTATGGCCCGTAGAACAAAGTGATATGTATTTTGTTTGATGTAGCGTTTTCATATGAAAGGTTTTGACGCACCATGCGTATCGCACCGCAAATTGGAGTGATCCTGGCAATGACTTTGGGCCTATCCGGCAAAGCACTGGCCGACGAGGCTTGTGAACAGTTCATGGATGCGTCCGTTAAGGCTGCTTTGACCCAATTTGATGACCCTTTGTCAGGGAAACATGCGAATACGCTGCAAGACTTCGTGGTTGAGAAAGTCGACATTGCTCGTATCGCCAATTTTACGCTGGGCAAGCACTCCAAATTCCAATCGAAAGCCAACTTGCAGCGCTTCAATCTCGCACTGCAACACTATTTCGTGGAGATGCTTCACGCCTCTGTTTCCAATTCAGATGGCGCGCAAGCCGAAATCCTGGGATCGCATGATCGTCGTCCAACAGATTGTATTGTGGAGACCGTTTTTCATCTCGGCGAAGCTGGGGACAGTATATTACTGTGGCGGATCTTCCACCAGGGAGAGGACTATCGGATTTATGATGTTGCCGTTCGCGATCGCGGGAATACTCTCTGGCTATCATTAGAGCTTAGAGCTCAATTTGCAGCTCTATTGGAACAAAAAGATGGCTCCATCGATTTAGTTATAGACAATTTATCAGCTCGAACATCAAAATACTAAATGAACATTCTTGCATTTTCGGCGTCCAGTAGCCGGCACTCGATTAATAGAGATTTGGTTCACTATGCAGCTAGGGTGCTGAAGTCGGACATCGTTCCAGATGCTAAATTTAGCTATCTGGATTTGAACGACTTTGAGATGCCAATTTACTCGATCGATCGTGAGCGCGAACAGGGCATCCCCACAGCGGCACACGAATTTTACTCCTTCATCGGCGCAGCGGATGCGGTTCTCGTTTCCTTCGCCGAACACAATGGATATGTGACCTCAGCCTGGAAGAATATTCACGATTGGATGAGCAGAATTAATTCAAAGGTTTGGCAGGGTAAGCCCATGGTGGTGTTATGTGCAACTCCTGGCAAACGCGCCGGCGCAGGCGTGTTGGGAATTCTAGAATCTCAATTACCCTTCTTTGGAGGCAAAGTAATAGGTATATTCGGAATAGGTTCGTGGGACAGCGCGTGGAACCAGGTCGACCAAAAGCTGGTTCAGGAAAACGATGAAGCCAATCTGTTGGCGGCCCTCAGACAACTTGGCCGCTAAGCGCTAAATGTAGATGTCGGGTCAACTTGTTTCGTTCGCTCCGCGATAAGATGATCTAAATCCCGTGAGAGCGTCATGTCACTCGTTGTTCAATTTCTGAGATTTTGTATTTGAGCATAATATTCAGACAACAAGCTCGGAAATTCTCCATTGCGATACTTACTCGCCTGACTTTCTAGCAGGACCTTCGATGACGCGACGAAGTTTTGCTCTATGAAACGGGGTGAGGAAAACGAGTCTCCCCCGAGCACAATTGCGCGACACCCTGACTTGCTTTTCAAAACGGGCACTCCAACCGATCGGTAAACAGACATTGCGCAAACTTGAAGGGGAGCCTCATTTAGCGACGCATCTCCTTGCATAAGGAAAATCGCGATCTCCTCATAGTCTAGCTCCAGCGGCAAAAGTCCTCCGGGCTCAATACTAATATCGGCTAGCACGGTTCTCGTATAGCTCGTTGTTGGCGCTGTCTCACCCCACCCTTCACCAACCAGCACCCAAGCCGATCCAGATTCAAAACAAACTTCTGGCAAACTGCGGTGCTTATGATGCTCAAAACTTGGTTCAGAATTTTCGAGATCATCTGGCAATGCTAGCCAAGCTTCTATGAAGTAAAGATCACGCAACGTTCCGATAGAATCGCCCTGCGGTTTCTCCTCATGCGTGATACCGCTGCCTGCGGTCATTAACGCCAAATCACCAGAAGAGAGCTCCGCATAGCCACCAGCGCTATCGCGGTGGGTGAGGTTGCCGTTGAGAAGATAAGTGAGTGTCGCGGTCCCCGAGTGAGGATGTTCAGAACAGCCCGATTGACTTGTTACCCGGATCTGCGTTGGCCCAGCTTGATCTAGAAAAATAAAGGGACCGACCATTTGTCGCTTCGGAGAGGGGAGAAAGCGACGCAATAAGATCGGCCCCTTGGCAACCACATAGGGTTCAATGACCTCACTGATGAGCATCAGACTGTGGCCATTGGGCGTAGTAGGAGGGGTCTTTTGTAGTTGCCATTTCGGTTGTTTTGGTTGGTGATTATCTCTTCAAATACTGTACCCCGCAGACGCGCTGTTGTTAAACGAAAACGGCCTCTCCGTTCGCACATTGGCTGTGCGGTTGTTTCTTAATCATCAAGAATGGGAGCTGCCGTTTCGCAACCGGGGCGAAAAAGGGACTGAAAAAAAACTGATCCGCAGGTCTCTTGTTCGCTTGGTTTTTGATAACGCGTGATAGGTGTTTAGAGACACCCTAGGAACACTTCCACGCGATACCGCTCTAGTCTCTCTTAGAGATCAGCATTGTTTTGACTTGAGCTTGTTGAACAATTTGACTGGTTCGACTGCCCCCTCACTTCGGTGTTGGCGTTCCCGCCTAGGGGGATCCGTTTGGCCTAGCCGTCAGTGCGGCTATTGCGAGCGCGCTACACTCCTTGATGGGGCGACTTATACCAATTGCGATGAAATGCTGATTTACTCATCGTTCTAGGATCAATTCGAGCTTACCATCGCGCGAGACCTAGGCGCACCATTGAACTGTGTCATAATTCGAATCCACAGGGAAAGCGGTTCTGACCGAGCAATGCTCAAAGCGCTGAGACGCTGCTTATATCAAATGTTCAGACGCACATGAGATGTGCGATTAGTCGATATCGATAATCCCAAGCCCTCCAGATACATTGGCGCAGCAGGCGTCAATTCTTTCGTCGCAAGCACGGTTGATGCCTGGTCGAAACCAATTGAGCGAAAACACGATCTAAGACTGGTGAACCGTTTGATTTCCAGCTTGGAGATCGGCCGATAACAATAGGAAGGACAACTCGATTATGAAAATTGTGTTCTTTGTACTCAAGGGCATTTTGTCACTCGGTCTACTATCGACAGCATTCTCAAAGCTAACGATGCAAGCCTCTATTTTAGAGTCTCTCGCTCACCTCGGCTACCCGGATTACCTATCATACATTCTTGGGGTGTCTTATGTTCTCGCTGTCGTCGGGATATGGCAGCCTCGTTCGAGAACACTCAAGGAATGGGCTTATGCGGGCCTATTTTTCGCAACGCTTGGCGCGGTCGCGTCACATTTGTTTTCAGGTGACCCATTCTCAGCGATGGCTCCAGCAATGGTGTTCTGGTTGCTGACTGTGGCGAGCTGTATTCTGGACAAGAAGCTAACTTCCGGGAGCTATAGCCATCGATATTAAGATCGATCGATATGGTCGTTCGGCGATCCAACTCCGTTGAACGACAGACTAATTTTGCTCAGCGGAATGAAGCATTTTCAAATCATCGCAAGCGACTATAGCGGCATTGGAGCTGGTCCGATCACTCAGGGGGCTGAGACGGGGTTAAATTGAATGTAGCGTGGTTTCGGCATCGTGTCTTGATCCGCGTCCACAGGCCGGTCGAAGAGACCCGTCATTCGGTTTCCGGCTATGTCTTCCAATACCGGATCAACTCTAATCGTGTATTCGTCATCGTCCCACGAATTATGAGGTGTGAAATACCAGGCGCGTTCTTCAGCACCGATATCTATCCGCCCTGGTATCGGCGCATCGGAAGACGAAAGTACGCGTATGCGATAGGCAAGTGATAGGTGGTCAATCATCTCGCTCATTTCAATTTTTAGACTATCAAAACTTCCCGCGTCGGGAGCAGCGATAGACCAAAACAGAGGATTTGGAACAGATTGATCTCTGTCGCTCACTTCAAACGTTTTCAAATGAGGTTCGCTAAGCGGACACCCTTGGTTGCTTGTCGCCGTGGTCCCAATCGAGAGCGTGTAGCGCCCACCTGCCTTCAATGCCTGACCAAACGCATCATTCGCGTACAAGCCTGTTTTGACCCGGCCAGGGTCCATTAATAGCGTGAGGCGCGTCCCATCCGGTGACCACAAATCACTGACGTTTTTTAGGAAGCCATTCTCGATGTTTCGTCCATTTCGATCATTGAGCGAAATAGCTGAAAAAACGGAAGCTCTATCCATTGGCGCGCTGAAATAGATATAAAACCGCAAAGTATTTTCCGGCAAACGATCAGATGTTGGATATACATCTACGACATTCGGCAATGCGCCTGGAAAGCAGCTATTTGACCCTAAGTGCGCCTGAGCCGATGAAACAGTCAGAAAAGATAGACCAACCAACCAATATGGGCCCGACACGATTTACGTCTCTAATCCCTAATTGCGAACAAGTTCGGGATAGCCTTCCATAGGTTTGACCATATTATGGAACATCTGGGTCATGGCCTGACTTTCTGCGTAGTCATAGTCAGGAAAATTGTACTCGCTAACGAAGTCAGAAAGTCGGAAATAAGACCCTTTCATTTGCGACACCAATTCTATTTCGCCTGAATCAATGTTCCGTTTGAGAATAAGAATGAATTGGGCATCTTGCACGTCCGCTTGAATGACACCACTCAAGGGATGGCGTGAATTCTCAACGCCCATGGTGTCCCCAAGCCCCTTAAAAGCGGTTGTGATACCTGGAGCAGCAGCTGCGGCGGCTAAGTCTTCCATTCGAATGAGATTGGCGCTCATCTCACGATTTACAACAAGCACAAATTCTTCGGGTTGCTGAGTTTGCATATTGAGAGTCGAAATCGACAGGACTTCAACAGGAACATTTCCATAGCCCAGTTCAGCGATGGTTTTGCCAAACACATGCTCTCCATCTTGCAACGAACTGGCAGGGATAGTGACCAGAGGCGTGCATGTATATGCTGCGATCAAAGTACGCTCTCCATTGACCATGGCAACAGTCATCGCCCTGATCGGAGCTCTCGTTTCATTTTGATTATGTGCCGTGTGAAAGATCTCTATGCTTGAAGAGCTGACTTTTTCATCAAAAGGGAAGTCAATCGTTCTTAGGGTCGATGCAAATTCACCTGTGGACAATCCGGCCACGAGGAGTTTTCCGTCGCTGAATTCAAGGTCAGTAACGGTCAGCGATGCGGCGGGGACATCTCGCCAAAAAACGATATCCTCGTCTGCCGGATCAGAAAGTTCTATTTTATCAAATTCGAGGTCGCTCGTGTTGATAACCGATAGCTCGCCATTTTGCTTTATTCTGACAAGAGCCGGAAACTCTCCAGTCTCCGCTCGTACGTTAACGCTCAAATATGCCTCAGACGATACAGGATGAACCGCTAGGTCGTTGTAGATGACATCCAAAGGCTGAACCCCAAAAAGAAGCGACAATTCAGTGCCTAATGATTCCAGATTAAATGGAGTCGGTTGAGCCGGGGCTTCTCCGATATCACTTGCTCGGAGTTGAAACGCATATATCGCCTCAGTTTGGTTGCTCGCAGCAAACAAGGTGTTCTCTGGTCCGAATTCCAGTTCGCTCAACTCTGGACCATTGACGAGCGATAGATCGGTTCTCGCTGTCGTTTCATCCATACTTTCGAGGACGACAACCTCGTTGCTCTCGATAGGCGCTGGCGTTTCAGACTCTGGTGCCTGAGAGCAACTGCCCGCAAAGAGAAAACCTGCAGAGGCGACCAATAGAACAAGTCTAGCGTTTTTTTTGGGCATAACCGCCACTCCATTTTTTTCGCGATCTTGTCATAGCTTACGCGCTGGAGCGAAAATTTATAGATCGAAAGACAACGCAGCGGCGCACTCCTGATGTGCGCTGGCTGAGATGTACTTTGTATGGACGTATAAATTAGATCGAAACCGCCGCGCTTATCAGCCGTACACCAGCCTTAAACGTCCTCGCTCTAAACCTTCAAAACTAAAGAAATTTGGTCCCACAAATTGATCCAGATCAATTCTTTCACGCCGCACTATGTGTATATCCGCCAGCCTGAGAGGCTCAGTTTTGGAATCACTTGCCATCACTAAGGGGAATTGATGAGTAAAAATCGAAAACAAGAACAAAAACCTGGATTAAACGAAGACACTCCCTTGATTGCGAGTAAAGCCAGAAGTGATTTGCATTCTGAATTGGTCTCCGGCCACGCGAACATTTTGTCCGAACCTTTGCCTGAATCGATAAAACGATTGATAGAACGCCTGAAGGAGAGTGACAAAACTTCACGTGGGGATAATTGAACTGCGCGCTAACGGTTCGAACGCTCCTTGGTAAATCGAACCAGCCGATTTGCGCGATCGCGGCGCTCTCCCAGCTCACGCTCTAACCGTTCGAAGAAAGGCCAATAGGCGTTGCCGAACCTTCGAACCAATTCAGCCGCCACCTCGGTCGCATGCTCTAAGTCATGCTCGGAAACATCTGAATGAGGTGGCCGGTCTATCGCCATGATTAGGACTGGCGTTTCCAAACCAAGTCAGCGCCGTCATTTCGGAGAAACAAAGCTGCTTGAACCGGTGCGACGAAGCTCGGGTCATCCAATACACATTTAATGTAATCCTTTGGGTCATCGCCTTGCGATTGCGCATCCCACCCTACCCCGAGGTCGCTGTCTCCCGCTTTGATGAAATAATCTGGAGAGCGGTCGCCGCGCTTATTTTTGTTCCGCACAAACCGCGCCGACATACATAAAGTCAGGGTCGTTATAGTGCCCTCAAACCCATTTCGGGTTCTGGTAAAGATTCCGATATTGGCCATTTTTTGCCTCCGTTACTGAATTAGTCCTTCATTGCTCTTCGAGCGCGCTTGAAACCGGCATCGCTGTCCATCAATGAACGAAGCATCGAGGGGATAAGCGCTTTGACGTCCGCGCGTTGGCCATAGGCTTGTTCATAGACCTTGGCGTAATCTTTCAAATCCGAATGCAAGTCCGCATCGACATCGATGCTAAATTTGACCGGCTTTTTATCTTTCAAGGGTCCGATTTTTAGTTCTGCTGCGTTCATTTTGGATCTCCATATGGGGTCATGATCAGGTCCTGGTGGACCAGGATACGAAACCGCCAGCCGGGCCGGATTGTAATTGTGGGCTGGACGGCAAGTTGGCGGCGTACCACTTCATCGCCGACACGCGATGCGCCGTCTTGGGCTGCGTCGCGAAGCGCGCGTGCAATATTCTCATCATCATCTGCAGAAAGCTCTGTGCCGATGCTGATTAGGCTCGAGAGCGCTGCGGCAGAGAAAAAGCGCAGCGAGTGATTGTCGACGTGGTCTTTGAGCCCCGCATTTCCGCGACTATCCACGCCGGGCAGGTTCTC
>CALFRH010000321.1 GCA_937919225.1 uncultured Parvularcula sp.
TTACCCTCTGCTTATCGTCCCGACGGATGTTGTGTACGCTGTCATGTGTTAAACTAGTGGCAAAAGTCTGTACGAGTTTACGAGGCTCGATCTCTTTACCGATTAGGCTGATGATCCATAAATCTGAGCCACTGCGCCACTCTTCTATAGTCAACGGTTCCCGGTTACGCACGTGCTTCTCTGCCGCCTCGCGGCTGAGAAAAGCCCACGTAATGACTCCGTAGGACCCCGCCCCTTCGAAGAACCTGTATTGCTGCAGACGGATGGGTGGCAAAACCATAGTCAAGATATCAGACAAAACATACCGCTTATGCACCGGACAAGCTGCCATTGCTTTACAAAAGACCCCTAAGACTTGGTTTTCATCAAGTTCTGGTTTCATCTGCGATCCTGTAGTTTAATGTGTTTTGTGTTATCGGACTCACATTGGATGCACCAGAGAGGGCGTCAGGCATCAGACTGATCTCCTGCATTGGTGGACCTCACGGAGGGATTCTCCATAGTAATCATGCTAAGGAAGTACGAAACGTCAACGCAGGCTACTGCATGATGTTTAAGAGTGCTTTGCAAGCGGAGTCCAGTGGTGCTGAATGCTTAGGATTGCTTTGAGCATTCTTGCGTGTGGATTGGGAATTGAGAACGGCGTTCACGGTGTATTCGCTCCGAGATATCGATAGATCGTTGCCTTTGAGAGGCTGTACTGGGCCATCAGGTCCTTGATCAGAACACCCTTCTTGCGTTTGTCGCGCAACTCCACAATTTGGTCGTCAGTGAGCGCCGGCCGTTTGCCAAACTGAACGCCGCGATCCTTGGCCTTCTTGATCCCGTCCATCTGGCGTTCGGCGCGGATTTCGGTTTCGAACTGGCCGATGGCGCCAAGCATGTTGAACAGCAACCGCCCGGTCGCGTCTGATGTGTCAATGTTCTGATCGAGGACAACCAGATCGACTCTCTTTTCGCGTAGGGTCTGGGCGATCTGGCACAAGTGCAGAGTTGAGCGTGCCAATCGATCGATGCGCGTCACAACGAGCTGATCACCGTCACGGACATAATTCAGGCATTCTTTCAATTGAGGGCGGGCATCGGTGGTGCCGCTGCGCTTTTCCTCGAACAGTTTGTCGCAATCATTTAACTTTTCCCGCTGAACATCCAGGGATTGTCCGACTGAACTGACGCGTGCGTATCCAACTTTGGCCATAGGGTCTCATATCGATTTAGGGTTATTGCGACAACCATATTGAGACATTGAAAAAGACATGGCAAGCGGTGGGTCTCAATATGTTCAGTTTTGAAGACCCCATTTCATAAAGAAAGAACACTCCGATGGCACACCGAGTGGTTCTGACCGCGCGACAACGCGCGGCCCTATTTGATCTTCCAACGGATGAGGCGTTGCTGCTGCGTCATTACATACTGTCCGATGAAGACATCGATTTCATCCGCAATCGCCGTCGCCCCGAGAACCAGATTGGTATCGCTTTGCAACTTTGCGCCTTTCGATATCCGGGGAGGCTGCTAAGGCCGGGTGAGGTCATTCCCCACGCAATGTCCGGTTTTATCGCTGCCCAACTTGGCGTCAAACCTGACGCTCTGTTGCACTATGCAGAGCGGGAGAACACCCGACATGAACATCTTGAAGCGCTACGCAAAGCCTATGGATACGAGATGTTCAAGGGCAAACGGATCAAACAGATGCGTGCGTGGCTGGATCAAAATGCAGAAGGCGCACAGTCAAGCGAAGGTTTAGTGCGTGGTCTCATAGAAGAATGCCGGCGACGACAGATTATCTTGCCCGGCATCACCGTCATGGAACGGCATTGCGCCGACGCGCTCGTCGCTGCTGAGCGCCGGATCGAAACCCGCGTTGCAACGCGGCTCGACAGCGCGATGCGGGCCCGCCTTGATGAATTATTGCGTGAAGAACCGCACAGCCGTACCAGCAGGTTTGTCTGGTTGCGCCAATTTGAACCAGGCAAGAACTCAGCAGACATCAATCGTTTGCTGGATCGGTTGGAATTTTTGCAAGCGATTTCATTGGTGCCAACAATCTTAGATGACATTCCAGCCCATCGGATCACGCGGTTGCGCCGCCAGGGGGAGCGCTACTTTGCGAAAGGGCTGCGCGACATCACCAGCGACCGCCGTCTGGCCATCTTGGCCGTATGCGTCGTCGAATGGACCGCGGCCATCGCGGATACCGTTGTGGAAACACATGACAGGATCGTGGGCAGCGTCTGGCGGGATGCAAAACGGATTTGCGACATCCGCGTTACCGACGCGCAAGCGGCGGTCGCAGAAACCCTAGCCGGGTTCGAGGCCTTGGGATCGAGCTTGTTGATGGCCAAGGGGGACGATGCCGCCCTTGCCGGCGCTGTCGATATATCCTGTGGTTGGACTGGCCTTGAAAGCCTGGTCGCGCAGGCAACGCAGCTTCAGGCAACGGTAAAAGCAGATGTGTTGACCCATGTTTCCAAGGGTTTCCACAAGTTCAAACTCTATGCACGGCGCATGCTCAATGCTTTAGATATGACATACGCCAGTGTGGCCCAGCCTTTGGTCACGGCAGCACAGATCATCCGCGACAAACAGGAAATCCCCGCCAAATCACTGTCTTTCTTGCTGCCACGTTCGAAATGGCGTCCCCAATTCCGTGCGCCTGATGCTGATCAAGAGCGCCTGTGGGTTGTCGCGGTTTTGTTCCATCTGCGCGATGCGTTCCGATCGGGTGATATCTGGCTCCCGCATTCGCGTCGTCATGCCGATATGAAACAGGCCCTTGTCCCCATTGAGGCGGCACGAACCATGAGGCTGAATATGCCCCTTGAGCCAGAGGTTTGGATTGCTGATCGAAAGCGCCGCTTGGAAGACGGATTGAAACGGTTGGCCAGGGCCGTGCGCTCCAAAACCCTGCTAGGTGGGGTCATTGAAGATGGTGTATTGCGCGTCGAACGTCTTGAGGCCGATGTGCCGGAAGAGGCTGGTGATCTCGTTCTCGATCTTTATCGCCGTCTCCCTGAAGCGCGGATCACGGATATCCTCACGGAGGTCGAAAACGACACTGGTTTTACCGAAGCCTTCACGCATCTGAATACGGGGCCCCGTGCCGCGACAAGATTGGTTTGCTGACAGTGATCCTGGCCGAGGGCCTCAATCTGGGTCTGAGCAAAATGGCAAACGCCACCAGCACACATAACTATATCCAACTTTCCCGTTTGTCGCGGTGGCATGTCGAAAGCGAGGGAATGGCTCGCGCCTTGGCCATGGTGATCGACGCACAAGCCCGCTTGCCGATGGCCCAGTTCTGGGGGGCGGGCACAACTGCTTCAAGCGATGGCCAGTTTTTTCCGACGACACAGCATGGCGAGGCGATGAACCTCGTCAACGCAAAGTATGGCAACGATCCAGGCATCAAGGCCTATACCCATGTGTCCGATCAATACGCACCTTTCGCCACCCAGGTCATTCCAGCCACGGTGAGCGAAGCGCCTTACATCCTGGATGGCCTGTTAATGAACCCAATCGGCAAACGGATCAAAGAGCAATACGCCGATACCGGCGGCTTCACTGACCTTGTTTTCGCCGCCACAACCTTGCTCGGCTACCGCTTTCATTCGCGCATTCGTGACCTCGCCTCCAAGCGGTTGCATGTATTTGACCTCCGTACTGCCCCCAAAGAACTGAAAGGGTTGACCGGGGACAAGATCAGGGAAGCGAAGATCGTCGAAAACTGGCCGGACGTGTTGCGCTGTATCGCTACAATGCTGTCAGGCCGGATGCAGCCGAGTCATCTCCTCAAGAAATTGGCCGCACGCCCGAGGCAACACGACTTGGCGCTCGCGTTACGGGAAATTGGGCGGGTCGAGCGCACATTGTTCATCATCGAATGGCTGCTCGACACCGACATGCAGCGCCGTGCCAATATTGGTTTGAACAAGGGCGAAGCACATCACGCACTGAAAGGTGCTCTATGCATTGGCCGTCAGGGCGAAATCCGAGACCGAACCACCGAAGGGCAGCACTTCCGCATCGCTGGCCTCAATCTCCTCACCGCCATCATCATTTACTGGAATTCGAAACAGCTCGGCATCGCCGTCGCAAAACGACAAAGGGCGGGGCTAGATTGTTCCCCCGAACTCCTTGCCCACATCTCACCGCTTGGGTGGGCGCACATCATTTTAACAGGCGAATATCGCTGGCGAAAAATGCAAGCCCAAAACGCTTAGAGGGGGTTTTTTCACTCAGCCCCACTCGACCCCGT
>CALFRH010000322.1 GCA_937919225.1 uncultured Parvularcula sp.
GAGCCGCATGCAGAAAGGGCGGCCAAGATGACCGCTAACCCAGTCTTTGCGCGCCAAGTAAACATATGTTTTTAAAACCTTCACGAATTCTTTAGGGGATGCAGGGATCGCTATGGTTCCGAAATAGGCAATTAGGGGCGCCAAAGACGGACAAATAATCCCCGGTAGTCTGTTCCAAATTGGCACACTCACTTCGCTTAGCAACGGCCATCCACGTTCCTCGCGACGAATCTGAGATAAGCCGTTGCAAATCGTCGTTCGCCAACAGAGTTGTCGACCAAGATCCTTAATTTCGGGTTAAATTGGAGAGTTGGCAGCGCTCAACGCAAGCAACGCGCAGAATACCGCAGCGCTATTCATCTAAAGAATTGAAATTATGAAATTTTGGGCTCTTTAACGAAGAATTTGCCTAATGTTCATGAAGGCCTCGGCAGCAAAGAGGTGGTTCGTCGCACCGCGAGTTCGCGCCAGAGCCTCAATCGCTTCGATTGATCTTTCCTCTGGGAACGCGCGGACCTGGCTTTCGAATTCTCTGAAGGCTTCAATCTTCGTAGCGAGTGTTTCCGCAATATCGATAAAGACGTTCGGCATGAATGCCGGAGTACTGGGCGGCGCGTACCAATTGGTTTCCGAGAGTGTTTCGTAACACAGCACTGTCCTGGGAGCTTTGTCGTGGCGGGGACGTACTGCAACCATTGCCGCGTCGAACACTATCTTATGATCGACGTGAATATCTCCCGCGAATGGCAAAAAAATCGTGTCGGGTGAGATCGCCTCTATAGCTTCTCCGATCTGCGCGTTGATTTCCGCCATTTCTTTTGTTCCCAGTTGGGCGGCAGGTAAGTTGAGATGGTGCGTTCTAGTGACGCCGAGAACCGTATGCGCCGCTAGCATCTCATTCCGAACCTGTTCGATGTCTTCTTTCGAAAAGAGGGGGGGCTGACCTTGCGTTGCCACCAGAACGTGGACCTCGATCCCGAGCTTGGCAAATCGTGCAATTGAGCCACCGCATCCAAGGACTTCATCATCGGGATGGGGAGCCACTACGAGGACCTTCCCGAGTTCGCTAAACACGGTCATTACTTCCCTTGAGTTTTACGTGAAGCAAAGGCGCCTTATCACCTTCGATTTCCCACTTCGTGAGCGCTATCAGCCCCTCCCCGGTCTGCACGACGAGCGTACCGTCTTGACGAGAAACGATCTGGCCCGGCATCGCGTGATATCGGCTTGTCCCACAGTCTAGATTGCTTTCCCAAACACTGAGTTTGCGACTTCCTGAAAAGCAAAAGGCGCCGGGATAGGGTTCACCAACGGCGCGTATCAGGCGATCGATATTTCTGGCACCCTGTGTCCAATCGATGAGCCCATCTGCCGGTGTTCGTTTCGCCGCCCAGGTCGCGTATCGATCGTTCTGGGGCATGCGATCTTCGCGGCCCTTCGCAAGCCGCGGCAGGACATCATCAAGCATGTTTCCGAGACATTGCATGTGCCGTTCATAAAGCTCGCCGACTTTCTCATCCCCGGCGAGGTGAAAGAAACGCTGAGCCAAGAGGTCGCCATCGTCGGTGCCCTTGTTCATCCAGAACAGGCTGCCAGCGGTAATCCTTTCATCGAGAAGGATGGTCCAAGGAAGCGCGGCTCGTCCTCTGAGCCGGGGCAGCGCGGCGGGATGGTATCCGATGACTTTGTCTTTGCGAAGCGCCAGAAATTCGGGGGAGCACAGCTGCGACCAGCCCACCACGAATATGTAATCCGGCTGTGCGCCATCGATCGCGGCAAGCGTTTCGGAATCGTTGGTTTTGCCGGTGCAATACAGCCGCGCGCCAGCCCTTTCGCAGTGGGGAGAAAGATCCACGAGATCGGAGTGGCGTGCGTGCAGGTCCCGTGGCAGCGTCACGACGATCGGCACTTCCCAGTTTGCGGCGTCTGCCAGCTTTTCGAGCAGGACGGCGGTGCTGCCGACCGCTCCGATGACGGCGGCGCGCATCAGTTTGCCAGGCTTCCGGTTTGGGTTTGAACCCCGGGCGTATCCTTTGTCCTGTCGAAATTGTACGGGGTGCAAAGGAGATCCATTTCGGTCAGCAATTGGTGATTGACCTTTACGTCGCTGTAAATCTCTTCGGCCAGTTCGCGTGAACGCTGTCCCATCGTTTCAACTAGATCGCGTTCGGTAGCCAGCTTTTGCATCGCTGCAGCGAGCGCTTGGAAATCGCGAGGTGCTACAATAATCCCATTGCGACCGTCTTCGATCGGATCGCGGCATCCTGGCTGGTCACAAGTAATCACGGCTCGGCCCGTGGCCATCGCCTCAAGAATAGTGCGAGGTAGCCCTTCGCGATAGTAAGACGGCAACACGAAGACCGATGCCGATGCGAGATGAGAGCGTACGTCGGATGTGCCCGAAATAAAGCGGACCGGATACTCTTTTTCAAAACGGTCAATGTCAGCTCTGGTGACCCCTTCAGGATTTTGATCATCCAGATGGCCTAGAATCGAGAACCGGCAGTTCGGATGGTCTTGCGCAACGTTGCGTGACGCTTCGAGGAATTCCAGGATACCCTTGTTCCACAAAAGGCGCGCAATCATGATGAATGACGTCGCGCCGTCTGGCAGGGGATGGCGGGCGTATTTTTTAAGATCGACGCCTGATCCTGGCACCTGTATGACCTTTTGGCTGGGATCGATAATGGCTAAATCGATCATTTCCTGCCGATCATCAGCGTTAAAGACAAAGATGGCTCTCGCGCGGCGAACGGCCGAACGGTAAAGACGCCTTACTATGAGTTTGACAAACGCCGGGCTCCTACTTCCGGGGCTAAACACATGACCAAGGCCGGACATCAGCGCGAAGTAACGCGGGACAGCGCAAATTCGCGCAGCGAGACCTCCGTAAATGATCGGCTTTTGAGTGTAGGCTAGCACCAATTGCGGTCGTTCGCGCACCATCATCCAAATATACGCCAGCAAAAGCCTAAAATCGGCGAACGGATTGGTTCCGGCTCTTTCCAT
>CALFRH010000323.1 GCA_937919225.1 uncultured Parvularcula sp.
TCGTGCTGAGGGGGTGTCAGACGCATTGATTTTGACCCATAAGCTGATTGGTGGGGTGCTCAATCCAATGGAATTATATTGGGTCGGTTTGCGGCCAGAAATTCAGTCAGCCTTTATCTTTTCTGTCCTGGGTTTGGCTCTGATGTTCCCTCTGCATTGGCTGAATTTGATGGGCAACAATCAGAACTTCTATGAAGCAGATCCAATCTGGGATCTTTCTTCAACCGAACAAACTCAAACCGCTATCGCGTATCGTCCCCGCAACCGCCTCGTCGCTCATCAGCTGAGCATCCCATTCCCATTAGGTTTGAAGATGATTGTCACATTCTGGCTGTTTTGTGTGACTTATATTCTATCGGCACAGACCGTTACACCTTTTATCTACTTCCAGTTCTAGCATTGGTGTCGCACCATCGTTTTTAATGTCGTCAAAAATATACTGATATTCTTGCTGGGCGCGCTCATCCCGGCTTGGGCGCTGGACCTTACAGTCGATCAGTGGCTGTTCTCAAAAATCTCATACACGAACTCGCCGGCCTTTGATCAAAAACTGGAAGCCATGCAAGTAGAGGGTGAGCAGTGGGATATCCTGTTCGTCGGCAGCAGTGAGGTCAGGTGGGGGATTGATCCTGAGACATTTGATGCAGAAATCAGCGCTAACATACCGGACATAGGGGCAAAGAGCTTTAATATCGCACTTGATGGGTTTTCCCCCGGCCTGATGTTCCCGTTAATGCAAACTCCGCGTTTTGTGGTTGACCGGGAACGTACCCGGATCGTCATGGTTGGCCTTAATCTAGCTGAGTCGGTTGGAGTTGCGCGGCTGGAACATGCGCCCGGTGCATGTGGCCAACTTCAGAAACCAATTCTGACATCGCCCTTTGCGAGGGATGCTGGGATCAGCATTATTTGCGAAACGCCAACAGCCTGGAATAATTGGGCGGAACGATTGACACGCGCCTTGCCCTTAGTGCGGTATCGATCAGCCATCCGAGCGTATTTGTTTCGGGAATATCCTGACCCCATCTCTGAAGACATCACGCCGCGAGGGTTTCACCCACATTCGCCCGACGCGGACCATGTGGTAAAGTTCTGGGCTGATCAGGAGCGAATGCGTGAGGAGGAGGCCCATCGATATGCGCCCCTGCCTCCGTCGTATTGGGAAAGCGCGGTGGAAGAAGGCGGTTTCCTCGACGAGTTTGTTCAATTAGGGGAAACGAGAGGTTGGCATGTCGTTTTTTTCCATTTGCCGACAAACCCTAATTTCTTTGAAGCCTTTGAAAAAACGGAGACGGTTGAGCAGAACTTGCGTCTGATTCAGCAGTGGCAGGAGCGTACCGGAGGGGTTTTTATCGATCTGGGGATTAAGTACGAGTATGATCGACAGGCCGATTTCGCTGATTTTCGGCATCTATCTGCAGCAGGTGCCAAAAAGTACTCCGCTGAGCTTGCAGGCGCGTTTTCATCCGACGCGGACTTAAGAGCGCTACTGGAATCGGCGAGCAGCTCCGATTAGAACTGTATTCTCGCACTTCTCTTTTCTCTTGGAATTGGCAATGTCGCGCACGGGAGGAAAATGCGGTGTGGGACTTCAATCGCAAACAATGAGTGAGCTTTCGAAATCAAAACAGATTGTCGAGATATGGATTCTACCCTTCTTCTGAGTGCGCAAAATGTGTCCAAGTCCTATGAGGCTTCGGTATCATCCTCGCGCCTTTTTTTCGAAGCGCTGTTTGGGGTGCGTGGCAATCGGGACTCTGTGGATGCCCTGAAGCCCATGAATGTGGACATTCATCGGGGCAGTTCGGTGGGCATCCTGGGAAGAAACGGAGCTGGTAAAAGTACCCTGCTGAGCATTCTGGCGGGTCATATTCCGCCTTCCTCGGGCACCGTGACCAAATATGGGCGTGTCGCCGCACTGGTCGGGATTGGACAGCATTTTAACATCAATGAAAGTGGGCGCTACAATGCGGCCCAGTTTTGCCGAATCCAGGGAGTCACGGGGGGCGAGGCGAAAGAGATGATCGCCAGAATCGAGGAATTTGCAGAGATTGGCAGTTTTTTCGATCGGCCGGTAAAGACATATTCATCCGGAATGCGCGCGCGATTGAGTTTTTCCTGCGCAACCTTTGTGAACGCGGACCTGATAATTGTTGATGAAGTTCTGGCGGTTGGCGATGCCGAGTTCCGATCAAAATGCTATGGCCATATTGAGTCTTCTATAGATGCTGGTCAGACATATATCCTTGTCAGTCACTCTCCGGCGATAATCGGCAATTATTGCTCCCGGGCCTTGGTGCTTAAGGAGGGTCAGCTTGTTTTTGACGGTGACCCGCTCGGCGGCATGCAGGCTTACGAAAATATTGTCAGTGTTATAGCCCGGCGAAAAAGGTCAAATGCTGACCTCATGGCGATGCGCATTGCCAGCGCGAATGGTGCTGCCGCAGAGTCGGGAGTTCAAATCAACTCTGTTCGCTTTGATGCCGATACTTTGCTGAAGGATGCTCCGACTGAAGAAACCTCGGGTGAGGTGACAGAGACCGCTCAAGGCAACAAGGTTCTGCTGACCGCCAGCGAAACGCCTGCGACTTTGACCATTCGACTGACAGTTGACACGGATATTCCTGTGCCACGTGTTGCTGCGGCATGGCGAAACTCGAAAGGGATTGTCGTGGCAGCCAATGCAACTGTTCTGAAGCAAAGCGCTTGGAAAGCCGGCGAGAGCTATGATATCGTTTTCAGCTTCACCCCAAGGTTTGTGGTTGGGGCTTATCTGCTTCGCTTTACAATCGCTGACTATTCCGAAGGTAGAAAGGACTTGCTGCTGGAAAAAGAGGGGCTTTTGGAGGTGCACGTTATAGATGGATATCGTGCAGGATTGGTCGATCTCGGTTTCAGCGCGGAGTGTAGACAAGTTTCTCGAAATAATTTTAAGGAAGTCTAGGCTGTTTTAAGGTGTCATGTTTCTTTAAACGGTAATTTTGTCAAAAATCGCAACCGCATTAGAGTTCCAAAGTAATCAGCATGGCAGATCAAATCCTAAAAAGTAAAGTTGCGACGGAGGGCACCGGCAAAGTCGCCGCGAAAAAAAAACCTTTGCCGTTTCGCATCGAAAAGTCGAGTGGTCCTGAATTGTTTGCTGGCGCAGGCAGCGCTCTTCCGTCTGATCCGATGCAGCATCCTGCCTATTATGAGCGTGTTCCCGTCCTGGAGGTTACGCAAGGGCTGTTGTGTCGGGCGATGTTGCAATTGAATGCCCATTATCAAGAATATGGAGTGTTTGAAATTGCCGAGGTCGGTAGCTATCGCGGGCGTGGGACAAAAGCCATTCTAGATCTTGCTGTAAGTTAAGGTGTGCAGGTGCATGTGACAGGCCTGGTCAGTTTTGAAGGACTGCCACCTCTTTCGGGTAAGGATGCAGAGCTTGCACCTGTGAACGCGGCTTATCGGACGCGCGTTTTGTTCGCGGACGTGACCGAGCGCGAGGTCCGAGCCTATATCGGTTCAGCTCACGAGGGTAGTTTCACATTGGTGAAAGGGTTTTTCATCGAGACACTGCCGACGCTGCCGGAAAAGCAGTATCTCATGGCGATTATCGACTGTGATCTTTACAGCTCTCACATGGATTCGATGTCATACTTTTATGA
>CALFRH010000324.1 GCA_937919225.1 uncultured Parvularcula sp.
TGATGGGTGCTTGCACGCGCACCCCTATATACCGGCCCCTCATGATCGGCCGGTGGCTTAAGCCATCCTGAGATCTTGTCAAAGTGCTTAGTCTTCAAGGTGGCAAGGGCCACCCCGGGGGGGAGCTTGCCGGGGTGGGATGGCCTATCTGTCGCCGCCGGCGGATACTGATCAAGTTCAAGGAACACATCCTTCTCATCAATCATGGTGGCGATGGTGTGAAGCTCTTCCATCGGTGTGCCGTATGCCTTGGCTAACATCGTATACACAATATCCATCTGTCGTCCGAATTGGAGGTGAGCGCGATCGCGAAACCAAGCCATCGACTGCTCAAGGTCAGAACAGCCGAGCACCAGAATAAACAGCTTGTCGATGGGGGTGGCGGCCCGCGGTAAATCATAGGCTGGCAGATCATCATTGATCTGGGTGAAGTAGACGATTTCGTCGTCGGGGCCCTTCACTTGCATCGGGTGGATGGCGTCGAGGCCTTCCATTTTACGGGGGGGGCCGATGATCTCAAACGGGCACCCCGGTTTCTTCATTCGCGCATCGACGGCAAGAACGTCTTGGACGCAGATTTCAATCGCGTTCCAGCCATAGGTGCGGAGGGGCGCGTACCCTACTACGGGGGTCTGCTCAATAAAGCGGAGATAGATGTCCGTGCCGGAGGACGGGGCGAGGACCCGGTAGGCGGCACCCGCTGTATCAGGGCACCCCCAGCTGGCGGCGAGCGCGGGCGAGATGGTGCCTTTCTCCACCAAGCTATAGTCCAGCCATTCAGCATAAACGGACGCGGATCGGTCGACATCGATCACCGACAGAGTCGCGGCGCGCAGCATTTTCATCGGTGGGCTCCTGTTGGGTTCCGTCAGAGGTTTTGAGATATATGGTATAGATATATGACATTTGCGCGCAACCCACTGTCGGCAATTGACCGGGGGAGAGGGATTGCCTACTTTGTCCGGACAAAGTCTGGTCGGATCTGATCCAAATGGGAGAAACTTAATTGTATCAATTGCTTAGCCTTGGTGAGGGCGCGCCCTGGCGGTCTTTATTGTTTGTTCCTGGGGGGCGACCTGACCGGTTTGAGAAGGCCTGCCGCGCGGGCGCGGACATGGTGTGCATCGATCTTGAGGATGCCGTTGCCCCCGATGATAAGGCGGCGGCGAGGCGGGAGACTCTCACCTTTTTGGCCCAGTTTGCGGATCGTCCGGGGCCGGTGGGCCTTCGGGTGAACGCTGTGGGCACGCCTGAGGGTGAGGCGGATCTGGCGGCGCTGAAAGGCGCTGAGGGTATCGATTTCGTTATGGTGCCAAAACCCGCCGGGACGGCAGATATTGATGCGGTGTATACAGCTTTTGGCCGTACGGGCGTCGTTCCTGTTTTAGAATCGGCCCGGGCCATTCAGAACGTGGATGCTATTGCCGACCACCCCGCGGTGGTGGCGGGTATCTATGGTGCGATTGATCTGTCAGCGGATATTGGGTGCGACCTTTCGTGGGAGGCGCATCTCTATGCCCGATCCCGTTGCGCCATCGCCTTTGGTGCGGCTCGGAAGATATTATTCGATGTGCCTTATCTGGATGTGACGGACCCTGAGGGCCTAGCGCGGGAAACCAAGCGGGCGCTGGCCCTCGGTATTTATGCGCGGGCGGCCATCCATCCTGCGCAGATCGCGCCCATTCATGCTGCCTATGCGCCAAGCGAGGAAGAGGTGGCGCAGGCCCAGCGGGTGGTCGATGCTTTTGAGGCGGCTCAAGGGGGAGTGGCGCTGTTGGACGGTAAACTCATCGAACTCCCCGTCATCAAATCAGCCCAGCGGGTGCTGGCCAACGCGAAGAGATAATCAATGGTGCAAAATTGGAAAGAGGTAGGGCCTCAACGATATCGGGAAACCTTTGGTCGATATTTTGAGGACTTCAATGAAGGGGACGTGTACGAACACCGCCCGGGTAAGACAGTGACGGAGTATGATAATCACCTGTTCACCCTACTGACGTTAAACACACACCCCATGCATTTTGATACGGAGTTCGCCCAAGCGTCCGAGTTCAAGAAAAACCTTGTGGTCAGCCCGTACACTCTGGCGCTTCTCATCGGCATGTCGGTGACCGATATCAGCCAAAAGGCGATTGCCAATTTGGGAATGGATGAGGTGAAGTTCACCGCTCCGGTCTTTGCGGGCGATACGCTTTACGGCGAAAGTGAAGTGCTGAAAAAGCGCGAATCTAAGTCGCGGCCGGGCCAAGGTATCGTAACGGTACGGACCATTGGAAAAAATCAACGCGATGAAATGGTCTGCACTTTCACGCGCAACATGCTGATCCCCGCCCGGGGTCATGCCGTCGAAGACAAAGTCGAAACCTATTAAGGAAAATTCCCATGGCATATGAATCTGGTATTTCCGAAGACGACGAACGGGCCATTCTTGATGCGATAGAAAAATGGCTTGAAAAAGATGTTCGGCCCCATGTCATGGATATGGAGCATGCCGATGAATATCCGCATGCGATGGTCGAGCAGATGAAAGAGTTCGGCCTATTCGGCGCGACCATCTCACCGGACTATGGCGGGCTTGGCCTGTCGGCGAAAACCTACAGCCGGATTGTTACCAAGATCGCTGAAACCTGGATGAGCCTCTCGGGGATATTCAACTCTCACCTCATGATGGCGATGATCGTTGAGAAGTTCGGCACCGATTTCCAAAAGGAATATTGGCTACCGAAATTCGTCTCCGGCGAGGTGCGGGGCGGCTTGGCTCTCACCGAGGCTGATGCGGGCACGGATCTTCAAGCCATTCGCACCCGTGCGGACCGGGACGGTGACGATTATGTCATTAACGGGACCAAGACGTGGATTTCTAACGGGATTGAAGGCGGGGCGGTTGCCCTCATGGTGAAAACCGATAGCGACATAGAGCCCCGTTATAAGGGCATCTCCATGCTGATCGCACCAAAGGTCGATCCAGAGACGGGGGCCCCCCACGAGGGATTTCAAACCGGCAAAAAGCTGGAGAAACTTGGCTATAAGGGCATCGACTCCGCTGAGCTTATTTTCGACAATTACCGGCTTGACGCCAAACGCCACCTGATTGGCGGGGAAGAGGGTAAAGGCTTCTTCATGGCCGTGGGGGGATTGGAACTGGGACGGATTAATATTGCGGCCCGCTCTGTTGGCATTGCGCGTCGGGCGCTGAATGAGTCTGTCCGCTACGCTCAGGAACGGAAGACATTTGGGAAGCCCATCGCTCAGCACCAGGCCATTCAGCTGAAGCTGGGTGAGATGGGCGCTCGCACCCGTGCCGCGGAACTCCTCACTGAGGATGCGGCCCGCGCCTATGATGCGGGGGAACGATGCGACATGGAGGCGGGGATGGCAAAATATTTCGCCTCCGAGGCCGCGGTTGCCAATGCATTGGAGGCGATGCGCATCCATGGTGGGTACGGATATTCAAAGGAATATCCGATTGAACGTCTCTACCGCGAGGCACCACTGATGTGCATTGGGGAGGGGACGAACGAGATGCAGCGCATCATTATCGCAAAGCAATTAGTGGAACGAAACAAAGTTTAGCGCGTCCGAGGGCCCGATGACCAAACTCCTCTCCTCCCTACGCATCCTATCGGTTGAGCAATATGGTGCTGGTCCTTACGGCACCATGATTTTGGCGGACCTCGGCGCTGAAGTGATCAAGATTGAGGACCCCGGGCGGGGAGGCGATGTCTCTCGCGGTGTGGGTCCTTACATGCTGGGGAAGGGGGACTCGGAGTTTTTCCAAACCTTTTCTAAGGGGAAGAAATCCGTCGCCCTCGATCTGAAGTCAGATGATGGCCGCCACGCCTTTGAGAAGTTGGTGCAGGGCGCCGATGCGGTCGCCAACAATTTGCGGGGGGATCAGCCAGCGAAATTGGGCCTCACCTTCGAGGCGTTAAAGGCTATCAATCCCAAAATTGTCTGCGCCCACCTGTCGGCCTATGGTCGGGATAGTGAACGGGCCGCTTGGCCGGGTTATGACTACCTGATGCAGGCCGAGGCGGGCTTTATGAGCCTTACGGGGGAGCCTGACGGCCCGCCGGTTCGGTTCGGGCTTTCCATGGTGGATTTCCATACAGGCAGTCAGCTCGCCGCGTCCCTCTTGGCGGGGGTCCTGAACGCGCGTGAAACGGGGACAGGGTGCGACGTTGATGTTTGCCTCTTTGATACGGCCGTACACCAATTGTCTTATCCCGCGACCTGGTATCTCAACCAAGATCACGTAACCGGGCGACTGCCCCGGGGGGCGCACCCCTCCATCGCGCCGTCACAATTGGTGAAGACCAAAGATGGCTGGGGTCTTCTTATGCGTCAGACGCCAAAGTTCTGGGATCTGTTCTGCGAATTGGCAGATGCCCAGCACCTCAAGGACGATCCACTTTTTGCAGATATCCCGGCACGTCGAGAGAATCTTGAAGCGCTGACAGAAGCAGTGGACGCGGTGATGGAAAAGCAGAGTGCGGAAACATGGATGACCCGGCTTGGGGGAAAGGTTCCTTTTGCGCCCGTATTAGATATCGCGGCAGCCCTTGATAGCCCCTATGTGAATGCCATTGGCATGACGGAGACTGTTCCCCACCCGGCGCGGGAAGAGGGTCTCCGCACCCTGGCCTCTCCCATTAAAGTGAATGGCAAGCGGCTTTCATCATCGCGCGCGCCCACCCTCGGTGAGCATACGGATGAGGTGTTGTCATGAAGCTTGACGGTGTCCGTGTCCTCGACCTGTCGGCATTCCTCCCCGGACCCCACATGACCATGATGATGGCTGATCATGGGGCCGACGTTATTATGGTGGAGCCCGCCAACGGGGTGGGGGAGCCGACTCGTCATATTGGCTACCGCACAGACGACGATGTATCTGTTTGGTTCCGGAATATTGCTCGCGGTAAGAAAAGCCTCAAGATCAATTTGAAAGACCCTGATGCAAAGGGTTTGTTTTTGAAGCTTGTCGAAACGGCGGATGTGATGGTGGAGGCCTTTCGCCCCGGTGTGGTCGCGCGCTTGGGCATTGACTATGACGCTATCCAACAAACCAATCCACGGATCGTTTATTGCTCGATCTCAGCCTTCGGCCAAACGGGCCCCTATCGCGATAAGCCTGCCCATGACCTGGCGATCCAGGGATTGGCGGGGACTGTTGACCTTAATCGGGGGTTAGAGGACGGAAAACCCGCCCTGCCGAATATGCCGTCGGCGGATATGGCCGCATCCCTCATGGCGCTATCGGGTATTATGATGGCGCTCTTTTCTCGGGAGAAAACGGGGAAGGGGGATTATCTCGATATCTCCATGTATGACGCGCTCTTGTCATGGACGCCGAACGTGACCGGCCCTGTCTTCGCGAAGGGAGAGGCGCCGCAGCCTAAGGTGATGCGATCTTTTGGGGGTGCGGGCATGAATAATATTTACGAAACATCCGATGGGGAATTTATTATTCTCGGTGGTTCCGAAGTGAAGTTCGCCACCAACCTCCTGTCGGCCCTTGGGCGCCCTGATCTTATCCCCCTGGCAAGCATTGAACCAGGGCCCGAGCAGGAGCCGCTGCGCGCCTTTTTTCGGGAAGCGTTCCGTGCACGCACCCGAAGCCAGTGGGAAGCCTTTTTGTCGGAGGTTGATCTCTGCTGGGTCCCGGTGCGCTGCTTGAAGGACGCCTTTGATGATCCGCTTAGTGTTGAGCGGGCCATGGCCCTTCGTGACGAGGCTGGTAATCACCATGTGGGGAACCCGATCCAATTTAAACAGGACCCGGCCCAACTCAATCTGGATTTACCTGATTTTGGCGAGCATTCAGGGGTTTTGGCGCGGGAAGCGGGCCTGTCGGAGGAGGATATAACGGACCTCATTGATCGTGGTGTTATTTAGACCGATGAATAATTTGGTGGTAGGCGAACCGTCCCTCCGGGTGGAAAGTTTCTGAGGCCACTGCCACTCGGTCATCCCGGTCATAATAGATCCGGCGTACAAAAAGGGTGGCACTCTCCGTAGCGACCTCTAGCAAGGTTGAGTCGGCTTTGTTCAGCGTCGTTGCTGTAATACGCTGATCAATGCGGCCAATGGTAAGGCGCCCCTGGCGCTCCATTTCTGATACAATAGAGCCGGACAGACCGCCCAGCGCTTCTTCCGGCGGGGCGATATCTCCCCGCATTAAGATCCGTGTTAGGCCGACCGAGGCGTCGGTCTCCGGTTGACGTCGCAACCCCTCCGCCAAGACATAGGTGCGGTCAATGGTGGCGTTGAAACGCTTGGCTTCTGTCTCTGTCGCGGTCAGCTCTTCGTAAGAAAGAATGATCAACGGTGCGTCCACTGCATATTGTAATAGGGAGTCGATACCATCGAGGCTTTGTTCGAAAGCGCGTGGACCGGGTTGGGACAACACCACGGTACCGATGCCCTGGCGCCGGGCGATGAGCCCACCTTCGCGCAGCATACGCATGGCCTCCCGCACAGTGTGCCGGCTCATCCCCGTTTGGTCGCATAATTCTAGTTCCGTGGGCAGATGGCTACCCGGTGGGAAGGTGCCATCGGTAATTTGCTCACGAAGCTGTTCGGCAAGGATCTGATAGCGGGGACGGGTCACAGGGCACTCCGCATAGTGGTCCATTTCTGGGTAAGAGCGTCGCGGTGCTGCGGGTGGGCCACCTTGATCAATGCCCTCGCCTTGGCCTCAATGTCGAGGCCGCGAAGGTCAGCTACTCCCTGTTCGGTGACCACAATACACTCGTCCCCCCGCGCAATGCTGGCAGGCAGACCCGCGGCAAGGTGCGGTACGATGCGGCTCACCGTGCCTTTTTTCGCGGTGCTGGGCAGCGCAATGATTGGCAGTCCGCCCGCCAGTCGCGCGCCCCGCAGAAAATCCACAAGGCCGCCCGCGCCACTCATTTGTCGCTGGCCCACAAATTCTGCGTTGGCTTGGCCGAAGAGGTCCACTTCGACCACGGAGTTGATGGCCACCAGATTGGGAAGGGAGCGGAGCGTACCGATGTCATGGGTATGGGAGACAGGGGCAAATTGCACCTGGGGGGCGTCAAGCATGGCTTCGTAAAGCGCCGGCGATCCCAGCGCCACGCCGGTGGTGATCGAACTCACCTTGTCCAACAGAGGAAGAACGGGGTCCGAGATCATGCCTGCATGGATCGAAAATGACCGATCCTGTAATTGTTCCAGTACTGCCTTTTGCACTTTGCCCAACCCAAATTGAAGGGTGGGGTTGGGGGGAAGCAGGTCCGCTATATGCTGAGCGATGGCTTCCAGATCTGGGGTCACGGTCCCTGCATCGTAGGTGAGCAGCGGGCGTTCGGCTTCAACGGCCACGTCTATATCTTCATAGGGAATAGTCTCAGCCGATGGGATAAAGGGCATTGCGGGGTTAAGGTGCGCCACTAGGGGCGCGCCGCGCCCGAGAACTGCCGGGGTAAAGTCGTTTGCGACGCCGAGGGAGCAGAGGCCCTCCGCATTCGGGGGGCTGACCTGCACCATCGCCGCCCTCAGCGGGGCGGTCTCCAGATAGGGATAAATGTCGGTATAGGCGCGGGGGAGGTACCGGGTGCGGCCCGCCTCAAATGATGGGCGCAGGGCGGGCGACAAAAAGAAGGTTTCCGCCGCCCCGAGGGCGCCCCAATCTATTTTGTTCACCCCGGGGATCCAAACGCCGGTGAAGGTGAGGCCATGGTCCCGAGGGCCGAGTTGGACCAGCGTCTCTGCAAATAAGGTGGGCTCGCCCGCGCATCCCGCGGCATAGACAAGGCCAGGGCCCTTGCCTTGGGCCAACAGCCATTCCATCGCCTCGGCCGGGCTGAGATTCTTTGGCATTTTAGGCGTTTACCCCGTTGATGCTGCGCCAGAGACTGCTAGTTTGGGCAAATGTCCGGACAAAGTCCAACCCTGTTGCAAAGCTTAGCGGAAATCCTTGCCCGGCCCGCCACCCCGGCGGATCGGCAGCGGGCGATTTTGCACGTCTTGGACTGGCTCGGCTGTGCCGTGGCGGGGGCGTCTGCCGAGGCGGCGGTTCTGTTAAAGCGCGCGACCAGCGAGCCCGGCGCGGTGCCTCTCATAGGAGGCGGGACCGCTAGTCCCCTGTCCGCGGCACTCATCAATGGCGCCATGGGTAATGTGCTGGAGATGGATGACGTTCATCGCCAGGCGATTTTGCACCCCGGCCCGGTGGTGGTGCCTGCGGCCCTGTCCGCGACCATCGCGGCGAAGAGGGAGGTGACAGACTTCCTTGATGCCATTGTGCGGGGGTACGAAGCGGTGATCCGCATCGGCCAAGCGGTGGGGGCAGCGCATTATCGCTATTTCCATAATACGGCCACCTGCGGACCTTTCGGCGCGGCTGCTGCCGCGGGCAGTGCTTTTCAGCTGCAGACGGAGGAATGGGTTTGGGCCTTGGCCAATGCCGGTAGCCTTGCCGGGGGCCTATGGCAAATGCGCCATGAGCCTTGCATGACAAAGCAGCTTCACGCCGGTCACGCCGCGCAAAGCGGTCTGCGGGCCGCTCAATTGGCGCGAGTTGGCTTTACGGGCCCTGCGGGCCTTTTGGAGGGGGAACAAGGGTTTTTTGCCGCTCTTTGTCCTGACGGGGCGGCTGATAAGGTGGTGGCGAACCCTCATGCGCCCTGGGCGCTGCATGAGGTGAGCTTTAAACCCTGGCCCGCCTGCCGCCATGCCCATGCTGCGATTGATGCAGCGATGCATCTGTCTGACGAGATTGAAGTGGATACTATCGAAGCAGTGTCGGTGGAAACCTACGCCGATGCGGTGAAGTTCTGTGATCGGACGACACCATCAACGGTGCTGGAGGCGAAATTCTCTATCCAGCATGCGGTGGCCATGGTGTTGTTGCACGGGCGGCCAGCGCTTGAGCATTTTGAGCCCCAGGCGGTTCATGACCCGAGTGTCGTAAGGCTTCGTGAGCGGGTGACCGTGAGGGACCACCCTCAATTCTCTGAAGTGTTCCCTGATCACTATGGCGCGCGGGTAAAGGTGCGGACCACCCAAGGGGATCACCATGACGCCATGGTGAGGGATGCGTTCGGTGATCCAGAATGGCCAATGTCCACTGATGATCTGCGCGACAAGGCACATATGCTGATGAAAAGTGGGGGGATGGGGGACGCAGCTATCGATGACCTCTGTGATGCCACATTGGCGTTGCTGGACCATCCTTTTGCGGATTGGTGTGCACTGTTGGAGGGAAGCCAGTGACTCCAACCGAAACGCTTGCCCATCATGTGTTAAAGACATCCTATGAGGACCTGCCAGCCGATGCCGTTTTGGCGGCAAAGATCTTTTTCTTAGATACCCTTGGTGTTGGTATTGCCGGTGCTCGTACAGAATATACGGAGCTTGTCCGTAGCGTGGCTAGCGCCTGGGGGCAGTGTGATGACGCAACGGTACTGGGCTCCTCCCTTCGCTTGCCAGCGCCGTCGGCGGCGTTCGTGAATGCCTATCAAATTCATTGCCAGGAGTTTGACTGCGTCCATGAGGCGGCGGTCGTGCATCAGATGGCTACCCTTTTCAGCGGGCTGATGGCTGAGATGGAGCGGGGAGGAGGCGTGCGCGGCCGTGCCGCCATCACCGCCCTAGCGGTGGGGGTTGATGTATCGGCTGGTCTCGGTGTGGCGGCGCCATCAGCGCTCAAGTTCTTTCGTCCTGCCACGGCGGGTATTTTCGGGACCACCGCGGCGATTGCGTCCCTCAGGCAGTTCACGCCGGGCCAGCTTCTCAACGCGTGGGGCTATGCCCTGGCCCAGGCGGGGGGCACGATGCAGGCCCATGTGGAGGGAAAACCTGCCCTTCCCATCCAAATCGGCCATGCCGCCCGAAACGCTATTGTGGCCTGCGACTTGGCAGAGGCGGGCCTTCCGGGGCCGGAGGATAGTCTGACCGGTCCCTTTGGCTATCTTACCTTGTTTGAAGATGAGGTCGATTGGGAAAAGGGCTTTGGGGCGTTAGGAGATGTGTGGCGCATAGCGCAAGTGAGCCACAAACCCTACCCGACGGGGCGGGCGGCGCAGGGGGGCATTGTCGCCCTGCAAACGTTGCGAGAGCGCGGTGTTACCGCTGAGACCCTGGACCGGTTGGTGCTCACCGCGCCGCCGCTTATCCATCGGTTAGTGGGGCGGCGCCCTGTCCGCCCCCTGACGGTTAATTATGCCCGTCTTTGCTTTGCTTATTTGGGAGCAACCGTTTTGGAGACGGGGTCCGTGGGCTTGGGCGAATTTACCGAAGCGGCCCTTGGGGATGAAGGACGTTTATCCTTGAGCGATCGAATTTTTGTTGAAGAGGCGGGGACCGGTACCCCCTTCGACTTTGTGCCGCAGACGCTCACGGCTTATCTCAAGGGTGGTACTGTCCTGACCGAGACCGTCACAGCAATGCCCGGCGGTCCGGGCGCCCCCCTTTCTCGTGATGCACATCTTGAGAAATTTTCCGCATGCGTGCGTCACGGGGTGCCGGGGGTGAGGGACGAAGATATTACCCATGTCATCGACCGGGTCGATGACCTTGAATTAGAAGACAATGTCGGCGCGTTCGCCGCATTATTGCGGTAGGGAGATGATCTCATGACCACCCATCAACATTATTTTGATGCTATTAACACGGACGACATCCTAGCCGACCATCCGGTGGGGGAGGACTTCGTGGCCTTCGCAAAGAAAAGCCGCGATGAAATCCGGGCACACCAAAACCGGCTTTTCCTCCGCCTTGTGGAACGCGCCTGGCAGATCCCCTTTTATCAACGGCTATGGGGCGCCCAAGGCGTCGAGCGAGGAGATATTCGCAGTCTTGATGATATTGGCAGACTGCCCACGTTCGACAAGCAAGATATTATGACGTCCCTGGCGGATTATCCACCTTTTGGGGATTTTGGTGGCATGGATACCTATCCGGGCGGCGCGCCCAATGGTGTGATGCACACCACGAGCGGCACAACCGGCAATCCCCAGGTGCTATTGGTTGGTGCCAAATCGCGGGAGGTGCAGAACCTCCTCCTTGGGCGTCTTTACCGGTTCCAGGGGCTTCGGCCCGATGACATTGTTCATTCCGTCTACGGCCACGGTATGATCAATGGCGGCCACTATGTGCGGGAGGCGGTTGTTCACTGGACGTCGGCCATCTTTATGTCAGCGGGGACCGGCATTGAAACCCGCTCAGCCCAGCAGGTGGCGCTGATGAAGGACTTTGGCACCACCGCGATCGTTGGGTTTGCGGATTATATCAAAAAGCTCGCCAATGTGGCTCGGGAGAATGGATTGGAGCCCGGTCGGGACATCAATATTCGGATGATTTCCGGCCATATGGGGCGGGAGGATAAGGACAGCCTCTCCCAAGCCTGGGGGGGCGCTGACTGCTTTGACTGGTACGGCGTGGGTGATACAGGCGCCATCGCAGGCGAAGGGCCGGATCGCGATGGCCTCTATGTTTTTGAGGACGCGCAGTTTTTAGAAGTGTGCGATATCGATACGGGCCAACGGGTTGACGATGGCCAGACGGGGGATATGGTCGTCACCTGTCTTTATAAGGATGATGTATATCCCATTATTCGGTTTAATACCCATGATGTGACCCAAGTTTGCCAGTCCGCATCGAGCCTAGGGCTTAATTTCTTGCGGATAGAAGGGTTTTTGGGGCGCTCTGACAATATGGTGAAGCTGCGCGGGATCAATATCTTCCCTCAGGCGATTGGCCCGATGCTAGAAGATATTGATGCCTTTGCCGGTGAGTTTATCTGTAAATGTGTCCGCGATGACAATGGGCGTGATGAGATGATTGTTATGGCCGAGGCCCATGGCGGGCCTGAACAGTATAATGACCACCGTCCTGCATTCGAAGCGCTGCTCAAACAAAAGGTGGGCATCGACATGGCGGTTGAGTTAGTGGCACCGGGGGCGTTGGCAGAGTTAACCCAGGTGGAAGTACGGCAAAAGCCTATTCGTCTCATTGATGAGCGTTTTTCTGTATGATGAATGAAGTTGACATTATCCGTGCTGGTGCGGCTGGCTTAGCGCCCCTCTATAAAGAGGGGGTGGTGACCCCGACGGGTGTTGCCAAGCTCTACATTCAGCGCATCGCCAAATATAACCGTCAACTGAACGCTTTTCTTCATTCCAATGAGCGGTTGGCGGCGGAGGCGCAGGCCTCGACCAAACGGTGGAAGGCGGGGCTTGCCCTGTCGGATCTGGATGGCGTCCCCATTGCGGTCAAATCCAATATTGCGGTGAAGGGCCTGCCCTGGGACGGCGGGATCGGCGCCTACCGGCACCGGATCGCTGACGAAGATGCCGAGGTGGTAAAGCGCCTAAAAAAAGCCGGGGCGCTCATTATTGGTACATTGAATATGGAGGAG
This sequence comes from uncultured Parvularcula sp., assembly GCA_937919225.1. GTDB lineage: Bacteria > Pseudomonadota > Alphaproteobacteria > Caulobacterales > Parvularculaceae > Parvularcula. Next base: position 12,383 of record CALFRH010000324.1, read on the forward strand.
GGCGCCCTTGGTGCTCGGACGGATAATCCCTGGTTCGGCCCCACCTGGAATCCCCATAGGGAGGGGTATACGCCGGGCGGATCGTCAGGGGGATCGGGCGCGGCGGTGGCGGCTGGCCTTTGCGCGGCGGCCCTTGGCACTGACACAATGGGCAGTGTGCGCATCCCATCGGCCTATTGTGGTGTCTATGGCCTAAAACCGGCAGCGGGTACTATCCCGGATGCCGGGCTTGTTCCTCTTTCACCGACCCTCGACACAATTGGATGTCACGGCCGAACCCTGGCCGATGTGCATCTCCTATATGCCGGTCTGGTTGATGCGCCCCGGCCGAAGGCCCTGCCAAAGCGGGTGGCGGTTCTCGATTGGCAGAACCAAGTGGCGGTGGAGCCCGGCGTGGCGAAGTCATTTCAGAATGTTCTCACCACTCTTGAGAAGCTTGATGTTAGTTGCCGTAAGGTCACCTTTGACGGCTATGAATTTGGTAAGACACGGATCAATGGCCTCATTGTTTCAGAAATTGAAGGATATAAAGCCCACCGGGAGGCGATGGCGAAAGATCCAGATGGCTTCTCATCCCATTTGACCAGTCTTTTTCAGTATGGAGCCGGTCTGTCGCCTGAGCGGGTGGAGGAGGCCTATCGCTCGATCAAGGACGCCGCGGCGTTTAACGCCGTTTGGGCAGAGGATGAGGCGCTCATCTTGCCCACAGCGCCCCAAACGGCGTTTCTGATGGAGGAGTTGCCGGCCAATCAGGCGGACTTCACGGCCTTCGCCAATGTGACAGGACTACCAGCCCTCAGCGTCCCCGCCGGGCTATCCGGCGAGGGCTTGCCTCACGCCTTCCAAATTGTTGGTCGCAAGGGAGAAGAGGGCGCCCTGTTCGCGTTGGCGGAACATTATGCTCAAGCGACCAAGCAAGATATGCGTCCTCAGGGCTATGACTATTAGAACTTTGACCTTGCCGGTCTCTGAACATATTTGATCGCGAAGCGCTCTAGCCGCTAAAGCCCGGCTTTCGCTTTTCCAAAAAGGCTTTATACCCCTCTTTAAAGTCCTGTCCCTCAAAGGCAGAGAGGAAAAGGCCGAGGGTTTTGTCATCGTCGGCCATTTGCCCGGCGCTGATTTGGCCGATAATCTCTTTCGTCGTGCGAAGAGAGAAGCCCGAGTTTGCCACCATACTATGGACGTAGGTTTCGACCGCCGCTTGCACATTGTCGACTAATTCGTCCACGAGGCCGATGGCGAGGGCTTCGTCAGCTTTAATAAGCCGTCCACTGAATAGAATGTCTTTGGCTCGGGAAAACCCCACGGCGTCCACAAGGCGTTTCGTATCGTTGAGGGAATAGACCAGCCCAAGTTTGCTGGGCGTGATCGCAAATTTTGCATTCGTGGCGGCAAATCGCAGATCACTGGCAAGGGCCAAGCCGCAACCGCCGCCGACGCATGCCCCCTCAACTTGGGCGATGACCGGAAGGGCGCACCCCGCGACGGCATCCATCGCCTGGGCGATGTCCGCGGAGTAGGCCGCGGCGCTTTCGGGGGTCGCGTAAACCGTTTCAAACTCTGAGATATCGGCGCCTGCTGCGAAACTGCCGCCAGCGCCGGTTAAGATCACGGCCCTTGCACCCTCCTCTTGCGCCTTGGCAAAGATTGCGGGGATGCGCTGCCACATCGCTTGGCTAAGGGCGTTTTTTTTGTCGGGCCTGTCGAGGGTGATCGTCGCAATCGATCCTTTAACAGACAGTGTCACATGATCCGTCATGCTTGCTGGTTTAACCGGATTTCACGGCGAACCCAAGCGCCCCAGGGTTGATCCGATTTTCGGGGTCGACCGCCTGCTTAAGGGCGTCGAGGAGGGATAGCGCTGCTGGTTTTCGCCCCTCGCGATAGGGGTAGGTACGGCCAATTTGGAAATGGGCAGCGCCCACCCCTTTGAAAATCTCAACCACGCCCTTACGGGCTTTTGTCACCACGGCGCGGGCCGCAGGGTTTTCGTCAAAGCCCTTAATCCGATGAAGGACGTCTTTTTCCACCGATGCTTTATGCAGGTCGTCGAGGGCGTCGGGCCATAGGAAGACCGGTTCAATCAAAAACCCGTTCGTGGACAGGGTGGTGATAAGGTACCCCGCCGTGATGCCATAGCGATCAAAGTCGGCGGCCATTGTCTCAAACAGGGCATCAATCGCGGCCCAAGTGGAAAGGGCCTTTGAGTGGGGCACAATGCCGTGCACCGGTACCCAGCGTTCCCCGTCGGGGCCGATCATTGTGTTCGGGGGGGTAAAGGGGGTGCCCCGGATGACTTTCGGGATGGTGTTTTCAATCTCCTTGCCGCCCGCTTCTAGGACCAGCTGCTGCGCGTCGGCCATATCGGCATCGACCGCCGCCTCGTGTCGCCCCTCGCACACAATATGGAGGGAGTAGGCCGCCTCATCCATAAAGTCGCGGCCCGCCATGGCAATTTTGGCGGCCTCTTTAACGCCCGACAGGATGCTCTTCTGCCCCTTTACGACGCCGGCGAGGCTTTTAATGTCAGCGGCAAGGCTGGCCCGCTTCATCCGAACCCGTTGGAGTTCAGGGTCAAACCCAAATACTTCGCATCCAATCCCGGCGCGGGAAAGGGCGGAGGCGGCAGCAACGCAACCGGCTTTGTCAGCGAACTCGAACGAGGCCCATCGCTCCACCGCGGGAAAGGGCATCAGCCGGAAGGTGGCGGTGGCTTTGAACCCCAGGGCGCCTGAGTCCCCGAGGAACAGCCCGGTGAGGTCCGGCCCATAGTGGCGGAAAAACGGGCTGCCATGCTCGGTGGAGGCCGTCCCGGTTTCGAGGACCGTGCCGTCCGCTAAGACCACGGAAAGGGAGGTGACGCTGTCGGCGGTGGGCCCATAGGTGCCGGCGCCGAAGAAGGCGTTGTTCTGGCTAAGGCCGCCGCCAATGGTAGAGTTAAAACCTGATAAGGGGCCCCAAAAGGGGGTGCGCAGATTTTTATCCTTAAGGGCGTGGTAAAGATCCTGCCAGGTTGCGCCCGCCTCAACGGTGACTGTCATATCATCCGTATTGATCTCTAGGACACGGTTCATATGGGTGATGTCAAAAAGAACCGTGCCTTCCTCTTCGGGACTATAGCCGCCAGTATAGGACATGCCGCCCCCGCGGGGGACCGCGGCAAAGCCCGCGGCGGTCACGGTGGATAGGGCATCCGCGAGGCTGCTGGTGTCCCGGGGGGAGACCACAAGGGCGCATTGGTGAGGCGCGCGGGCCCACACATCCTGGGAATAGAGGGTACGGAGGGCTTCGTCGCTGCTCACGCTATCTTGGCCTAAGCGTTGGACAAGGGCTTTCTCTAGGTCGCTGGCGGTTGAGGTGACGATGGTCAGCATAGATCTATTTCCTTTAAACCGGGGTCCGAAGGCCCAGCCATGCGGCGAGGAGAAGGGCAACCCATATCGTAAGAACAAAGGGACGGGCACGCCCAAGACTGGCGCGTAAGGTCTCATCAACGTCCGGGGAGGCCCCCTCGGCAACGAGCTTGCCAAAGGCGGCACCAAACGGGATGAGCATCTGCCGAATGAGGAGGCCCATCAGGATACAAAAGGCGAGCAGTAAGGCCTTCAGGCTGAGAAATAGGGGCAATGCGGTCCATTTGAGGAGGCCTGCCGCCGCCACGCCTGAGAGGCCCACAAGGAAAAGAATGCGGGCGCCTTTATCAACCGCCTTTAGGCCATTCTGGGGGGCGGTAGATCGGTGCAAGTGAAACAGGGTGAAGATCCATATGGCCGCGACCGCGAAGGCCGTTACAATCCACATCCCATTGATGGCGATCCACCCCTTTGCGTTGGCAAGCGCCAATCCGGTAGGCAGAGCCAGGAGGAGGCAGGTGCGCGGGGCCATATCAATATCCCCCAATATTTTAGCGGCAAGAAGACGGGCAGGGACACTTTTCGACGTATCCGTCACAAACCGGCTTGAATAAAACGCCCCCAGATCACCCCCCAGCCAGTACACAAAGACCAGTATGTGGAGGAGGGTCATGAGGGCGAGATCGGTTTGCACGGGACCTACCCTTCTGCCGGACGGGCCTTCGCGGCAAAGGGGCGCACCGCCTCTATGGAAGGCCAGATGACTCCGCCGAGAAATTGTCCAACGGCGGGGGTAAATTGCATGATGGTGACGGTCTTATACATGCCGCAGGTAAAGTAAGGGTCTCCTTCGCACAGGGTGCGGGCCTCGGCTTCGCTATCAGCGATGACGAGGAAAAAGCTACCGGCATTTTCGTCCGTTCCCGGTGCACGCATTGGCCCCGCAACGATGTACCGATCGCAGTTCTTTTCGACATGGTGGAGATGCCCTTCGAGATGATCATCCCGAAGAGTTTGGGCCGTAGGGCCATCCTCGCACCAAACGGCGAAAACGGTGCCCTCAAAGCGGGGGACGGTGGGGGCGAACTCAGCCATCAGGCGAAAGCCTGGATGCCGGTTTGGGCGCGACCCAAAATAAGAGCGTGTACATCATGGGTCCCCTCATAGGTGTTGACGGTTTCAAGGTTCATGGCATGGCGCAGCACGTGATACTCCTCCGAAATACCATTGCCGCCATGCACATCCCGGGCGACGCGCGCAATGTCGAGAGCCTTGCCACAATTGTTCCGCTTCATGAGGGAAATCGCCTCGGGTGCCCATGCCCCTTCGTCGAGCATCCGGCCCAACCGCAGGGCCCCTTGGAGGCCCAGTGCGATTTCGGTTTGCATATCGGCCAGCTTTTTCTGGACCAGCTGGGTGCCGGCAATCGGCTTATTAAAGACGATCCGCTCCATGGCGTAGTCGCGAGCCGCGTGCCAACAAAACTCTGCCGCCCCATGGCGCCCCAGGCGATGCCGTAGCGCGCTTTATTCAGACAGCTGAAGGGGCCGCGCAGGCCCTTCACATTCGGCAGAAGATTTTCTGCGGGGATCAACACGTCATCCAGCACAATTTCGCCGGTGATGGAGGCGCGTAAGGAGAGTTTGCCGTCAATCTTCGGGGTGGAGAACCCTTTCATCCCCCGCTCAACGATAAAGCCGCGGATCTCCCCATCCAGTTTCGCCCACACCACGGCAATATCCGCAATGGGCGAGTTGGTGATCCACATTTTTGAGCCCTTCAGCAGGTACCCGCCATCCTTTGCCTCCGCACGTGTGCGCATAGCGCCGGGGTCGGAGCCGCCATCGGTTTCGGTGAGACCAAAGCAGCCAATCATCTCGCCGCTGGCGAGCTTGGGCAGGAATTTTTGCTTTTGGGCTTCGTCGCCAAAGGCCTCAATCGGATACATAACGAGGGAGGATTGCACCGACATCGCTGAACGGTAGCCCGAATCAACGCGCTCAACTTCGCGGGCGATGAGGCCATAGGCCACATGGCTGGCGCCGCCGCCGCCGTAGGCCTCAGCCACCGTGGCACCGAGAAGGCCTTGGGTCCCAAGCTCCGTCATAATCTCTTGATCAAACCGCTCTTCGCGATTGGCGCTGATAACCCGAGGCATCAGCTTATCCCGGCAGTAGCCGCGGGCCGCCTCCAGGATCAGCCGTTCTTCTTCTGATAGCTGCTCAATCAGCGCAAATGGATCTTGCCAATCAAAGGAAGTTGTTGAATTTTCTCGTTTTTTCGTCGCAGACATGGGGTTTCCCTCAGGGTGGTTGGCGGCGAGCGTCAAATGATATACTTTTATACCCTTATTGAACTCTCGTCTGCAAATGTCGAGGGCTCTCAGTGCGACAGGATCACCGTGACCGGACAGACACTATCTCAAAAGATCATTGCGCGGGCCGCTGGTCGCGATGCCGTGATGCCGGGAGAGATCGTCACGGTAGGGGTCGATCTGTTGATGGCCCATGATTCTTCAGGGCCCCGGCGGTGGCGACCGCGGCTTGAAGAGCTTGGCGCGCGCCTCTGGGACCCTTCGAAGGTGGTAATTGTCTCTGACCATTATGTGCCTGCGGTGAATGCGGCCTCCGCCGCTATTTTGCAGCAAACCCGCGAATTTGTCCGCGACTATGGGGTCGAGACCTTCTTCGACATGGAGGGGATCTGCCACGCACTCTTGGCGGAAAGGGGGCTTTTAAGCCCCGGCATGTTTGTTGCGGGCGGTGATAGCCACACGCCCATGGCGGGCGCCTTTGGCTGCTACGCCGCGGGTTTTGGTGCGACGGACACAACGGCTATTGCTGCCACCGGGGAAACCTGGACCACGGTGCCCGAGACCATTCGCGTTTCCCTTAACGGGCAATTCAAAAAGGGCGTTTCGGCCAAGGACATCATGCTGACCCTCTGTCGGGACTTAGGCATGGATAATAGTTTCCGGGCGGTGTAATATGATGGCGACGGGGTGCGAGCCCTCCCCATG
>CALFRH010000325.1 GCA_937919225.1 uncultured Parvularcula sp.
CTTTGTTAGAAACCTTAAGGTCGATTTTGCAATGGTCCAAAATGCAGCAGGTTTCCGGTGCGTCAGCCGACTTTCTCTGATCCAAGCAGATCGCGCGGGTGCTCTAGCTGCCCGTCCTTGGCCAATAATCGGTCACCGTCCCGTCGGCACTGACGACGTGATAACCGCGATGAACGGCGACGGTGACGCAAGCGTGGTTTGGCAAAATTCGGATACGGGCGCCCACCGGTAGCTCGTCGGTGGGGACAGGTTCGCCATTGCGGCGAGCGATCACGCCCTGTTCTTGGCTAAAGCTTGTGACGACAATGTCCCCGGGGCCAAGGGGGGAGGCATCGTGAACGCTGGTGACAAGGCCAAAACCATGTTCCTTATCCGGATAAGAATCGCATGCATCCTGGGCGAGGGTGAGGCTGCCGGCATCGATGAAGATGCGGCCCGTTTTGTCGCAGTGCTGAATAACGGTTGCCAGCACCGTAATCGCAATCTCATTAAGGCGGGCTAGCCCCGCCCGGTGTTGCTCAAGATCCTGAAAGCCATAAAGACCGGCGCAGGCCTCCGTGACACCATTAAGGGATAGGGCCTCTGTAAGCGCTGGGGTCGACCCTATTGAAACGGTCCCAACACTGATACCAATCCCTGCCAGCGTTTTTTGAGCTTCGGCCAGCGTTTCACGATGGTGCTCGATCGCTGCAATTCTCTTTGCTCTTTCTTCGTGGCCGGCGGCCGCTGACGCGTCGGCATAAATGCCGACAAGGGCAAGGTGAGGATGCTGATCAATGAATTTGGCCAAAGCAATGAAGGCCTCAGACCCATGGTCGACGCCTGATCTCTCGCCATTTTGAACGGTAAGCTCGATCACGAGGTTGAGAACCACCCCATGACGTTTGGCTTCAAGGCCAAGGAGGGCCGCAAGGTCTTGATCGCTGACAATGGCTTCAAAATGCAACCCTTCGCGAATGAGGGGGGCCACAGCAGCAACACTTGTGGGCGCAAATGGCGACGTATAACGAATGTTTTTAAGCCCAGCCTCGAAATAGATCCGCACATCCATGAGGGTCGCGGCGGCGGCGGTGTCCCAATCTTCACCGAGGAGAAGATTGGCCACCGGCAATGATTGGCAGGTTTTAAGATGCGGTCGCAGTTTTACGCCCAATAAATGCGCTCGCGCTGTCATGGCTTCGGCGTTGCGCTGAATTCTGTTGGCATCGACGATTAGCGCCGGGGTCGCAATCTCACCAATATGCCGCCCCACGCTTTCCCCGTGAAAAGAGGAGCTTGCTGTCGAGCGCGGCCGTTCTTGATGATCATCGGCTGGTGTGGCCGGGGGCGCGCTTAAAGGGCGGCGGGGGGATGATGGGATCGACATGGTTCGGCTTCTATCTATCGTGTGGAGCGCTCTTTAAAGCGTCTCTTAGTGGCGGCGATATAGGGTAGGTCTCGCCCGATATGCGTTTTATGTTGCAAGGTTCCTTGCGGCTCCTCCCAATTTACTGAAATAATAGAACTACCTTCTATTACGAGGGGCGAGCCTCATCCTACGGCATTGTTGGAGCGGCGCCCTCGTCAAGCGAGTAAAGGCGCGACCCATGCAACGGCGTTTACCATCGGTTTGGTTTATTTTTCTCTGTTTTACGCTGCTCCTCAATGGTTGCGAACAGCAAGCGTCCCCAACGGCAAGTCAGACTGATGCGCTTGCGCAGGATGATGCTGGGTCCGCTGTCATCGTAGACAATGAGGATCGGGCAAATTGGGACGTGACGATCCCGCGGGGGGAGCCGCGCCGCATCCGCTTTGAAACGGACCAAAGCACCTTCATGTCAATCACGGCATCTCCGGATGGCCGACACCTGGTCTTCGACCTCTTGGGTCATCTTTATCAAGTCTCGACCAAGGGCGGCGAGTCAACGGCGTAGACCCAAGAGTCCGGTCTCGCCCTCAACACGCAGCCGCAATACTCGCCTGACGGATCGAAAATTGCCTTCATTTCTGACCGTCTTGGGAACGCTAATCTTTGGATTATGGACGCCGATGGGACGAACCCTCAGATTGTGGTGAATGAGGAGGACATCCGGGTCAGCGAGCCAGCCTGGTCACCGGATGGTGAGTTCATCATTGCCCAGCGCAAAAAGAACAGTAATCGGAATATTTCGATGGGGCTTTGGCGGTATTCCTTGGGCGGGGCAGAGCCGACATTGGTGGTTGAGGGACGAACTGGCGGCCCGTCCATCTCGCCGGATGGATCCACGCTCTATTACCATGATCATGACGCCCGGAACATGAAGGCGATTAGTGTCATCGATAATTATTTCGTGGCGGCTCTGTCCTTAGAGGAGAGCGAAGATAGCCGGGAGCCGGTGGAGGTGTTGCGGGGGGTGACGGGTCCCACGATTTCTCCTAATGGTCAGTATCTTGCCTTTGGTCGGCGACTGCCGGGGGAGTATTTGGACTATAAGGGGATTAAGCATGGGCCGCGCAATTCTCTCTGGGTAAAGACTCTCGCAACAGAGGAGGAGCGAATGCTCCTTGACCCGATTGAACGCGACATTACCGAGACCGATGATGAGCTGCTCCAGGCCTCCCGCGCGCTTCCTGCAATGGCGTGGTCAGCAGACTCCGAAGCCATTTACATCTCCCAACATGGCCGCATTGTTCGGGTGCAGGTGAAAGACGCCACCGTAAGCCAGGTTCCCTTTACGGCAGTGGTTGATCGGCAGTTGTCGGAAATGACGCGGGCCTCGATAGAGCTCGATTTGGAGGGGCCCGTTCGGTCGCGCTATTTACGTTGGGCTCGTCGGTCGCCTGTTGGGACGACAGTGGCCGTTCAAGCGCTGGGGCGCATTTGGCTCTACGACCTCGCTGACCCCAGCGCTGGGGCCCGGCGCATGACCCCTGACGATGATCGCAATGCGTTTCAACACGCTCCCACTTGGTCCCCTGACGGCCAATATCTTGCCTATACCGAGCGGGCGGAAGACAACACGAACTCTCTATGGCGGATCAATGTTGAGAGCGGCGAAGCTGAACAACTCATGCGGATCACCGATCTTCTTGTGAATACAAGTTGGTCTCCTGATGGAAAATCGATCCTCTTTGTGGTGACGCCCGAACGTCTTGATCAAGGTATTCCGCCTTACTATGCGCCCGGCCGGACCATTTTCCGCATCCCCGCAGAGGGCGGTGCGCCGGAGCGGCTGAAAAGGGTGGACCGTGCGCCCCGGTCACGGGCACTACCGACGGTTCATCAGCATCAGGATGGGAAAATTTACTATACCCGCGACACCTATTTCGGCCGCGATGTCTTTACCGACTTTATGCGACTGGACCCCGTCACGGGTGAAGCGGAGCCCCTGGTGCGAACCGCTTATGCTGACCGGGCGGTGTTATCGCCCGACGGCCGGTTGATTGCGTTCGAGAAAAATACCGATATTTTCCTCTTGCCCGTCGCAGATATTCCCAAGCCAGGCGCTTTTGTCGAACTGCGCCAGTCCAAAGGCGCGCCGGACGCTGTGCGGGCCCGCCGCGTTAGCCCCAATGGCGGGATTGATCCCCATTGGTTACCCAACGGAACGCTCGAATTTGTGGCGGCCTCCACCTACTATCAGTATGACCCTCAGTCAGGCGATATTCAGTCCTCATCGATTGCTGTTGAACAGCCCCGCGCGAACCGAAAGGATTTTGCCGTCACGGGGGCGCGGCTCATCACCTTGGAAAATCGCGAGATCGTCGAGCAAGGCAGTCTTGTGGTAAAGGGCGGTCGGTTGGCCTGCGTCGGCGATTGCGATTTGTCGGGTACTGAACGCATCTATGATGCCACGGGCAAAACGATCATGCCGGGCATTGTGGATATGCACAACAGCGTGACCTCATTGTGGGGTCGGGTGACGCCCCATACCAATATTCGTATGATGGCTGATTTTGCATCCGGTGTGACCACAGGGTTTTCGCCGTCAGATTGGGGAGACCCCTATTTTGCGCAAGGCGAAATGGTTGAGGCGGGACTGATCACGGGGCCACGGTTGATGTCCGGGGCTGATAAGCTTCGATGGGATTTTGAGCCCTACTATGTGGAACTGGCGTCCCTAGACGATGCGCGCCATGAGCTGCGGAAACGGAAGAGTTTTGGGGCCGTGGCTTCAAAGCAATATTTGCGGGAGCGTAACCGGAAAGAGCGTCAGATGGTTGCCGCGGCGGCAGCGGAACTCGGCCTTGCCACCACATCGCATTTGACAAAGGGTAACCTGTCCCATGGGCTTTCGCTTGTTTTGGATGGGTATACCGGCACGCAGCATATTCCCGTCCAAGTGCCGTTCTATCACGACATGACCACTTTTTACGGCATGGCGGGTTTCACCCATAATATGACTTTGGGTGTCGCGGGCGGGGTCTCCAACGAGAATTTCTTCCTGGCACAAATAAAGTTGGATGAGGATGAACGCTTGCTCCGATATATGCCCGAAGCCCTCCTTCAACCGGCGCCGCCCGCTCGGCTTCGTCCAAAAGCGGAATATGCATTTGCCATTCAGGCGATGGGGATGAGAGAGATGGTAGAGAAGGGGGGCTTTGCCGCGATTGGGAGCCACGGGCAATGGCCCGGCTATTCTCCTCATCTTGAAATTCAGATATTGGCGGAGGCCATGGATCCCATCATGGCCCTTGAAAGTGCCACGTTGCACGGTGCGCGTTTCCTCGGGCTCGAAGATGAGATTGGCAGCCTTAAGGCCGGGAAGGTTGCCGACTTTGTGGTGCTCAATGGTAATCCGCTAGAGGATATTCGCGAGACCCGAAACACCCACATGGTCGTGAAAGGCGGTGTTGCATACGACGCCCTGACCTTGGACAAATGGCCGCCCGCCATCCGGTGATAAGCGCTATTGTCTTGTTCGTCACGTCCCGCCAAAAAGTTGGCAACGTGAAATAGCGGGCTGATCAATCCCCCGCTTCAGGAACAAAGGTAATAGAAATGACAATCAGATTTGACGACCGCGTGGCATTGGTCACCGGCGCCGGCAATGGGCTGCGACGCGCCCATGCGCTGGGATTAGCGGCCCGGGGCGCGACGGTGGTGGTGAATGATTTGGGCGGCACCCGAGATGGGCAGGGGGGTTCCCCCGTCGCGGCGCAGGCGGTGGCTGACGAAATCATTGCGGCGGGCGGGAAGGCCATGGCCAACGGCGCGAACATAACCGATGTGGACGCGGTGCAAGAGATGATCGTCGCCATCAAAGACGCCTACGGTCGCCTTGATATTGTGGTGAACAATGCGGGTATCCTGCGGGATAAGAGCTTTGCCAAAATGACCATGGACGATTTTGACGCCGTGATCGACGTGCACCTGCGGGGAAGTGCAATTGTCACCCATGCGGCATGGCCACTCCTCCGGGAACAGACCTATGGCCGGGTGGTCTTCACAACCTCGCCATCGGGCCTTTATGGAAATTTTGGTCAATCAAACTACTCCGCGGCCAAGATGGGTGTGGTGGGTCTCATGAACACACTCCATATGGAGGGGGCTAAATATGACATCCGCGTGAATTGCCTAGCGCCAACGGCCTTTACGCGAATGACGGATGATTTGGGCATGCCGGAGCCCGCTGCGAAAACCCTCGACCCGGAAAGTGTAACGCCTGCGGTCGTCTACCTTGTGTCTGAGGACGCCCCATCTCGAACAATTATGTCCGCCGCGGCTGGGTCCTTCACGGTCACCCAGCTCGTCGAAACCGAAGGGGTCTGGTTACCCCCCGAAGCGCGCACGGCCGATGATTTGGCCGCGCAGTTCGCAAAGGTTCAAGATCGGAGCAGTGGCGAACGTCTTTATGCGAATGCCGGTGAGCAAACGACTTATTTTGTGACCCGCGCGATGGCATCCCAAAGCGCGTCATAGAAGAGAAAGCCCCTTTCTCGATGATCGGTGCGGTGTGCTCGTCGCGCTCCCGGCATCTCGTCAAGGGGTAATGGTCCTCACACCGATCTTTGACACAGTGCCAAAAACGTTATAATAGAATTTTGTTCTATTATAACGTTTCGGATCGGTGTGGAGACCTCATCAATGCGTCATCTAGTTTTATTGAGCGTCGCGCTGGCAACGGCTTTTATCGTCGGCTCGACAGGGGCGATGGCGGGGCCTTCAAAACGCCAATTGGCTGAGATTGATGCCCGCATTACTGAGATCATGGCGCGGGATGATATTCCCGGCCTGTCGGTGGGTATCGCCATGCCTGATGGGCAGGTGTGGTCGAAGGGTTACGGCTTTTCGGACCTTGAAAATGATGTGCCCATGACGGACAAGTCCATGGTCCGGATTGGGGGTGTTTCTCAGATATTGACGGCAACCGCGGCCCATCGGTTGGCGTCCGCCGGTAAGCTCAACCTAGAAGCACCGCTCCAGGATTATTGTCCGGCTTATCCGGAGAAGAAATGGCCGATCACCACCCGCCAGCTCTTGGGGCATATGGGCGGGGTACGACACCGGCATCCTTCGCGAATATTGGACCCCGATAAGCAGGAGGCCTATTCCATCAAGCATTTTCCAACGGTGGCCGCCTCTGTCGCGTGGTACGCGCGGGATCCGTTGCTACACGAACCGGGGAAGGTGCGCTTCTCCATCCCTGGGTACGCGCTTGTGAGCTGCGCGATTGAAGGCGCTTCGGACAGCGCCTTTCCGGTGGCGATGGACGCTCTCCTCTTTGAGCGCCTTGGGATGACGGCGACCCAGCTAGATAATCCCTATACACTCATAAAACATCGCGCGCGGGGCTATTGCGCCAATGCTTGGCCGGAGACGAGTGATCCAACCCGCGACGATGAGCCGGTGGAATCCTCCTACCTCTGCGCACCGCCGGGGTACGAACCGAAAACTAATCGTGGTCTTCGTTCGCCTGCTGGGTCTGACGTGACGCGGGAAAGTGGGGGCGGCGCTTTTATATCGTCTGCCCACGATCTTGCTCGCTTTATGCGGGGCTATTTGGATGGGACCGCCCTGCCAGAGGCCCAGCGTGCAATCATGACCACCAACCAGGTTCAACGCACCGGGGAGCCATCGCCCTTCGGCTTGGGGATTACCGTGTCCGAACAGGATGAGGCCACCATTTGGTTTGCGGCGGGCACCGAGGTGGGCGCTAGCGCATTTGTGATGATGTTTCCGAAGGATGGGTTGGGCGTCGTGGTCCTCAGTAACTTAGAGGACCAGCCAAGCCGTCGGGAAACGGTAATGCAAATTGTGGACGCTGTACGCAAATAGCCTCGGTGGCGTATAAGAGCGGCGCGGTGAGCCAGCCTCCACCAACGGTGGCGGCCCCAAGATAAGGAAAATCAAGTGTCTAGAATTGTGAAGCCGCTCTGCGGGGCGTTATTGGGGATAGCGATCAGCGCTCAGGGCGTCCTGGCTGCTGAACCCATGGACAAAGATATAGATGCCCTGGTGGAGGAGATTGAGACAGGGCTTCGCCCGCTGGTCCGCACGGCGGGGGACGATCCGGTGCGGTGGACCCTCCAAGAACGAATGGCCGTTCACGGTGTGCCAGGGGTCTCCATCGCTATCATCAAAGATGGAGAAGTCCTGCTGGCCAAAGGGTTTGGGGTCAAAAACGTCGAAACCGGCGAGCCGGTGGACGAACAGACCGTCTTCTCCGTCGGCTCGTTGAGCAAAGTGGGGGCCGCGACCACGACGCTGAAGCTTGTTGCCGATGGCACGCTCGACCTTGATCGTCCGGTGAATGAGTACCTCGCCTCCTGGCAGGTCCCGGACAATGAGTTTACCGCAGACCGCCCGGTAACCTTACGGGGGCTCCTATCCCACACGGCCGGTTTGACCGTTCACGGATTTCCAGACTTCCTGCCCGGTAAAACACTTCCCACTGTGGTGGAAACGCTGAAAGGAACGGGCCCTGCAAAAACCCCAGCGGTGGAGCCGTTCTATGTTCCGGGGACGCGTTGGCGGTATTCCGGTGGCGGAACAACGGTAGAGCAATTGATCCTCACAGATGTGATGGACAAGAGCTTTGAGGCGGTGACGGCTAAGACGATTTTTGGCCCTCTCGGCATGACGCGCAGTACCTACGAAAATCCCTTACCAGCTTCTCATGGGAACATTGCCTATGCCCATAACAAAAAAGGGAAGCTGGTGGCGAAGCCAAGGGGGTGGCATGCCTTTCCGGAAATGGCAGCCTCCGGTCTTTGGACAACGCCTACGGACTATGCGGCGATGATGATCGCTCTTATGGATAGCTATCATGGGGAGGAGGGGAGTTTCCTTCCTCAAGCGCTTGCCCAAGACATGATGACGGAGGTGGGGGTTAGCCCCTTTGGCCTCGGACCCCAGCTTGTGGGCAGCGGCCAACATCGCCGTTTCCACCATGCGGGTGCTAATGAAAGCTATCGCGCCTGGATGGAGGGGTTCATCGATGACCGAAATGGCTTCGTCATCTTTACCAATGGGGAGCAGGGGTCTCGCGTTTATTACGAAGTGCGACGTGCCATCTGCGATGTGATGGAGTGGCCATGCCACCAGGAGATCACTGTTCCCAATAATCTTAACAAAGATGATTTGAAAAGCTTTGTCGGGACCTACAATATGCCGTCCGACATGCCGGCATCTTCCTTACGCGCGCATGGCAGTGTGCCTGTTGACGGGATGAAAGTCTTGCGTCAGCGCGATGGTGGGCTCGCGGTAAAAATTCTGGGTCAGTATGACAATCGTACCCGGACGCTTATCCAAACGGGTCCGCTTACCTTTCTGGTTGAGAATACACCAAATGCGTCTACCCGCTGGCTCGCCGTGTCGTTCCAGCGTGGCCATGACGGCGATGTGAATAGCGCTATTCTCACGCAAAATGGCAGTGATATTACGCTGACGCGGGAACAATAACGCCGTCGTTTTCCTGCCAACGGATGGGCCCCACAGCATCGGTGTCGTTCACCTTGATGCTGTGGGGTTTTTCTTTTGTTGGGAGGTCAGCGATTAACGCGCCGCCGCCAGGGTCCATTCGATGGAATAGGGCAGGAGGGCCTCTGTCACCCTCTCTTTTGTCTGCGGATCAACACTCTCTTTATGGAGAGTGATGGTTGTTCGCTGTCCATGGGTAAGATGCCGCTCCGTTAACACGGTGAACGGTGTATCTGGCAAAAGCGGGGTGAGTAGATCTGTTACCACACGGTCCGTTTCGCGCATTTTCAGCTCAGGCTTAAAGATCTTGCCGATGGCGGTGAGGGGCACATCATCAACCACAAAGATACGTTTTGGGATGGCCGCGCGCTCCGGAATAATAGGCTGCACGTGGGCGAGAAGCGTTTCCTCGTCGATCTGTGCGCCTTGCCGTGCGGTGACATAGGCCACCGGCATTTCGCCCACGCGGGGAGCGGGTGAAGGGATGGCCGCGACAATGTCGACGTCAGGATGCTTTGCGATCGCTTCTTCAATAACGCCGGGGTCAATATTATGGCCCCCACGGATGATCAACTCCTTTTTTCGGCCCGTTAGCCAAATATATCCATCTTCATCGATGCGCCCCATATCACCGGTATTATACCAGCGCTGGCCGCCGTCAGGGTCCGGCACCCAGGCCTTCGCGTCGTCTTCAGGACGAACATAGCCCTTGAAGATATTAGGCCCGCGTACACCGATGATCCCGATTTCATTGGGCGCGCCATGGCGATATTGTCCCTCATCGGTCTCAACGAAGATCGTCACCTCCTGATAGGGTTGCCGCAGGCCGACGGACCCAATGCGGGATTCGCCGTCGAATGGATTGGTGGCGGTAATCCCAGCACCTTCGGTAAAGCCATAGCCCTCAAGGAGGCGAATGCCAGTCTTTTTTTGGATACGATTAAAGACAGGTTTGGAGATGGGGGCCGCGCCGCAAAACCCGGCTTCTAGCGAGGAGATATCAATACCTTCATTCGGATAGTCCAAAAGAGCCTGGTAGATGGTGGGCACGCCGCTCATCGCTGCGATCTTATAGTATTCAACGATCTTCCACAGGTTGGGGATTACTCCCTTGGCGCGATAGCCCTGGGGTGGGCCAAGCACACAGCTCCCCCCACGGATCCAGGTGCAAATCCCATTTACTGTTACGGCGTTAATGTGGAACAAGGGAAGGCCAGTAAAATTCCGTCGGCGGAGGTCTTCAACCCTATTTTCCGTGGCTGCCCATGCGAGGGTCACCAAATTGCGATGGGTGAGTTGCGCCAGTTTGGGCGTTCCGGTCGTGCCGCCGGTATGGAATAGGGCGCATACGTCATCAGCTTTCTTGGTGAAAACCGGTGGTGTGCTTGGTGCCATTTTCTGAAGTTGATTGAACGGGACAAGACGCTTGCCCGGTGCCTTCGCTTTAAAGCGTCCGAGGAGGGACCCAATGGCCCCTTTCAGTCCACCAACATATCGGGCGGGATCGATAGTGATGATCGTTTTGATGGACGGCACATCAGCGACCGCCGCGATGGTTTTCTCAAAGAGGTCTGCCCCCGGCACAGGGTTGATGGTCACCACAATATCGGCCTCAGCCGCATTTAGAATTTCGGCGATTTGTTGCGGTTCGAGCAACGGGTTCACCGGGTTCACTTTTCCGATGGAGGCGGCGGCCCATAAACTAAAAATGGTTTCGGGCAAGTTGGGCAGTAGGAAGGATATTGTGGGGCTTTCAACGTCGCTGACCGCTTGGAGCCCTGCTGCTGTCCGCTCGATCTCTGCGATGAACTGAGCAAAGGTCCATCGGTGGTGCATCTCATAGTTCTCGCCATCGGGAATGAAGACGAGCGCCTCATTATCGCCAGCGTCCCCGCCACCGAGTTTAAAAGCATCGAGTACCGTCTCAGGTATGTCGCGATCCTCAAGGGGGATCGCTTCGATCTTCAGAATGTCGTCCAGGGTGGCGACCCCTTTGAAGACAGAGGCTTGGTTTGCGCCCACAAGACTTTCGTCCGGGGCGGAAGTTGTCGTTGACATTAAAAATCCTCCAGGAGCGCGACGTTTGGCAACGCGCGCTTTTCCAACGATTTTGTGTGCCGTTTGGGCCCGAAAGACGCATCAACGCATCCGCTTTAGGGAGGTCAATGCGAAGGCCGCGCACACACCTTTGGGCATGGTGTAGTCACATTAGCGCTGCCGGCCAACACAAATGGCGCCGTTGGTTTTCGAAAAAGGCAGTTGCGCCCTTATCGTCTGTGGAGGGAGGTTGAGGCTGTCTGGCCGCTATCCCAAATCAATAGGGCGTTGCAACATTTTGGTGCGTTTCACGATGCCCTTGATGGTGTCATCGGCATTACAGGGCAGGACATAAGCCGGTCCCACAATAGCGCGATACCAGCTGGTGCTCAGCCGCTTCGCTAAAGCGACGGGCGTCTCATCCTGGGTTTTGCGAATATCGGTGGTTTGGTCGGCACCGAAGATCAGCATTTGTTCGGTCCCCGTCATCAGCGTTTCGATGAGCGTAATGTCTTCGGGCGCGACTTCGGGCTGCCCTATTTCCGCGGTGGCGATGGCGGCTAGCCTTTTCACAAGGTCAATGCGGCGCGGCATCCATCCTGCCTCAAGTCGGTCCCGCTGACGGCCCAAATACCATTGGACCAGCTGCGTATCGCCGCGACGGTCGACATATTGCTGGGTGGAGCGCCAGCAATAAAGAAAGATCGCGCCAAAGAGATCTTCTTCTTCGATATCGACAAAATAGTCGAAGAAGCTCTCGATCCCATTTTCAGCCACCTCTTCCATAAGGCGGTCTTTGTTTTTGAAATGGAAGTATATCGATCCCACCGGCACATCGGTTTCTTCAACCACATCGTCAATGCCAATATCCATAAAGTCGCGACTCGCCAGTAGGTTGCGCACGCCCTGGCGAATACGCTCCTTCGTGCGCTCTCCCTTGGTCATTCTCGGGCTGGCATCCTTCGCGGGCGCCTTGGCTGCTGGCTTAGTGATGGTGCTCACGACTGACCGCACTTTCTATTGAGGCTTGGGTAAAAAGTTTAAGGGAGCCTGTGGCCATACGGCAACCCTTCTTCCGGTGGTTAGGGCTAGAAAATGGAAACATATTCTATTACTTGATATCCTGAAATCAGAGGTAAATTTTGAGATGTCGAAAAAGCGAATTGCGGTTCTTGGGATAATCTTGGAGGCAAATGTTTTTGCGCCGGTGACCCGCCGCGTCGATTTTGAGAACTATCAGCTCCTACAGGGCGAAGAATTGCGCGCCGTCGTTGGGTATTTGGGCTTGAGTGATGTGGGCGATTGGGAGATCGTTCCCATTTTGGTCACCGCTGCGGAGTCCGGCGGCCCCCTCGATCATGATGATTATCTCAGTTTTATTGATGATATTGAGCAGCGCCTTCGGGAGGCCGGACCGGTCGATGGTGTCTTTATCTATGGCCACGGGGCGGGACGGACGACGGCCCTTGACGATATGGATGGCGACTATTTTGCCCGGGTTCGCGCCATCGTTGGGCCGCAAATCCCCATCGTCGCTGAACTTGATCTGCATGCAAATCTTTCCGACGAGATGGTGGCCGCTGCTGACATTCTGGTGGGCTATCGGACAAACCCCCATGTGGACCAGGTTGCCCGCGCGAAGGAATGTGCGGAGCACCTTCAGCGTCTTTTGTTGGGGGAAAAGGCGACCGTCGCTTACCAGCGGTTGCCTCTTGTAACGGCGCAGGTGGCGCAACTGACGGCGCCGGACAAACCCTATGGCGAACTTATGGTGTATGCCGAGGAATTGATGGAGCGGGAGGAGGTGGCCAATGTCACGCTTTTGTCTGGCTTTTCCTTTGGCGACACGCCCTATAATGGTTTCGCAATTTGTGTGACCACGTGGGATGATCAGGATGCAGCAACATCCCTTTGCGATGATTTGGCGCAAAAGGCTTGGGGGATGCGCCAGCGATTTGTGGCGAGCCCCAATACGATTGCCGATGCGGTTGAGTTGGAGAAGGCCGCAGCAGCAAATGGGGCGGCCGCGCCGCGGGTCTACGCGGATATTGCGGATAATCCTGGCGGCGGTGGCCGTGGGAACACGATCCATCTTTTGAAAGCGTTTGCAGAAGCGGGCATTCGAAATGTGATGGCGGGGGTCTATTTCGACCCCGCGCTAGTTGAGCGGGCAGTTGAGGCCGGTGAGGGCGCAACCTTTGATGCTGTCTTTAATGCGGAAGAGCAAAACGCCTTATCCGGTAAATGGGCAACACCGGTTCGTGTAGACCATTTGTTCGAGGGCCAATTTGTTGGGAAAGCCGAAATTAATGAGGGGATGAATGTCCGCCTAGGCCCGTCAGCAGTCCTCTCGGTGAATGATGGCGAGGTCAAAATTGTCGTCTGTACCCTGAGGCATCAGGTGTTGAGCCCTGAATATTTTGAGGTGGCGGGTCTCGATGTTCGGACGGCCAACGCTGTCATTGTAAAGTCTCGAGGTCACTTCCGCGCGGCGTTCGAGCCCATCGCCGATACATCCCAGGTGCATGAGGTCGATGGGCCGGGCCTGACCACCGCTGATATCAGCTCTATTGAGTGGACGTCCTTGCCGCGGCCGGTCTATCCGATTGACCCCGTCGAGCACTGGCAAACGGCATCAGTGGCTAGATCGACTGTGGTCGCGGCTTGAGTAGGCCAAACGCTCAAAAAAAAGCCGGGCTCTGAGGCCCGGCTTTTTCATTTTCTGTTTTCAAGCGCCGCCCCCGCTAATCTCTGCACCAAAATCAGGCGGGAAGCGCTTGAGGGGTATAGTGCGCCTTAGACGCTGTAATACATGTCGAATTCGACCGGGTGCGGCGTGGTGTTGAGGCGAGAGACCTCTTCCATCTTCAGCTCGATATAGCCGTCAATCTGGTCGTCGTTGAAGACGTTGCCTTTCTTGAGGAAGTCACGATCCGCGTCGAGGGCGGCGATGGCTTGCTCAAGGGACGAACAGACCGTAGGCAGACCTTTTTGTTCCTCTGGGGAGAGGTCATAAAGGTCCTTGTCCATCGCTTCGCCTGGATCGATCCGGTTCTCAATCCCGTCAAGGCCTGCCATGAGCAAGGACGCGAAGGTGAGGTATGGGTTGCCAGAGGCATCAGGGAAGCGCGTTTCAAGCCGCTTACCATTGGGGGAGGACACCCACGGAATCCGAACCGAAGCGGACCGGTTGCGGGCGGAGTAAGCCAGCATCACCGGGGCTTCAAACCCAGGGATGAGACGCTTATAGCTGTTGGTGGTCGCGTTCGAGAACGCGTTGATCGCGCGAGCGTGCTTAATGATCCCGCCAATGTAATGTAGGCAGGTTTCAGACAGGTCTGCATACCGATCACCAGCAAAGGTCGGCTTGCCGCCCTTCCAAATTGATTGGTGCACATGCATGCCGGAGCCGTTGTCGTCATGGACGGGCTTTGGCATAAAGGTTGCGGTTTTGCCGAAGGCATGCGCCACCTGCTGGACCACATACTTATACTTTTGCATCTGGTCAGCCATCTCGACGAGGGTGTTGAACTTCATCCCCAATTCGTGCTGCGATGGCGCCACCTCGTGGTGATGCTTCTCTGGGGTGATGCCCATTTCTTTCATGTAGACCAGCATTTCAGACCGCAGGTCCTGGGCGGAGTCCACAGGGGGAACGGGGAAGTAGCCGCCTTTGGCTCGTGGGCGGTGGCCGAGGTTCCCGCCCTCATACTCACGGTCCATATTGTAAGGGCCTTCGGTATTGTCGATGGAGAAGGCCATATGGTCTTGATCGGTCGCAATCCGAACATCGTCAAAGACGAAGAATTCCGCCTCAGGACCAAAGAAGGCCTGATCGCCGATACCGGTGGACTTTAAATAGGCTTCGGCTGCCTTCGCGGTGGTGCGCGGGTCCCGGCCATAAGGCTGGCCCGTAGACGGCTCTAGAATGTCGCAGAAGATGGACAGGGTAGGCTGCGCAAAGAACGGATCGCGGATGACGGTCTCCGTGTCTGGCATCAGGATCATGTCACTTTCGTTGATCGCCTTCCAGCCTGCAATCGACGAACCGTCAAACATGCTGCCGTCTGCAAAGAAATCTTCGTCAATCATGGCGACGTCAAAGGTGACGTGCTGCCACTTCCCCCGTGGGTCGGTAAAACGCAGGTCGACAAACTTAATGTCGTCGTCCTTGATGGTCTTCATAACATTTTTAGCGGACATGAACGGCCTTCTTTGGTTGGACTGCCGGACCCCCGTTACCCCTTGGAGGGCACCCTTTAGAGGGTACGGTCGGCGATTGATGCGCCGCACAATGCCAGAAGTCCCTTGGGACGCAAGAGAATTTGGTAACAAAAGCCACTTATATCCATTTCAGCATACTAATTCGATATAAAATGCCAATTTGTGGCTTCTTGACGAGTCGCCTACGAATCTACTGACGCGACTGCGAAGGTCTACTTTTGGCCGATTTTGGGCTCTGTGCCGTCTAGGAGTCGCACAATATTCGCCCGATGGCGCACATAAATCAGCACCACCATGAAGAGTGCGCCGAGCATAAACGCAATCTGGCCTTTAGCGAGAAATATAAGCGGCGTGGCTGCGGCGGCAGCAAGAGCGGATAAGGACGAAAATCGCGTGATAAGCGCGGAAAGAAGCCAGAAGCCGCAGGCGGCCAACCCTACTGGGAAACTCAAGGCGAGGATGGTGCCAAGGAATGTCGCAACGCCTTTGCCGCCATTGAACTTGAGGTAAACGGGGAAGCAGTGGCCGAGAAAGGCGGCGGCGCCCGCCAGCGCCATGTCCACCTGGCTGCCGCCCGAGAGGAGGGCGGCAAGGCCCACCGCGATGGCGCCTTTACCGCTGTCGAGGATGAGGGTGGCCAGCGCCAGGTCTTTCCGTCCTGTACGGAGGACATTGGTGGCGCCGATATTGCCCGAGCCGATGGTGCGAATGTCCCCCAGCCCCGCCGCACGGGTGATGACAAGGCCAAAGGGGACCGCCCCAAGGAGGTACGCAGCGATGATGATGAACAAGGACAGCATTTACGTTTTTCTCTCTTCCAGCCACTCCAGGACGGCCATCCGTAGGGCGACCCCTTGGGTCACCTGACTGCGAATGAGGGAGCGGCTAAGGTCGTCGGCGAGGGACCCGTCAATCTCCACCCCGCGGTTCATGGGGCCCGGATGCATGACAAAGGCATTGGGTTTGGCTTTCGCCAGGCGCGTAGCGTTGATGCCATACCGGGTGTGAAACTCGTCCCCGGAAAGACTTTCGTTATCGGCCATGCGCTCCCGCTGTACCCTTAGCGCCATGATGAGGTCCGCGCCTGTGACGGCTTCGTCCATATCGTTGTGAAGGCTGGCAACACCGTCGGGCGCTGCGTCGGGCAGGAGGGAAGGCGGCCCCGCCAACCGGATATTGGTGCCAAGGCGGCGAAAGGCTTCGATGGCTGAGGCCGCAACCCGCGAATGGGCGATGTCCCCGCAAATGGTGAGGGTGACACCTTCGAGGCTGTCCTTCGGGGTACGCCCCAGGGCGAGGAGGGCGGTGCCCACATCCAAAAGGCCCTGGGTTGGGTGCCCGAGCGCGCCTTCGCCCGCATTGATGACAGAGGTGCCATAGCCATCGGCATTGATGGCAGCGATGGCCTCATTAATGGTGCCGGGCTCCGTGGCGCGGAGGACTAAATAGTCCGCCCCCTGCGCACAAAGGGTGAGAACCGTGTCCACTTTGCTCTCGCCCTTGTGCACCGATGAGGCCGCCACCGGCACGACCGAGACAATGGCGCCAAGGCGCTTCGCCGCCACCTCAAAGGAGAGGTTGGTGCGGGTCGAGTTCTCGTAGAACAGGTTGAATTGGAGCCGGTGTTGTAGGGTCGGCCGCGGGCTTGCCCCCTCATCCATGATTCGCCGAAAGGCGAGGGATCGGCTCAAAATATGGTGGAAATCCTCATCAGAGAGAGAGGCAATATCGGTGAGATGATTAGGGGCGCTCATGAGCCCCTCCTTTGCCGCGCAATGGGCGGGGCGTCTAGGGTGGATTGGTTCAAATACCCTGCCTCACCGCGGCTACGACCCCGGTGCCCATCTCGGACTTTAGAGGTAACCACAGCGACTGCGTGCCTTTCGTTCCCCACGGTTTATCCGTGGGGTCCACAGAGCATCGCGACAGTGTTTTCAGCCATTGGACCCCATGGACCCTTCGGGCCGTGGGGAACGCTAAGCGTTGGAATGATGGACGACTCCCACAATCCCGGGGGAGGGCAAAGTGCCTCTAGTCACTCCGCAACCTATCCAGCGCGCCTTGCAAAATATAATTCGCGGCCATTTGGTCGATCATCTCCGCCCGTTTGGCGCGGCTGGTGTCCAGCGCGATGAGTTCGCGTTCTGCGGCGGCGGTGGAGAGGCGCTCATCCCAAAAGGCGATGGGCAGCTCTGTTTTCTTCTTCAGGTTCCGGGCAAAGGCGCGGGTGGACTGGGCCCGTGGCCCCTCGCTGCCGTCCATATTGCGGGGCAGCCCGAGGATGAGGCCCACCACACCCCGTTCCGCGGCGAGGGCGAGGAGGGCCTCGGCATCGGCGGTGAATTTCGTCCGCTTGATCGTTGTCACCGGGGTCGCCAAACTTCGGTCAGGCGTTGAGACAGCGACGCCAATGGTTTTGGTTCCAAGGTCGAGGCCGAGGACGGGCCCCGGCGGGAAGTCGGCCATCGCAGCGAGAAAGGCGGCATCCATCGTGTCAGGGTTGGTCATTGGGATCGTTTGCGCAGGGTTTGGGGTGCTGGCAAGTCTTACGGACGGGCAGGGCATTTCTGAGGAGCCGCCCGCTTGGACCCAGGCAGTCATTCACAAGGTGCGGACCCCCCTGTCTGAGAGTCTTTCTCTGCCTATCGATGGGGCGCCGCTGCGCATTGTTCATCGGCGTGAGGGCGCGGCCCGCCTCGATATTAAGGCCCATGCGACGACGGAAGAAATTGTCGTCCGGCTAGAGGGGGACGGCTGGGATAGCCCGTCGCCCCTCGGCCGCCGAACGCTGGAGCAAAATCTTGCCCATGAACTTGCCCACCACCGCCAATTCCAAGCGGGCCCCACCGAGGGTGAGCCCCTTTGGTGGCATGAGGGCACGGCGGAGGCCATGGCCCTTGGCGCCCTCGTGCGGTCGCGGGTGTGGACCGCGGGTCTGGCGTCCGAGTGGCGTGACAAAGCGAGGATGCAATGTGTGGGGGCGTTGGGCCGAGGGACACTCGATGACCTTTGGGCAGGCGGCGACCGGGACGCGATCTATGCCTGCTCTTATCTTATGGTAGAGGCGGCCGCGGAGGCCAGCGGCATGACTGTCTTGCGGTTGCGGCGAGGGGCGACCCGCGCGATGGCGTCGGGGACCGCCCTGTCCGACTATCTTGAAAAGGTGGCGGGCAAGGATATGGCGCGCAGCCTCCATGCCTTTGCGGGCCGGTCCTACGTCCATGTGGATGGGGCATGGGTCATTGAGCAGCTACAGCAGGGTGAGCTTTAACTCCGCCCGACAGCCCCTCCTCGACAGCTTTGTCGCGCGCTGGTAGGGCGCGAAATGCTGAGCGGCCACATTTCTCGTTGGCCCCCTCTAGGAACCAAGACGTTTAAAGGATTTCCATGAGCATCGATAAAGACACGGTACGGAAGGTGGCGTCCCTGGCGCGCATCGCCTTGCCTGATGAGCGGCTGGAGCCGATGGCCCAAGAGCTGAACTCTATCATGGGGTGGATTGAACAGCTCCAGGAGGTGGATATTGATGGGGTCGAGGCCATGGCCTCCACCGTCGATGTGGCCCTGCCTATGCGTGATGATGTTCTGACAACAGACGAAACCGGCGGTGGCCGTCCGACAGAAGTGGTAGCG
>CALFRH010000326.1 GCA_937919225.1 uncultured Parvularcula sp.
CCCCGGCGAGTAGCGCGGGGTCAACCTGTGAACCAGCCGACTGAAGGGTTTGGAAGGCCTCAATCATGCCCAAGACGGTTCCCAATAGGCCAAGTAGGGGGGCCAATTGTGCGACTGTCTCGAAAACACGAAATCCTCGTTCAAGGGGCAGAAACTTTGTCTCAGCCTCGGCCTCAAGGCGACCGATTTTACCGGATCCATCTTCTATCGTCAGTCCCAAAGAGAAGACGGGCGCAAGAAAGTGCTTTGACGAATGAAGGAGGCGACTGGCTTCTTCAACATCACCCTGATCCAATGCTATCAGCGCGAGACGAAGGGGGCGATGGCGCCCCACACGGGCCCCCATATATTGGAGGGCCTTCGTTATAATCAGTGTAAGAGTGATAATAGACACAAGAAGGAGTAGAATAAAGACGGGGCCGCCGGTCTCTATCGTCCCGCGGGCGGTCTGGATAAGGGAGTCGGTGACGGACATCTTGTCTGCCTCCTTGCTTTGGGTTGAGTTCTGTATGGCGTACTGCCGGGCGCATAAGGCCCGGCAGTACTCTTCTCTCCCCCGCCAAACTATTGGCCTTGATGCTCGTTAGAACAAGCTTGAAATTGTGACTTTCACGTTCCGTCCGGGTGCGGTCCGTGTGGCCTGTGCTGGGGTGTAGAGCTCATCGGAGATATTTTCGACTCCCAGCCGCACCTGCAGAGCTTCAAGGAAACCGACGTCCGGCGTGTAGGTCACCCGAAGATTGTAGATGGTGAAGCCTTCTCTTTCCGCGTCGGAGAAACCATCTCCAAACACAGTCTCGGACCGGTCATCTGCACGGCGACTGTACAAAAGCAGATCATTATCCTGATCGCGCACCGCTTCAAAGCTTAGGTCCAGTGTTTCTCCAAACTTCTGACCAACGGTTAGACGAAAGCCATCCGGCGCGGCATTTTCGTAATCATGCTCGACGACTAGGGGTGTGAAATCGTCGGGCGTTGGGTCAATGTCGAAGGCCGTTGTATCAGTGAAAGAGCCGTTAAAGTCGACGTAGAAGCCAGATTCAAGGGCAAGGGATGTTTCCACCTCAACACCAGAAATTTCAATTTCATCGGCACCAAGAAAATCAACTGACGTAACGTCTGTGATTTCACTATCAAAATAGTTGATCTTTACCGCGAGGGTATCCCCGTCGTTGAAGAGACCATTTTTGTAGTATGATCCGCCAACCTCGTAGGTTTTACCTTTTTCGGCGATGTCAAATTTGCCAGCGGAGTTTCCAATGTCATCCAGAATGGGAAAACTCTCCGTCTCTGCATAACTGCCAAAGAAAGCGAGCCCGTTATCAAACTCATAGCGCAAAGAGGCACCACCCATGAGGGCGCTGTTATCATTTTCGTCCGATATGGATTCAACGGGGCGACCTCTGGAAAAACCGGCGAGGGTTTGTCCTTCGATAGACTGTGTTTCGTACCGAAGTGCCGGACTGAAAGTGAAGCCGTTTCCAAAGTTGATATTGTCGATTAGAAATACGGCTATGCGATCATCCTCCCCTCCTGGGGCGGAGGTGGCTGTTGCCCGCTCTTTAGCTATAAATTCAACACCAGCTCTCAGATCATGTTCGAGCACCCCTGTTTCGAAGAAAGTTGAATTGGCGATCTTAAACCGTAGCGTTTCATACTGATGATCCGCGTTCGATAGACTAGGAAGCCCATCATCATCTGGATCAACCGAACGGGATTCGATTTCCTGATTGGCATAGGTGACAGACACATCTGTATTGATGAGGTCACTATTTGTTGGCGCGAAATTATAGAGAAGCGATGCAGTCTGCGAGTCGATATCCCGGTCTACATTACCAAAGGGGAAATCCCCGAAGGTGTTGTAATCTACATCGCGTTCAGCAATCGTTGTTTGAGTGTAGCTCGCTGTAACTGTATGAGCATCACCAAAGCTGAACCGTCCCTTTAGAAGGTAGGAGGGGAGGTCATATGCCGTGTTGGGAATAACATTATCGTCTCCATCCTCATAATCGTCAGATTCACGATATGCGACATTGGCGAGAAGTTCGATGTTCTCCGTCGGCTGAAAGGCCCCAATGAAAGAGCCGTTATAGGCATCTTGATTCGTTGCAAGTCCGACCGTTGCTGCGACTTTGAACCCAACTTCACCATTGGTGAAGTCAGATGCATCTTTGGTCTCTAGCTGTACAAGGCCGCCGATGAGGCCTGACCCGAACTCAAATCCCCCAACAGGGCCGCGGGTGACCGAGACGGATTTGTAAAGGTAGGGGTCAGTGAAAAGCTGATTCCCCATACGGTAGATTTCTTCCGACCCCGTTGTGGCACCATCCACGATAATGGCCACTTTGTGGTCCGTCCCGTACGTCCCATTGGCGCCAAACCCACGAATGTTGATGCCTGACCCCACCGGGGTGCCGCCATTCACCAGCGCAACGCCGGGGACGGAGTCGATGAGTTCAGCAATGGTGCTGGCTTGGCGGTCGTCGATTTCGCCTTGGTTGATCACGGTGATGGGGGTGGCGGTGTCGGTTTGGACGGCCCGCTTACTTTCCCCCAGTGTGATTGTGCCCAAGAACTCGGCGTTCTCCGATTCTGCGCCGTCCTGTGCATGGGCCGAAGCGATGGCCGAAAGCGCCGAAGCGCCGAGAAATAATAGTGTTTTGCTGGTTGCCCGTAACATAAGTACCCCATTTGATAAGCTAATAATGATAATGACTCGCATTAGCGGGGTGGGCGCTATCACAGGCGTTAACAGAACGCAAATAAGAATCGTTATCATTTATGGTTGACAGTAAGAATTATTCGCAATCAAAGGGGGCGATGCGTAGGAGCCGCAGATGGTGCGTCGAATATCACTAACACTGGCAATCGTTGGCTGCTTTCTAAGTGGTCTTACAGCAGTTCGGGCGGAGACGTTCACTTTTCGGAGTGAATATGTTCTGGGGACGTCCTTTGAGATGATCGTGTCCACGCGGGATCAAGCGACTGCTGCAAGAGCCCACGCTATGGCTCTAGGAGAGATTGAGCGTCTGGAACAGATACTCAGCACATGGCAGCGTGAAACAGAGATTTCAAACCTCAATATGAGTGATGGAGGGGTCGTCTCACAAGAGTTGTTTGACGTGTTGTCCCTGTGCGAAGGGTTTCTGACATCGACAAAAAACGCCTTAAGCTGCCGAATTGGGGATGTCGTCGACACATGGCGGGAAGCAGCGAAGACCGGCGTTTCGCCGTTGCCAGTTGCAATGAACAAAAGGGCAGCGGACATTTCCGCCGCCGATGTTGCGCTGGACCCTCAAAACACATCAGTCGGGCGCCCTTCATCTGTTTCGTTCATCGTCGATGGGTTGGCAAAGGGGTGGATTATCGATCAGACGGTTGAAAAGATCGTCTCCTCCCTGCCATCAATTCACGGGGTAATGATCAATATTGGCGGCGATATTCGTGCGTACGGCGATGCAACGATACCGCAATACCGAATTGGCATTGCGGAAAAAGGGGGAGCGTCTGAAACCCTGTCCGAGGTCATTCGGGTGCAAAATGCCGCTATAGCCTCCAGCGGCAATGGTGCCCGGGACCTTATGGCGGGGGAGGCAACGTACTCTCACATCATCTCGCCACGTACTGGTATGCCGCAATCAAAAATGTCTCGTGCCACCGTTGTGGCACCCGATGCAATGACCGCCGATGCCTTGGCAACCGCGTTCATGGTCATGGGGGTTGGCGAGGCGCTAGAGTATGCGAATACGCGTGAAGGGGTTGAAGCGGTTCTGACAACGAAAGGGGGCGCCCGTTTTGCAAGCAATGGGTGGTCGGACCTCTTAGTGCCGATTGACCAAATTATTTCCAATCGAGAAGTT